>JAJFFE010000196.1 GCA_021776775.1 Planctomycetota bacterium | reverse complement strand
TCCGTGAAGATCCAGGCACGACGCCGCAGTCGACCTAGTGGTCTTCAAGAAGGAGTAACGCAGAGATTCGCGGGAAGCGCAGCCTGCGCGGCTTCGCCTGATGAATAGTCCGGGCTAGGAGAGCGAACCGAATGACGGCCTACTGCTACCCTGATCGGTGCCCCAATCGACGCCCCAGCCACCCCCTACGGTGGTTGGCGATCGGCGCGAGCTGCGTGCTGCTGACGGTCGGCGCTCTCATCGGCTCCGCGTCGGCGCAAACGGCCGCCGCGAAGCCGGTGAGCCGACCGCCGGTCGAAGTCGAGGAGACGGCGAGCGGCACGTTTCGCTACGTGATCCGCGACATTCGCACACCGCGCTGGCTCGGACGGCGGCTCGGCTTTGGACGTGCCATCGAGTTTTTCCGCAAGGTGCTCGAAAACGAAACCTTCACCGTCAATCCTCGCTCCGGGGAAGCGACCTTCACCCGGGACAAGAAGTACGGCGATCTCGAAGAGCGCATCGAACGGTGCGCCAAAGGCAACGGCTTCATGCCGTATTGGGAAGAACTGGTGGCTCGCTCCGTCTTCACCGGCGACTGGCCAGCCCAGCGAGTCAAGCGGGTCTTCACCGGCAACCTTCAGGGCGAAGTTCCGGAGTTCGTCGGATTTCGCGCGCTGCCGAAGTCCGGCGACGGGAGCCCGCGCCGTTACCAGTTGCGTGTGCGTGGCGCGGGAGCGGCGCGTGGGGGTAAGAAATCGTTGCAGATCCACGAGTATACGCTCGACAAGAGTGACGGCCACTACCGGCTCAAGCACACGTACAGTCAACCCGACTTTGGCCGCGCGCCCGTTCGCGACGGTCGGCAAGAGATGGTGCAACTCTCGCTCGGCCCCGAGAACCCGGTTCGCTTCCGCGTGAACCGGCTCGCTCCCCACTGCAACGGCGGCGAGATGTACTGCTTGCGAATGCTCACTCCCGACAATAAGCAGTTGTGGCGCAACGACGTCGAAGTGTTCGGCCGGTACCGTTTGATGGCAGCCGACTTCGACTCCGACGGGTGCGAGGAGCTGGTCCTGTTTCGAGAAGGACATCAGAAGGGGACGGTGGTCATTTTCGAAATCTTGCCCACGGCGCCGAGCGCCCCTTCCGACCCCAAGAAGGGGACCGACGACCCCAAGAAGGGGACCGATGACCAGAAGCGTTCCGGCGACGAGCGTAGCGCTTGACGCTTGGCCCTTCGTGGCAGTACCTTCCCCGCGAACACCACGCTGAATTTTCCAACCGATACTCGATCGCCCCTCAGGAGGTTTACCCGTGTCGTCGATCTTTGAAGACGTCTGTGAGCGTAACGGCTGGGACTGCATTGATAACACGGTCACCATTAAAACGACGGGCGGCCGATCGCAAACGCTTCACGCCGAGTACGTCACCGAAGGTGGCGATGAGATCATGCGCATCTATACCAACGTGGGTCCGGCCTCCGGGGCGGACGAGCAGCGCATGCGCTCCGCGTTGACTCTCAACTTCCGATTGCGCTACGGCGCGATCGCGATCCGTGAAGCGCACCTCGTTCTTGTCGATACCTTCTTGATCAAAGACGCGGACCACGATGAAGTGAAGAAGTCCGTCCACTTCCTCGCCCAAACCGCAGACCAGCACGAGCGGTTGATCTACGGCACCGACGATCACTGAGAGGGAGAGCCTCGTGCGGATCGTCAGTACTTTAGTCTTGGTTGTGCTCTTGGTCGGCACGGGCACTCCGGCGCTGGCGTGCAAGTACTGCGTTCGCGACGTCGCGTTCGTCGATCTCGGCGATAGCGGCTACACGCTGCAGCTCTTCGCGGCCGAAGCCCCGTCCCTCGACATTCAGCCACGCCGGACGTTGCGGGATGCGTGCGCGGCCTACCTCACCGATACCGTCGTCACGGTCGAGTTGCCCACGGAAAAACCGGCGTGGGCGACGGATTCGATTTCTGTCCGCCTCGTGCGTGGCGACGACGCGCTCACCCTTCCCCTCTATTTCGGGGCCCAGTCTGCCCAGTCCGACGACGCGTCGGCGTGGAGTGATCGCGCGTGGGATCGAATCGAGTCGGTGATCACCTCGCCGGCTCGACGGCGAGCGCTCGCCGTGGCGCTGGACGTGCACAGCGTGGTGTTTCTCTTGGAAGGCAATGATCCCGAGACCAATGCGCGCGCCCACCGGATTGTCACGGAATCCAAGACCGCGATCGACAAGACGCTCTCCACCTTGCCGAAGCCGATGGAGAACGGGCCGCACGTGGTGACAGTGTCGTTTGCTGAACGTTCCGCGGAGCGCGTGCTGATGTGGAGTCTCGGAATCGAGGTGACCGATGCCGACGCGGTGATCGCTCCGGTGATGGGACGTCTGCGACGGCTGGGGGACCCGCTGGTGGTACCCGGTGCAGCGCGTGACGACTTGGTCGAGCGGCTGGCGCTCGTCGGACTCGATTGCGAGTGCGGTCTCGACCGGAAGTGGATGCAAGGCGCCATGGTCCCGCACGATTGGACGACCGACACGGAAGCGGCGGCAGTGGCCGCGCTCGGGTTCGATCCCGGCAATCCGCTGGTCAAAGCAGAGATCAGCCGCATTCTGGCGCGGGGTGGTGACGGGGAGCGGCATGGTGACGGTGATCAGAGCGACTCTACCGGACGAAGCGTGGCGGACGTCGGCTACCGGGAGGTCACCGTCGGTGAATCTCAACCGGACGTCGCGTCGCGGCCTAAGGCTGCGACCGCACCAACCGCGGAGATCGCGTCGACAGCTACACCGTTTGCGCATCCCCCACGGTCCAGCGTGAGTCTCGGCTTGTGGATCGCCGTCGCGGTTCTCGGTTCGGTCGTACTCATCGGTGTCGTGACCATCTTCAGTCGGAACGGACGTGGGTCGTGACGGTACTTCGTTGGATCGTCGCCGAGCTTCGCTTTCGTTCGGTTGGAACTGCAGTCGCACTGTTCGGGATCGTCATCGCGTCCGCCGTGGCGGTGGCGTTGACGCTCTTCGAAGATGGGTTCGAGCGTGAGACGCGGCGGATCGTGCGAGACATCGGGTTCAATGTGCGCATTATCCCGAAAGAGACCGATCTCGATCGGTTCTATCTCGAAGGCTACTCGGAGCTGACTATTCCGGAAGACGCCGTGCACCGCTTGGCCGCCGCCGGTGACATCTCCTACAACCACTTGGTCGCGACGCTGAAGAAGAAACTGACGGTGACCGACAAGACGGTCTTCTTGCTCGGCGTATCACCGACCTATTTTCCCAAGGGGCGCAAGAAGAAGTCGCCGATGATGTTCGCGGTCGAACCGGGAACCGCTCACGTGGGGTCGCGGATCGCCGAGGCGTCGGGTGCGACCAAGGGGGGGACGATCACTCTGGGGGCGGAGTCGTTTCGCGTGGCTCGCGTCATGCCCAAGACGTCGACTCCCGACGATGTCACGATCTACACTCACCTCGCCGATGCACAACGGGTCTTGTCGCTCGAAGGGCGCATCAACGAGATCAAAGCGATCGACTGTCTCTGTCTGACCGCCGACGAAAACCCCGCCGCGATTCTCGAACGCGAACTCGCGGCGGTGTTGCCGGAAGCGCGAGTCTTCCACTTGTCGACCATGGCCGATGCGCGCGCGCGACAACGACAGACCGTGGAAGAGCTAGCGGCCGTGTTGGTGCCGATGGTCGCGTTGGCGGCGTGCCTGATGGTCGCCGTGCTTGCGTTCATCAACGTGCGTGATCGCCGCAGCGAAATCGGGGTCCTCCGGGCGCTGGGTTACGGCGGAGGCCGCGTGCTCGCGCTGTTTCTCGGTAAGGCGACGGTCTTAGGTGTGATCGGCGGAGGGTTGGGGTTTGCGCTCGGCACGACGATCGCGCTCAGCTACGGCCAAACCTTGTTCGAGTTGACAGCGAAGGCGATGAAGACGGACTGGTCGCTGCTCGGCTGGTCTCTGCTCCTGACGCCGATGTTCGCTATCGCCGCGAGTTTTCTGCCGACGTTGATCGCGGTTCGCCAAGAGCCGAGCCAGAACCTGGGGCCGCAATGAGCGCCCTGATCACGATCGACCACGTGCGAAAAGCGCACGGCGCGGTGGTCGCGCTCGATGACGTCTCCGTGTCTATCGACCGCGGTGAGTACGTTGCCATCGTCGGCCCCAGCGGCAGTGGCAAGACGACGCTGCTCTCGCTCATGGGGGGGCTCGACCGTCCGACTTCCGGGTCGGTTCACGCGTTCGACCAGCCGTTGTCGACGTTGTCGACGTCAGCGGTCACGCGAATCCGCGCTCGACACATGGGTTTTGTCTTTCAGCTGTTTCACCTGATTCCCTACCTGAGCGTGCTCGACAACGTTCGCGCGGTGCCGGCCGCGACCGCTGACCGGGCGCAGGCGGTGTTGACCGAGTTGGGGTTGGCCGATCGACTTCGCCACCGCCCCGGGCAGCTGAGTGTGGGCGAGCGACAACGGGTCGGACTCGCGCGCGCTCTCGTCAGCGCTCCCGACGTGATTCTGGCGGACGAGCCGACCGGGAATCTCGATCCTGCCGCAGAAAGCGAAGTGTCGCGGGTACTCGATGCCTATCATGCCCAAGGCGGAACGGTGGTCTTGGTGACTCACTCGGACACCATGGCCGCCCGTGCGGGGCGAACAATTCGGTTGGAGGCGGGGCGGTGCGTCGAGACGACATGATGCGTGGCGAGTGGTGGGCATTGGCGCCGTGCGTATTAGCAATAGTGATCACCGTTGGTGAGGCGACTACGTTCGCGTCGGATTGGCCTGCGTACGGCCACGATTCCGCGCGAAGTGGCGCGACCGACGAACAGCTCGAGTTCCCGCTCGACGAAGTGTGGACCTACCGGTCGGCCTACCCGCCGATCCCGGCGTGGCCCGGTCCGGCCAAGCTCGACGGATACAACAAGGTCTACGATCTCAGCGACCGCATGATCTTCGACAAGGCGTTTCAAGTCGCGGTGGTCGATGGTCGCGTCTTCTTCGGATCGAGCGTCGACGACCAGCTGCACTGTCTCGACGCGGCGACCGGCGACTCCCGTTGGACCTTCTTCACCGAGGGACCGGTGCGACTCGCCCCGACGGTGGCGGCCGGCCGCGTCTACGTCGGATCCGACGACGGCTATGTCTACTCGTTGGCTACGATCGACGGTGCGATGCATTGGAAGCACCGGGGTGGCCCGAGCGACTTGCGCGTTCCGGGTAACGGCCGTCTGATTTCGCTGTGGCCCATTCGTTCGAGCGTCGTCGTCGAAGAGGGTAAGGCGTATGCGTCGGCGGGCGTGTTTCCGTCCGAGACCGTGTACCTGTTCGAACTCGACGCGTTGACCGGCAAGGAGACGTGGCGATCAGAAATGAACGACCTTCCGTCGCAGGGTTACATGCTCGCCTCGTCGAGCAAGCTGTACGTCCCGGCCGGTCGTGAACGGCCGGTCGTCTTCGATCGCAAGAACGGCAAGCGGCTCTACCAAGTCAAAGGCGGCGGCGGTGGGACGTATGCGCTGTTGACGGGAGACGACCTCGTCTACGGCCCGGGCAAGTCGGGGCAGCTGAGTGCGACCGACGCGGGGCACACCGATCAGGTGGCGAGTTTCAGCGGCAACGCGATGGTCGTGGCCCACGGTCGCTCGTACCTGCTCGACGCCAAGTCCGTATCGATGCTCGATCGCACCCGGTTCCTGGAGTTGGCGCGGGAGCGAAATTCCACGAGTGGCGAGCGCAACACGATCGCGAAGCAGGTCAAGGAGAAGGGGAAGAGCCTTGCCAAGGAAGAGCTTCGGGCGCTGCGCGAACGGCTCGGCAAATTGGGCGACACGCTCGACCGGTTGAGCCGCGAGATGGCGGCGTGCGAGAAGTGGCGAGTCCCGTGTGACGCATCGCATTTGTTGATTGTGGCCGGGTCGACTCTGTTTGCCGGTGGTGACGGTAAGGTTCGCGCGTTCGACACCGACACCGGGCGAGAGCTCTGGTCGGCGACCGTCGAAGGTGGCGTGTACGGTCTCGCCGCGGCGCATTCGCGGCTGTTCGTTTCGACGGACCGGGGCGCGATCCACTGCTTCGCGTCTCGCGCAGCGGGGGCGGGTCGATGAGCCGCCGCTGGTCGATCATCTCGCTTGCGGCGCTGCTCGCGCCACTGTTCGTAGCCATGGTGCTTCCGGTTACCGAAGCGGCCGCGCAGCCGCCGGTGTATCGCTACCTGTTCGATCGAGATCACTGGGACGGTAAGAGCTTTCGACCCGCGACGGGCTCGTTGGCAGCCGGGACGACGGGCAGCATCGAGTTCTTGGGCAGAGAGATGGACAGTTCTCGAAGCGCCGTCTCGCTCGATGGCAAGTCGCAGTCGATTACCGCCTGTGCGGACATTTCAACGCTTCAGTTCCCTGCCACCGCGCTCACCGTCGAAGCGCGTGTCATGATCTTCGCAACCAACGAGTGGGGCGGCCTGTTCGGGGCACTGCAAGACAACGGATCGTTCGAGCGTGGCTTCTTGCTCGGCTTTCGTCGTGACCGCTTCTCATTCGCAATCTCGACCGCGGGCAAGAAGCGACTGACGTATCTCAGCGCCTCGCAACCGTTCGAGACCGGGCGTTGGTATCACGTCGCCGGTGTTTACGACGGTACGACCATGCGGCTGTACGTCGACGGTGCGTTGAGTGCCGAGTCGAAGGAGCAACACGGGACGATCCTTCACGCGGAGACCGGGCGGTTGGAAGTCGGCGCCTACCGCGACGACGATGAGTTCTTCCGCACCGAAGGCGCTCTTCACAGTGTGGCGCTGTTCGATCGGGCGCTCGACGCGACCGAGCTCGCCTCGCGCGCGGCGTCGCTTCCCGGGCTGCCCCCGGCACCACAGCTGAAGTACGGCCCGTTCCTGGAACCGCGCAGCTTGATCGCGCGCTTCGAGAGTTCCCCGGACTCGATCGAGATAACCTGGCAAGCCAGTACCGACGTCGACGGAGAACCGGTCGCTCAGAAGTCGGTTCGGTTTCTGTGGGACGTGTCGGAGAGCGGCGAGGGTGGAGTCGAGTTGCCCGTGCAGTTTCGACACAGCGGGCGACGCAGCGAGCGACGCGTCATCGTGCGCGACTACGCGCCGGCGGCCGAGGTGCGCTACCGCATCATCGAAGGCGATCTCGGGTCGAAGCCGTACCTGTTCGACACGACCTTCGACTACCGCGTCTCGACGCCGCCGGAACATACGAGCGACTACACCGATTCCGCGTCGGTTTCCGCGCACAGCTACGCCGTCCGAGCGCTCGCACGGTGTGAGTCGAAGCGGGGGTACGCGTTCGTGCTCGGAGCGGTCGACGGAGCGCTCGCCTATCACTTGGCCATGGAGAGCGAGCTGCAAGTCGTCGTGCTGGAGTCCGATCCTCAGCGAGTCGCGGACATCCGACGTCGACTCTCCGCCACCGGGCTGTACGGTCGCCGAATCTCGGTACACCTCGCGCCAAGTGCGATCGAGGGCGCTCTCGCTCACTACGGACCGCACCTCGCCAACCTCGTCGTGAGTGAGCGGTACTGCCGCGACGAAACAGTCGCTGTGAGCGCGGGGACGGAGTTCTGTTCTCCCGCTGCCATCGATCGATTGTTGGTACCGGGCAGCGGTGCGCTGGTCTTGTGGCGCCCGGAACACGATCGCACGTCGAACTCGACCGTCGATTGGTGGGCGAGTGCTACGACGTCGGGCGCGGCTCGCGTCGAAGGGGACGCGGTCGTGTTTACCCGCCCGACTCTCGACGGAGCTGGCGAATGGACGCACCAGTATGGCCATCCGGACAACGTGGCGAACTCCGGTGACGACATTGTCGGCGGCGAGTTGCGGGTGCAGTGGTGGGGACGCCCCGGGCCGCGACCGATGCCGGATCGTGGTCCGCGCAATCCCGCTCCGCTGTCGACCGGTGGCGTCTTGTACGTGCAAGGCAACCGCGTGCTCTTCGGGATCGACGCGTACAACGGCACGGTGTTGTGGTCGAAGCACATTCCCGAAATGCGCCGTTCGAACATGGTGCGCGACTCCGGCAACTGCGCCGCGCACGGGGAGTCGCTGTACATGACGCTCGGTCCGGACCTGCTTCAGATCCACGGTCGCACCGGCCGCGTGACCCGTACGCTGACACTGCCGGAGACCCCGAGCGCAAAGGCCGCCGGCGCACCCGCCCGGTCGTGGAGCTACATTGCGGTGACCGACGACTTGATTCTCGGATCGTCGACGCGGCCGCAGGGTCGTTACCTCGGCGACGCCGGCGAGTGGTTCGAAACCGAAGCGACCGCCGACACTGCGAAGGTGGTCAGCGACACGTTCTTCGCACTTGACCGACAAAGCGGCGAGCTGCGTTGGATCCAACTCGACAGCACGTTGGTCAACACCAGTCTGACCGTGACCGACGACACGGCGTACTTCGTCGAGATGGACACCGAGTTTCCGACCGGGGGTCGCGTCGCCAAGTTGCCGAGCGCGTCGCGGTTGGTCGCGCTCGATCTCGTCACCGGTGAAGAGCGGTGGCGCCGATCGACGGACTTCACCGACGCGTACTTCATGCTCTACCTCATGGCGGTCGATGAACGATTGGTCGTTTGCACGTCCGACAAGAAGAAGACGTACCGCATCTCGACCTTCGCGACCGAGGACGGCGCGCCGGGTTGGACGGTGCGCGACAAGGATCGCAAGGGGCACCACGGCGGGCATCTGCAACACCCGGTCGTGGTAGGATCGCGCATGTTCGTCAATCGTCGCGAGTACGACGTCGCGACCGGGACCGTCAAAAAGTCTGGCCTTCTCGAACGGCGTGGGTGTGGGACGATGGCGGCTGGCAATCGCATGATCGCCTATCGACACTACTTTCACGGCGTGTGGGATCTCGAAACGGACCAGCGTCACGACATGCTCGGCCTGCGCGGTGGTTGTTGGCTCGGTCAGATACCCGCGGGCGGACTGCTGCTCGCCCCCGAGTCGAGTGCCGGCTGTTCGTGCACGCACAGCATTCAGATTTCCGTCGGCTACCGACCGCAATCGCTCGGCGAATCCGCCGCGTCGCCCCAGCCCAAGAATGTCCGCCCCCGATGAACCTTCGCTCCGTGGCTCTCTTGGCTCTGGTCGCACTCGGTTGCGCCTGCACTCCGTCGACCGAACCGACCGACCGACTCACCCTCTACTGTGCGGCCGGGCTGCGAGCCCCGGTCGAGAGCATCGTGAAGGATTATCGAGAGCGATTCGGCGTCGCCGTCGAAATTCAGTACGGCGGTTCGGGAACGCTCTTGTCCGGCCTGAAGATCAACCCGCGGGGCGATCTCTATCTCGCGGCCGATGTGAGCTACGTCGACAAAGCGCGTGAGCTCGGACTCGTCGCGGAGATGATTCCAGTCGCGCGTCTCGCTCCGGTGTTGGTGGTGCGCGAAGGCAACCCGACCGGCGTGCGTTCGCTCGACGATCTGACGCGCGCCGACGTCCGCGTGGTCCTCGCCAACCCGGAAGCGGCGGCGATCGGCAAGATGTCACGCCGGCTTCTCGAAGCGCACGGATCGTGGGCCGAACTCGAGCCGCTGGTCCGGGTCTTCAAACCGACGGTGCACGAGGTCGCCAACGATGTGCGGCTCGGCAATGTCGATGTCGGAATTGTCTGGGATGCGATCGTGCCCCAGCACGACGGCCTCGAAGCGGTGCCCATCGCGGGTGCTGCCGACATGTCAATTACCGTGGGCGTGCTGACGAAGACACAGAACTCGCCCGCCGCCCTTCGCTTCGCCCGCTACCTCAGCGGTGAAGGCGCCGGGTTGTCGGTGTTCGAACGAGAGGGGTATCGCGTCGAATCGGGCGATCCGTTCGAGCCGAGCCCTGAGATCACGCTGTTTTGCGGAGCGATGCTGAGCCCGGGACTGGTGCCCGCCATCGAACGATTTCGCAAACGTGAAGGCGTCGAGGTTCGCACCAGCTTCCAGGGTTGCGGCTTGCTCGTCGCGCAGATGAAGCAAGGGGTGATGCCAGGAGCGTACGTCAGCTGCGACGAGAGTTTCATGCAGATGGTGGCCGATCGCTTCGAGGCGCCGACGTTGTTGACTCGCAACGCCATGGTCATTCTCGTGCGCAAAGGCAACCCCAAGAACATACACGGAGTCGACGATCTCGCTCGACCAGACGTGCGCGTAGGGCTAGCCCACGAGACGCACTCGGCGCTCGGACATCTCACGTACGTGTGGCTCGACGACATGAAGCAGCGTGACGCCGTGGTCGCCAATCGAGCCGTCGAATCCGCGACCGGCGACTTCTTGGTCAATCAACTGCGCGCCGGTTCGCTCGACGCCGTCGTCGTCTACCGATCGAACGCGTTGGCTCATCAAGCAAACGTCGAAGAGCACTTTTCCGTCGTCGACATCGATCACGCGGGTGCCCGCGCGGCGCAGCCGTACGCCATCGCCAAGGGGGCCCGGCACCACCGTCTTCTCGAACGGTTCTTCGATACGGTGCGCACCGCGGAGTCGCGGCGCGTGTTCGAGTCGGTCGGGTTCGAGTGGGGAGCGCCTTGATGGGTGACGTCACCGAAGTCGAGGAGCAGCCCCAGAAAGAGCCCAAGAAGCATTCCAAGAAGCACCGTCCTCGCTCCGACGTTCCGTTCTACACCGTGTTCGCGTGCCTCGCGGTGTCGTACCTCGCGCTGATCGTGGCCATGATCTTGGCCGATCTCACATTCACATCGTGGGCGGACTTCCGAGCCCTGTTCTCAGATCCGTACTTCCGATACTCCGCGATCACCAGTTTCGTCACTTGCACGATCACTGCGATCGGGGCGGTCATCGTTGCCGTCCCGACCGGCTACCTTCTGTCGCGGTCGAACTTTCGCGGTAAGAACGTGCTCGACGCGATACTCGATATTCCCATCGTGTTGCCTCCGTTGGTCGTCGGACTCAGCTTGTTGGTCTTGTTTCGCAGTGACACGGCATTCGGGCGCTTCGCGGAGACGTCGTTCTTGGCCATCTGGAACGGGCTCGGGTTGAACGCGCTGTTCGAGTCGCTCGGGTTGAGCCGGGTGCGAGGGATCGCTTACGAAATCCCCAGCATCGTGCTCGCTCAGTTTGCGGTCTCGACCGCGTTCGCCATTCGCACCATGCGCCTCGCCTTCGACGAACTGGACCCACGCCCGGAGCGCGTCGCGTGGACGCTCGGCTGCAATCGCGCGCAAGCGTTTCGCCGCGTCGTCCTGCCGGCCGCGTGGCCCGGGGTCGTCAGCGCCGGAGGTCTGGCGTGGGCGCGCGCCATGGGCGAGTTCGGACCGATTCTCGTCTTCGCCGGAACGACGCGACTGAAGACGGAGGTCATGCCGACCACCATCTTCCTCGAACTGTCGGTCGGAGACGTCGAGGGCGCGGTGGCGGTCTCGCTCTTCTTGGTTACCACCGCGGTCGTCGTCTTGATCGTCGCTCGTTCCCTCGGGCTACGGCAGGGGCTCCTATGAGCGGCGATTCCGCGCCCATGATCGAGTGTTCCGCCGTCACCGTTGAGAGCGGCCCGTTTCGTCTGGAAGGGCTCGACTTTCGCATCGACGTCGGTGAATACGTGACCCTGATGGGTCAGACCGGCTGTGGTAAGACGACCGTGCTCGAAATGATCTGCGGGCTGCGAACGATCGTCGCCGGACAGCTTCGAGTCGACGGCTACGACGTGACACACGCGCGTCCGAGTGAACGCGGGGTGGGATACGTTCCGCAGGACGGCGCACTGTTTACCAAGCAGACCGTGGCCCAGCACTTCTCGTTTGCGCTCGAAGTTCGGTCGTGGCCCCGAGACCGGGTGCGGGCGAGGGTTGCGGAACTCGCGGAGGAGCTGGGTGTGACGCACCTTCTCGATCGCCGGCCCGCGGGGCTGAGCGGCGGAGAAGTGCAACGCGTCGCGTTGGGACGGGCGCTATCGTTTCGCCCGAGTGTGTTACTTCTCGACGAGCCGTTGTCGGCGCTCGATGACCTCACGCGTCGCCAGGTACGCGAGCTTCTGTCCACCGTCGCCCGCCAAGAGAAGGTCACAGTGCTGCACGTCACGCATCACCGCGACGAAGCAGAGGCGTTGGGAACCCGAGTGATGGAGTTCACAGACATGTTCGGCCGGGCCCCTCAGGAAGGCGTATCCCAGTGAAGATCGTAGTCGAGTTCGGCGGCCCGCTTCGGTCGCGCGTACCTGGGACGACCGACGGACTCTTGTCGGTCGAGCTGCCGGACGGCGCGACGGTTGCCACGTTGATCGACGCCATCGTGGGCCGCGGTGTTCGGGGGGGCGAAGGCGCCGACTCGACCGGAGAGGTGACCGATACGCACAGCGACGGCTTGGCGACCCTTCTACGTTCACGGTCGATGATGATCTCGGTCGACGACCGGCACGTGACCCGCCCGGAGCAACTGGCGCTCGTCGACGGCGCGCAAGTGCTCTTCTTGTCACCCATCAGCGGAGGGTGATCGATTGAAACTCTTCTCGAAGGACCGACGCTGATGGTGGATTCCGATTTGACGGACGTCGAACGCGCCACGTACGAATGGCAGATGTGGACCGACGGCTTCGGCGAGTCTGGTCAGGAGCGGCTCAAGAATTCGTCGGTGTTGGTCTCGCGGTGCGGCGGACTGGGTGGCGTCGTCGCTTACGAACTAGCTGCGGCCGGAGTCGGGACGTTGGTGTTGGCCCACGGCGGCGACATTCGACATTCGGATCTCAACCGACAGTTGTTGATGACGCACGATCGTCTGGGGACACCACGGGTTGAGTGCGCATCGACTCGGCTCCGCGAGCTCAACCCGCGTCTGACGGTGATCGAAGTACCGGACAACCTAGACGACGCGTCGGCAGACGAGTGGGTCTCCAAGGTCGACTTGGCGGTCGATTGCGCGCCGCTCTTCGACGAACGGTTCGCGATGAACCGCGCGGCGGTCAAGCATCGGAAGCCGCTCGTCGAGTGCGCCATGTACTATCTCGAAGCGACTCTGACGACCATCATCCCCGGCGAGACAGCGTGCCTACGGTGCTACACGCCGGAGGCCCCGCCGTTGTGGAAGCGAGAGTTCCCGGTGTTCGGAGCCGTCTCCGGGAGTGTTGGCTGCATGGCCGCGATGGAAGCCATCAAAGTCCTCGCTGGGTTCGGCGAAAACTTGCGCAATCGGATCCTCCGCTACGATCTGCGCACCATGGACTTTCGGCAACTACAGATCGAACGTCGACCCGACTGCGACGTCTGCAGCGACACTGCGACGTCGTAGACTACGCGGCGCTATCGTTAGCCATGTTGCCGCCGCCGCGATTCCGAATCGCTTGTGGCCTGTAACTGTCAGTATCGAACTGATACGACAAGACCAACCAGCGTTTCGTCTGAACGGGAAGAGTTACTTCATGGGGCCGGGAGACCAGGCGATATCAACGGTGGTAAAATCTTGCCGCTGGTCCTGGCGCCCTTTCGGGCGCGGAACGACTCCGTTTGATGAATGTCCGGGCTTCGACCGCACGACCTCTTGGGGCGATCACTGTCGCACGCTCGACGTTGCAGCGATCGCGACATCACGAAGGCCGTCACTTCAACAAAGGCTCTACGACATCCCAGGAGACGGTCGCCGGTCCGACGCTCCCGTTGGCTTCAACTCGGCGGAAGTGAGTAGATTGTCGCGAGCGGGTTGCGCGTACGGACCGATGTCGGCGGCCGTGCCGAGTTGTGAGATGAAGCGATCTAGCCCGGCGCGATCGTCGTGATCCCAGCAAGTCGATAGACCGATGAGAGCGCTTCCGCGTACCGCCGCTGAAGGATCGGTGCGGCACACGTCGACCAGTTGGCGGATCAGCTTTGCGGTAGGGGTGGTCGCGGTGACGTGGTGGGTGATCGCAGCCACCGCGCGCGCGCGAAACTCGTCCGAGTCTTGGCTGCGGCCGTGCAAGTAGATGGTCTCGTCGTGCCGTTCGCCGTCGGTCCGGGCGAGGACGCGGGGGAGCCCGACGGCCACGTCTACCTTGATTCCGCGGTCGTGCAGGTTGAGTAGCACGAAGGTCAGGTCGTCGTGGGAAGCGCCTTCACAGATCCCAGCGAACAAGTCGAGTTGTTCACGTCGGTCACCGTTGACGATCTGATCGTTGAGCCCGTTCGCCGCGATGCGAAGCAACGCGTGTGATCCGGGCGCCCCACCCCGGACAACTGCCGTCGTCGCGGCACCCTTCTCCAGCCGGAATCTGGCCCTGCGTGGTGCGCGGTTGCACCCGCGACGATGCCAGGGATGACCGAACCTCCATGAAGAAAGGGAGTTAGATCCAATATTGAACGCTGCCCCCAACCCGCCGCCACGCGCCAGCTTCTTTCCGAGCCCGCACGCTAACCCAAGACCACGCCGCTCCTTCGGTCACGTTGGCACCGCTCCACCCCCAGCACCGCCCACGCTCCTTCTTCCGCAACCCGGTTAGCGATGCCAGGCACGACCGAAGTTCAATGAGAGAAACGAGTTAAAGGTGATTGGGTGTGAATGGGTCATTTATTGGGTCTAGATCCTGGTAAACGGGTCGAATTGGGTGCATCTTTGGGGCATGAGGATCCAGACCCTAACGATCTGCGCCGAGGCCTTGGCTCTGATCGCCGAGATCGACGAGTTCAAGGGGGCTTGGCGTGCCCTCGGCACCCTCGCCCCCGAGCGTCTCTCTGCCCTTCGACGCGTCGCGACGATCGAGAGCATCGGCTCCTCGACCCGTATTGAGGGCAGCCGCCTTTCTGATCGCGAAGTCGAACGCCTGCTCTCGAACATGGACGTTCAGACCTTCTCGTCTCGCGATGAACAGGAGGTCGCGGGATACGCGGAGTTGATGGACCTCGTCTTCACATCCTGGCAAGAGATCCGGATCACTGAGAACCACGTCAAGCAGCTCCACGGTGTTCTCCTCAAGCATCGGGACGAAGACGCTTGGCACCGCGGTGAGTACAAGAAGAACCCCAACCGCGTTGCCGCCTTCGACGAGCAGGGTCAGCAGATCGGCGTGGTCTTCGAAACGGCCACGCCGTTCGAGACGCCGCGCCGCATGCAGGAGTGGGTCGAGTGGATCGAACGCGAGCGTGAGGCGGGCCTGTGGCATCCGCTCATCGTGACGGCGGTGGCCATGGTCGTCTTCCTGGAGATTCACCCGTTCCAGGACGGCAACGGCCGACTGTCGCGGGTGTTGACGACACTCATGCTCCTCCAGGCGGGATACGCGTACGTGCCTTATTGCTCGTTGGAGAGCGTCATCGAGGAGAACAAGGAAGCGTACTACCTTGCCCTGCGGAGAACCCAAGGGACGCTTCGAAGCGACGAGCCGGATTGGCAACCGTGGTTACTCTTCTTCCTTCGCTCACTGGTGAGCCAGGTCCGTAACCTGGCCGTCAAGATCGAGCGTGAGCAGAAAGTCCTCGCCCCGCTCCCCGTACTCTCTCTGCAGATCCTCGAGTTCGCTCGCGATCACGGACGCGTCACGATGGCGGAGGCGGTCCAACTCACCGGCGGCAACCGAAACACACTGAAGCGGCACTTCCGCGCACTCGTCGACCAAGGTCACTTGAGAATGCAGGGCAAGGGCCGCGGCGCGTGGTACGAGGTCGCTCCGGCGCGGTAGTATTCCCCGTTCGCGACTCTGCGGGAGATCCCAAGCTCGCCCTCGAGGCCTTGAGGAACTCGCGGCCAGCATCTGAGCCAATGGCCATCGAGTGCGCCATGTACGATCTCGAAGCAACTCTGACGACGATCATGCCGTCACTTCAACAAAGGCTCTACGACATCCCAGGAGACGGTCGCCGGTCCGACGCTCCCGTTGGCTCTCAACTCGGCGGAAGTGAGTAGATTGTCACGAGCCGGTTGCGCATACGGACTCATGTCGGCGGCCGTGCCTAGTTGTGAGATGAAGCGATCTAGTCCGGCGCGATCGTCGTGATCCCAACACGTCGATAGACCGATGAGAGCGCTTCCGCGTACCGCCGCTGAAGGATCGGTGCGGCATACCTCGACCAATTGGCGGATCAGCTTGTCGGTGGCGGTGGTCGCGGAGACGTGGTGGGTGATCGCCGCCACCGCGCGCGTGCGAAACTCGTCCGAGTCTTGGCTGCGGCCGTGTAAGTAGATGATCTCGTCGTACCGTTCGCCGCCGGTTCGGGCGAGGACGCGGGGGAGCCCGACGGCCACGTCGACCTTGATTCCGCGGTCGTGCAGGTCGAGCAGCACGAAGGTTAGGTCGTCGTGGGAAGCGCCCTCACAAATTCCGGCGAACAAGTCGGGTCGATCACGACGGTCACCGTTGACGATCTGATCGTTGAGCACGGCCACGCGGTCTGCGTTCAACTGCAGGAGTCGCCCGTTCGCGGCGATGCGAAGCGACGCGTGTGGGCACTCGCTCAGGGCGACCAGCGCCGCCTCGTGTTCGTCGGTGGTCTGGGCCGCGGCGAAGAGCCGCTCTAGGGGGTTGAGTTCCGCGAACGAGAGCACGGGGTTGCTGGACAGTTCGGCGAGTTGGCCGAGGTGATCGGCGGAAAAGAGTCCTGGGGTCAGCAGCAGATCGTAAAGCTCTTGGCGGCAGTCCGGAGACCGGGCGAGAACGGAACAAAGGTGGTCGACGACGCCGTCGAGTGACGCGAACCACGGCTGCTCGTCGTCGCCGAGTTCAACCGAGAGCGCGAGCAGCACTCGAAGGATGGAGTGTGCAACCCCGACGCGTGGCGCGGTCTGGTCTTGTTCGGTCAAGAGATCGAACAGGGAGTCACCGCTGCCTTCGGATCCCCGATCGACAAACGCTTGCAACGCTTCGATGGCACGGTTGCGCTGCCCTTCTTCGAGCGCGCTGGCGATGTCGTCTACGGCCTGG
>JAJFFE010000195.1 GCA_021776775.1 Planctomycetota bacterium | reverse complement strand
GATCGAGCTGCCAGATCGCACCCCCACCCCCGCCCCGATGTGAGGCGCTGGCGTAAATCCGCAAGCGCCTCACTTTGCTGACCCCATAGTCGAAGAGCCGAAGCTATCGACCGCTCCTACGACTCGAGCTCGGGTCGGTATTGCTCGAGGTCGATCGCCTCGCGGCTCACCCCGTCGTGCGGACCGCGCGCTCGCCAGTACTTGTAGACCAAGTCCCAGAAACGACCCGGATCTTCTTCGAGGCACGCCTCCATAACAGCACGGTGGTGACGGTTGCCGTGGACCGCGACCGCTTGGCGTCCGGCGTGTAGCTCGCTCGGCGGCTCGAACCCGCGCTCCAGAACGGCGTGGCCAACTTGCCGCCACTTCTCGTGACTCGTGCGGCAGCACCACTTCAGCGCGACGCTCGTCGTCTTCCACGGATTGCTCTTCGGTTCGCTCAACGGCGTCACCCTTCTTCCTCGTAGGGCCGAGTTCTTCGGCGGCGTTCGACTGCGTTCGATTCGATCTTCGATGAGTAAGCCGCGGGTATCGGCAAACCAGACCGTATCGTCAAGACTTCGAGCCCGCCGTTCGGCGCCCCGCCGACGAAGAACGCAGCACCCGGATCGGGCCAGGGGCGGAAAACCCAACCACAAGCACATTAGAGAACTTCGCTTAGGCAAACACAACGATCACGACTCCGCGCCCCAGGCGTATTTTCCTCAGATTCTCGAAACGAAACCCAGCGGAACGAGGAACCCGGGTCAGAACCGGCGCCCACGGGTGGCGCCTTCCCCCTGACCCCGAGGTCCCGCCCCATGCACGCACCGAACCCCAGCGGCACCGGCTCCAACGGCACTGGCTCCAGCGGCACCGGGACTCAAACCCCGACCACCGTCTCCGTCGACTCCCGCACACGCTTCGTCGTGCGACGTCGCTTGGTTCACGTGCTCGAGGTGGAGGACGTGCACTTCGCAACCGGGCGCTGCGTTTTCCTGCCGGACGGTCACGCCATCGGTGGCACGCCGCCGGGCCCTGATCGCATTTCCGGGCTTCGCGTCTTGGCAACGGCCATTGGCTTCGCCGAGCGGTCGCCGGAGAAGCGACTCTTGATCGCCGGTCACACCGACACCGTGGGCAGCGACTCTTCGAACCTCGAGTTGTCGACGGCGCGAGCTGAAAACCTGCAGCTCTACCTGTCCGGTCAGATCGACGCGTGGGCCGAGCACTGCCAAGAGAACTACGGCGTCGACGACTACCAAGCCATTCTCAAGTGGATCGACATCACGTTCGGATTCGACTGCGATCCCGGCGCGATCGACGGCGATTTCGGGGACAACACACGTAACGCCCGCGACCGGTTCCGAAAGCGCGTGAACGAAGAACTGTCCGACGCTCTCGGGTTCGAACTCGCGCGTCACGTCAAACAGAACGACAAAGACTGGCGCGCGTACGCGCACTTCTACGACCGCGAACTCGCACGTTCTCTTTCGATCACCACGGAGGAGTTAGTCGCCAAACGCGCGTCGGCCGCGTTCACCGACCCCGCCACACTCGGTTGCGGCGAGCACTGGCCGGTCGAGGCCGTCGGTCTCGACGGTCACGAGTGCAGCTCCAACCGCCGCGTTGACCTACTGTTCTTTGATGAAGGAGAAGAGCCGGCGATCGGCACGGACACCCCTCCGGGCCGATCGATCTACGATCGCAAGAGATTCCGCGCTGTCTACATTCCCGTCGACCTCGACGACGTCACTGAGCTGGAAATCCAACTACTCGACGCGGAGGGGTTCCCGATGCCGGGGTGCGAGTACCGGGTCGTCGACGGTGACGAGATCATCGGATCGGGAGCCGCGGACGACGACGGAGTGGCGCACGTGACGGCGGTCGACGTATCGGACGTGGTACGTGTCGAGTGGCAGTCGGTCGACGGAGGCAGCGGGTTCGTCTTTCGCTCCGACTATGTCGTCGAACTCTCGGAGGACGACGAGGAAGCGAGCCGCCAACGGCTCTCGAACCTCGGGTTTGATCTTCACGACGAAGACCCGTTCAACATCGAACACTTCGAACAGTTCTTCTCGTTAGGACTGACCGGGATCCTCTCCGAAATCGAAGAGCTGCTCGGCGGCTGGCACGACTCGGGCGAACGCCCGGAGACCGGCGTCGACAGCGACGGAGTAGCGGAGAGCGAAGGCACATACGACCTCGACGAAGAAGACGAACGACCGAGTTGCGGTTGCGAAGGCGACGATCCGTTCGAGACGTAGCTCTCGCACCTTGAGACCAAGACAGCCAGACACCGAGAACAACACACCCACCGACGCATCGAACGCGAGCGGAGACGACACCATGGCGAAGACCCAAGCGACGAAGACTTCTCGAGGACCGGTCCGCATGAGTTCGGAATTGAGCGTGCACTGGGTTGCGCAGTTCTGGCAACCGGATGACCTAGTCGCCGACAAGCGCAAGCTGAAGAAGTCGGCCGACCGGCCCATCGCCGCGAACGAGCGACCGCGCGACCGCTACCAGGGCGGCCTGACGTTCTCGAAGGGAGTCGCGCTGGATATCACTCATTCGTTGGAGGGTGAGGCGCGAGACCTCTCGGTCACCAACTTGAAGAACACGACCGATCTCACCACCTGGATCGAGACGTTGCGCAGTGCCGCGGTCGACCCGCTCGAGGGAACGTACACCCTGACCCTCACCCCGAGCGCCGACGAACTGAGCACGGGTCCGGCCGGCCCGACCCTCGGTAGCAACGCAACCTCGGCCAAGACGACCTCGTACGACGCGCAGTGGCGCCCGCTAACGATCAACTTCACGCTCGACGAAAACTTCCGTCTCCTCGAGCCGATCGTCCAAACCGATCCGACCGTGGTGGTTCCCAAGGAGGCGCCGCGGCGCGGTAAACACGGCTACGCGTACGTATCGACGACGTCCAAGGGAGCGCAAGTTCTCGAGATCGATTGGAAGCCCGACTGGCTCCGTCGCATTCGCTCGAACCACCCCATGAAGCAGAGCGGATCGCGCACCGGCCCGACCATTGCGACGGTGCACCCGGCCGGTCAAAACCGAGGCGGTCAATCGATCGAGGCGATCGTGCTGCACAACACGAGCGGCAGTCGCAAAGAGGATCGCAAGTACCCCCTGATCGGCCCGGCGCTCAACCAGTTCACGAAGCCGTGGAAGACGACGAAGTTCAAGATCAACAGTAGCGGCAACAAGATCCCGGTGATCGATCCCACCACCGGTAAGCAGAAAAAGGATGCGAAGAAGCGTCTCGTCTTCGAGAAAATCGGCAAGGACTCGCGCGGCAACGACAAGACCGGCTATTTGCTGAAGAAGAAGGTCGGAGAGAGCGGACGCGGAATCGAAGACACAACCGGGATCCACTACGTCGTCGACGCCGACGGACACGTCGTCAAGATGCTGCACGAGGACCAGTTTGCGTTTCACGCTCACACCGCGAAGTGGCTCGACATCACCGCAAGCGATCGTATCAACAAGCGGTCGGTCGGAATCGAGCACGTCCTGTTCAAGACCAACCCGGAGCACCCGGTTGCGCAGTTCCGCGCCAGCGTCGATTTGGTTTCGGAGATCCAGACCGCGTTTAGCATCAGCCCCCGCTGCCTGGCCGGCCACGGTGACGTCATGACCGACGGCAGTCGTTTGGACTCCGGAGATCGCCGCCTCTGCCCCGGATTCCACTTTCCGTGGGGAGAGTTCGAGAAGAAGGGCCTCGCCCTCGCGGCGAACGATGCATTCCAGCCGGCCGAGAGCATGTACGGAGGCTTGTTCGAGTTGAACCCGGCGGCGTCAATCGCATTCGTGAAGGACAACAAGCAGAAGGACAGCGACCTCGACTACGGAGGCAAGAAGTTCTGGGCAGCATCGTTCGTCCACGCCAGCGACGAGTCGGTGAAAGTCCCGCTGCCCCGCGCCCTCGAAGTTGACGGCGCCCCGGGTACCTACGTCGACCGGGACCACCCGACCATCGCCCTCAAACGCATCGACACACCGCCCTCGCCAGAAATTGCGAAGAAGCGATTGGGGCCGATCACGGCTCCGGTCATTCGCCAACTGCAAGACGACCTGCGACGCATCGGTTGGCCGATCAGCGCCAACGGCGTCTACGACGAACCGACCCGCGACGCGGTCCGCCGCTTCCAAGGCCGATTCATATTGGCCGGCACACCCGGAACAACGGAACCAAGTAACAAGTTCACCAAGGACATCGCGCTGCGGATCAAGCAGGTGATTGCCACCCTGCGCGACGATTCGGACACACGGCTCTTCGCGGGGTAACAACTGGCCGGTGTTGACGTCGGCTTCGCGACTGGTGATCGGTTGATCGCGACGAACGCAGAAGACGGGCGCATCGGGCGTGAACCAGTCTGTTCCGGGCGAGGGGCACCGGGGATGCCCGACTCCGTTGGGTGTCGGTTGGGATATCTGGATGTTGGCAGGGGCTATGTGATCCCTGTCGGCGATGGGGATGGACCATCTCGTCCGGGCGAGGTTTGGCGTTGGTGACGAACTTCTGATCCAGGACACGAGCGATCTAGACAAATGAGTCAGCAAAGACACTCCGCCTGCGAAGCAGCTCGCGCCACATCGTTTGCACGATGCCGCCCCGATCAACGCAACCAAACGATGCCTCACGTTCGTCCATCAGAAAACGCACCCAGCCCGGTACGGATCACGCCGCCCAGCAGACATCCTCATCGCCCAGCAAACACCCGCAAGCATCGGGCATCCTCGCTGCCCCTCGCCCCTGACAGAATCGGACACGCCCCGATGCGCCCCTCCGGCGTTCTCACCCGTGCTTGTTTGCCAACACGCAACCCGGCGACCGACTCCACTCCCGTGCCTCATAGTCGGTGGCGAGCCATCGACTCGGCCATCCCCAACCCACTGGTGTTCGAGCCACGCCACGATGCGCCCGTGGTCGCTCGGCTTTCCAACTGGCTGCGGGCGTTGTGAGTTACGATTCGCCGGCGCCCCCTATCGGGCGCCCCCGGCGGCGCGGAAACCACTCCGACACCATGGCTCCTCGCGGCCGGAAATCAACGAACCGTCAGGATCCGCGATTTTTCCCGGACGCCGACTAGCCGCCTTTTTGAAATTCGATACGCTCTTGCGCTCACCACTCCAAGCCAGAGCAGCGAGAGGTCTGTCAGAATGGGTTTTACGTGCGGAATCGTCGGACTCCCAAACGTGGGCAAGTCGACCATTTTCAATGCGCTCACATCGGCCGGCGCCGAAGCCGCGAACTTCCCGTTTTGCACGATCGAACCCAACCAGGGCATCGTCAGTGTTCCGGACCACCGTCTCGGCGACATCGCGAAGTACATCGTCCCGAAGAAACTCATCCCGACGACCATGACCTTCGTCGACATCGCCGGTCTCGTCGCCGGCGCAGCGCAAGGTGAAGGACTCGGCAACAAGTTCTTGGCGCACATCCGCGAAACCAACGCCATCGCGCACGTCGTACGTTGCTTCGATGACGACAACGTGATTCACGTCGACGACACCGTCGACCCGATTCGCGACATCGGAACCATCGATACCGAGTTGGCGCTGGCCGATCTGGAGACCGCAGCCAAGCGGATTCACGCGATCGAAAAGAAGACGCGTGGTGGCGACAAAGAAGCGATCAAAACGCTCGCCGTCGCCCGCCCCGTGTTCGAAGCGCTCGAGGCCGGCACCTCGGTGCGATCCCTTGGCCTCTCCGCTGAAGACAAGCTTCGCATCCGCGACTTCCACCTGATCACCGAGAAGCAGGTGATGTACATTGCCAACGTCGACGAAGACGGCATGGCCAACCTCGACAACAATCCGCACTACCAACGACTCCTGGAATACGCCGAAGCCGAAGGCGCGCAAGTGGCCGCCCTTTGCGGAAAGACAGAGTCGGAAATCGCAGAGCTCGAAGCCGACGAGAAGGCGGAGTTTCTCGCCGAGCTCGGGCTGAAGGAGTCGGGACTCGATCGCGTCATCCGTGCCGGGTACGAGCTGCTGCACCTACAGACGTACTTCACCGCGGGCGAAAAAGAAGTGCGCGCGTGGACGATTCACCAAGGCGACTCAGCGCCGCAAGCGGCCGGCGTCATCCACTCGGATTTCGAACGCGGCTTCATCAAAGCGGACGTGTACCACTACAACGACTTGATGGAACACAAGAGCGAACTCGCCGTCAAAGACGCGGGGATCATGCGACTCGAGGGCAAGAAGTACATCGTGCAAGACGGTGACATCATGCACTTCCGCTTCTCCGTCTGAGAGTCGTCGCTCGCAGCGTGATGGGAACCTCGACCGGTGAAACGACGCACGCTCGATCGCTACCTATCGCACTGCGGCGTCGCCACCCGGGAAGGCGCGCGACGCCTTATCGAATCCGGTGACGTCGAAGTCAACGGGTTGAGGATCACCCGAGCAGATCGCTGGATCGAACCCGATCGCGATACGGTTACGCTCCACGGTAGACGCGTCGTTGAACCACGAGGGCGCGTGGTCGCGATCTACAACAAGCCTCGCGGGTTGTTGGTCACCATGAACGACCCCGAGCACCGGCCCACCATCTACGATGCACTGCCCGAGTCGCTGTCCAAGCTCAACCTGAAAGCGGTCGGTCGACTCGACCGCGCGAGCGCTGGGTTGCTGCTCTTGACCGACGACAACTCATTGGCCAGTGCGCTTCTGGACAAGACCCACCGTGTGGAGAAGGAGTACCGGCTCAAGGTCAGCCCCAGTCCTACGACCGAGCAGCGCGTGGCGTGGCAGCGAGGAGTCGACATCGGCGACGCGACGCCCACCGCGCCGGCTGTCGTGGCGGTCGAACGAGAGAACCCCAAGAGCGCAGTCCTTCGCATCACACTGGTCGAAGGTCGCAACCGGCAGATTCGCCGCATGGTGGAGTCGATCGGCGCTACGGTCGAGTGGCTGGTCCGAATCAGGTTCGCGGGGATTGAACTCGGAGAGTTGGCGGTTGGAGACGGACGGCGGTTGACGGCCGAGGAGATCGACGCGCTGATCGCGGCGACGCGCGGGTAGGTTGTCGTCTGACGGGCGCTCTTCCGGAGATGAACCGCAAGCGCATCGTGGCGTGGCTCGAAGTCCAGTGGGTTCACGCCACGAAGTGTTCGTCGATCCATGCGTCGTGAGACCAACCCCACCTTCACGTTCCACACCAAGCCGGTCCTACTTCGGCTGGCCGTTCCCGGGCACGGCTAGGTCGAAGACTTGGCGACGGTGATCGCTCAACCACGACGTCTCGAGGCGATAGTCGAGGACGTGCACGGAGTCTTTCACGATGGCTTGGTCTATGGCGTAGACGGGAAGTGGAGTCGGCCAGGTGTATGACCAACCCGAACCCGCCACGTCGTACGCGTGACGCCAGCCGGTCGGCAACGGATCGAGGGCTAGGGAGCGGCGTGGAGAGTTGAAGTCTCCGACGACGAGATCGGGGGAGTGCTGCTCCATCAATGTTCGCAGCTCCTGCAGTAGGGGATCCCGCAGGGCGAAGGGGTCGGCGAGGATGTCGACGACGAACACCGTCAGAGTGCGCTCGCCGACCAGCCAATTGAAAACACCGACTTGCAGACCGCGGTCACGGTAGATCCAGCGCCGTCCGTCGATCGTGCTGTTGGCGATGGCCCGCAGGCGTCCGAACTGAATGCCGTAGAACTGCTCTCCGAATCGGGCTCGGATCTCGTCCCCGTCGACCTCGGACGGCGACTCCGAGAGGATGATCAGATCGGGTGACGCCGCGTGGATCTCGGCGGCGATCGCCTCCCAGCCGAGCATCCCGCCGTTGACGTTCCAATGCACCACCGTCGCCTTCGTGGCTCCCGCCACTTCTTCGGGATCGGGCTGGGACCAGCGGTTCTCCCAGAGGCCGACGACGCCGAACACTGGCAGTGCGAGCAGCAGCAGCACGACGGTCCGCGTTCTCTGTTTGCGGACCAGCGACGCCACCAGCCCGACGGAGAGCAGGCCAGCTAGGACGGGAGACGGAACGTAGAAGCCGAGGGCGGAGAGAAGAGTACGGTCGCGCAATGACTGACCGATGACCCAACCGACGTACAACGCCGCGATCATCCACACGAGGGCCAAACGCAGCGGCGAGCGACGGGTGGGCTTCTCAGCGGCCTGCTTCTCGGTAGCAGGCTGGTCAGCGCCAGCCTCGGCGGTCCCCTCTTGCGATGGCTCTTGCGGCAACTCCACGCCCCTCTCGACTTCTGCGACAAGCGTACACGATTCGCGGGTCGCGCTGCGGTCAAGTCGCAAACAGGGGAGTTTTCAAACAGCGGGATCGGCCCGTGAAACCGGGTCGACGATACCCCGTCGTATGTCGGAAGACGATCGGGCGCAAGACCCGCCTTCTCCGCAGAACGGGAACCCGCTAACCTAGAGGCTCAACGTGATGAATGCTCAGGCTTGGGGAAGGACTCCATCGGTGCTCCAACGAATCGCGCTCTTGCTCGTCAGCGTCGGGCTTCTGGCCGGCGTCGCGGCGTGCTCGACTACCGAACAACGCCCCGTCGCGGAGCACCTGCGAGACACGCTCTCCGCCCGGGTCGAACCGAACATCATCGAAGAGACCATCGAACGGCACGACAACGGACTGGTCCGGGTCGGCCGGCTGAATGGTCCGATGGAAGTCAACGGTATCGAATGTCGCGATTGGATTCAGTTCCACTCCGATGGAACGGTTCGCGCCTGTGAGTTGTCGTCCCGCACTACGATCCAGGGAGATCGAATGCCGAGCGGATCGCAGCTCTGGTTCAACGCGGACGGCCGGTTGGAGTCGTGCTGGCTCGGCGACTCCATCCGACTGCAGGGCGTTCCGTGCCGCGGAGGAAGCGGAAAAGTTGCGACCGGTTTTTATCCGAACGGACGACTGCGCTCGGCGTTCATCAGCGAAACCACCGTGCTGCAAG
>JAJFFE010000194.1 GCA_021776775.1 Planctomycetota bacterium | reverse complement strand
GGAACGACCGCGGGCGGCGCTCAAGATGTCTAACCGCCGGCCATCACACCGTTCCAAAACGTGGGGCGGCGTGAGTGCTTTTCCTCCCCCGCCGCCGCTCGACGTTAACGAAGCCGCGTGTCACGACGTTCGACGTTAACTCGATCCGGTCCAGACGACGCTACGGAACACTCCTCCGCGTAACGCCAACTCGAGAACCTCGTCGAGTTGGTCGACCAAGTGCACCTTGATCTGCGAGCGGATCTCGTCCGTCAAGTCCTCGAGGTCTTCACCGTTCTCCCGCGGCAAGATGAACTCGCGAATGCCGGCCCGCACCGCACCGAGCACCTTCTCTTTGACGCCGCCGATCGGCAGGACCTGACCGGTCAAAGTGATCTCACCTGTCATCGCCACATCGTGGCGGGTCGGGACGCCGGACAACGCGGAAACCAACGCGGTAGCCACCGTGACTCCGGCCGACGGACCATCCTTGGGGATGGATCCAGCGGGAACGTGAACGTGCACGTCGCGGTGACCGAAGGCATCGCCGTCGATGAGTAGCTCCGGCGCTTTCGCTCGCGCGTAACTCCACGCCGCCCGCGCCGACTCTTGCATGACGTCGCCTAGTTGACCCGTCAGCTGAAGGTGTCCGTGCCCGGGCATGGTCGTCGCCTCGACAAAGAGAATGTCTCCACCCGCGGGCGTGTAGAACATGCCAGTGGCGACCCCAACCCGATCGACTTGGAACGCTCGTTCCGGTCGTGCGTGCGGACGACCGAGATCACGCCGCACGTCGTCGACTTCGACCACGAACGGAGGCTCGCCGCCGTCGGCTAGGTTGCGCGTCACCTTGCGCGCGATGGTTCCGATCTTCTTCTCGAGTTGGCGCACGCCGGCCTCTCGCGTGTAGTGAGAGATCACATGCTCGATCGCGGAGTCCTCCATGGTCACTTCGTCTTCACGAAGCCCGGCGTCGCGGATCTGCCGTGGCACCAGGTAGCGCTTGGCGATCTCTCGCTTCTCGTCTTCGGTGTACCCTTCGAACTCGACGATCTCCATGCGGTCCAAAAGCGGCGCCGGCAGATGCTGCAGGTAGTTCGCCGTGGCCACGAACAACACGTCGGAAAGATCGAAAGGAACTCCGAGATAGTGGTCGATGAAAGTGTCGTTCTGCGCCGGGTCGAGCACTTCGAGCAGTGCGCTGGCCGGATCGCCCTGATACGACATTCCCAGCTTGTCGATCTCGTCGAGCAGGAATACCGGGTTCTGAGTCCCGGCCTGTCGCAACCCCTGGATGATTCGACCGGGCATCGCTCCGACATAGGTGCGACGGTGCCCACGAATGTCCGACTCGTCTCGCGCCCCGCCGAGGGAGACGCGGACGTACTCGCGTCCCGTAGCGTGCGCGATAGACTTGGCGATCGACGTCTTGCCGACACCCGGTGGACCGGCGAAGAGCAAGATCGGCGACTGTCGACGCCCCACCGGCTCATCAGAGTCAGTCTCGTCGGCCTGGCTCTCCTCCGCACGTTGCTTCTTGACCTGCAACACCGCGAGATGCTCGAGCACCCGGTCTTTAACCTCGGGCAGTCCGTAGTGCTCGCGATCGAGAATCTCCTTGGCCGCCTGCACGTCGAGTCGCTCTTCGCTGCGAATGTTCCACGGCAACTCGGAGACCGTCTCCAAGTAGGATCGCAGGACTTGCGCTTCCATCGACTCCGGGCTGAGTGACTCGAGTCGGTGAAGTTCGCGGTGGATTTCCTTCTCGGCCGACTCCGGGAGATCGAGCTTCTCGATGCGCTCGGAGAGCTCGAGAATTTCGTCGCGGGCGTCACCTTCGCCGAGTTCGCTCTGGATCGCCTTCATTTGCTCGCGCAGCAAACCTTCGCGCTGCCGCTCCCCGAGCTCCTCCTGAACACGCGCCTGGATCGTCTCTTGTGCACCTCGCACCTCCATCCAACGTTCCACGTGCACGAGCACTCGGCGCAGTCGGTCTTCGACCGACAAGCACTGCAAAAGCTCCTGCTTCTCAGCCGCTTTGATGTCGAGGTAGCTCGTGACCAGATCGGCCAACGGGCCCAACCCCTCGACGCTATCGAGCGCGCGGCGGACAAGCGCTTCCGGCATTCCCGCTTTGCTTGTCAGCTCGAGTGCGCGCTCACGCACTTCGCGTTCGAGTGCGACGACGGCCGCGTTGCGAGGGTCCGGCGGCAGGATGTCTTCCGCGGCGACGACCGTCGCTGCGACGTAGGCGTCTTCGTCGTAGTAACGAACCGCGCTCGCTCGAGACGCCCCTTGCACCAAGAGCTGCATGGCATTGCCGGATCGATTGACTTGCACGATACGAACAACGGTGCCGATCGCGTGCAACTCGGTCGCGTCGATGTCGGTGGAGTCGACTTGTTGAAGCACGGCGAACAAACAGCGGTCGTCGCGCTCGAGGGCGGCTTGGACCGCGGCGATGGTGCGTTCACGACCGACACCGATGGCGGTCGAAACACCGGGAAACAGAACAAGATCTCGCAGCGCGAGGACGGGCAACTTTGTCAGTTCACCCATGGGCCTCCAAAGCTTCACGGACGGAAACGTGGCGATTTCCAAACCTGCGGGTTCGGCAGTCGCGAACCGCGCAACACTCCACGTCGCACGCGGCGATCCGAAACATGCCGCCGCGTCACAACCGACCGTCAGATGCTCGGTTCGCGCAAATAGTCACCAAACTCTCCGAAGTCTCGGTCTGCCAGATTGGCCTCTGGGCGCCGTTGGCGGCAGACTGAGGGTGTAACCCTGGCTTCCCGTGAGCTTTCGGTCGCGAGAGCCCGTGATGGGACGGCCCAGGGTCGCTATCATGACAAGCCCGGGTGTCGGCGCCCCTCCCGCAGAGCCGATGTAATCTCGGGAAGGAAGCATGCAACCAACTCGAACCTGCCGCCCACAACCGACTACGTCAGCCGCATCCCGAGGTCCGTCCGCTGTGGCCAAGTCCGCGGCGCCTCGGTGCGCGACGTCGCGCGCCGCGCGCTTCGCCTACGCCGCCTTGGTCGTTGGCGCAGTCGCTCTCGCCTCGCCGCTCGCCCCGGTGTCGCTCGGGCAGAGCGTGCCGACGCCGCGCGCCCGCAAAGACGCCTTCCTCGAGCAGAGCCGCTTTCGTCGATTGGCCAGTCCGGTCCTGTCGGGAGAAGGCGAGTCATCGATCTCCGCCGACCTCACCCTGCGATACAACGTGGCGGACAACGGACCCGGCAACCTTGATGACCTGCGGCGCCAACTCCAAGCGATCTCGTTGGCGGACCGTTTCGTTCGCACCAAAGAAGATCGCGCCGAACTGTCTGCGATTGCGCGAACGTTCGAAGTCGTCTGGTCAGGCTCGACCAATGGGTATCTCACCGATCAACGACGAGAGCTCGACCAGCGCCTCGAGACGTTACTGCAAAAACTCGCCGCGCGAATTCGCCGTGCCGCGCAGGACGAACTCGCCGAACTCATCCAACAGAGCATCGGCGACTTTCGTTGGGTCTACCGCGAAGCGGTCGGTCAGGTTCGGGAGTCCATCGTTCACGAACGCGGCGTGCTCCGTCACCAGTTCGAAGCGTGCCTGCAACAGATCGCCGGCTCTGTCCGGCAGCACACGAGCGAGTTCTACGCGAGCGGGTTCGAAGACTTGGAACGACTGCAGCTCGACGCACTCAAGGGGTGTCGTCGAGACGCCCCGGTCGAGATCCTGCGCGATCGACTGGCGCGAGCTGAAAAGGCGGTAGGCGAGATTCGCGGCCGGGTCTTGTTTGATCTCGTCGCGTCGATCGGAGTACCGAAGAAGAGCTTGGAGACGTCGGTTGATCGAGCCGACGCACGGTGCGCGGTCATGGAAAAAGAAGCCATTTCTCGGCTCGACGAACTAGAAGCGGAGTACCGCGGTGCTGTCAAACGCAAGCACCATAGGTACGCAAGAGACCTGTCCGGCGTTCTCGAGCTTCGCTCGAGCGGCCCTCCGACCACCGACGAGATTCTTCTGATTCGGTCCCGAGTCGCAGGCATCCTGAAGAACGTCAGCGCGTCAATCGTGAACGACCTGCGGGCGGAGTGGTCCAAGCGGCCGCGGGAGATCGAGTCGAACCTGGCCAAGGAGCTCTCGAGTCAGCGCGGCAACTTGCTAAAGATGTTTCGCTTCGAAAAACTCGCTGTGGACGACGCGGTCCGGGCCGCCGTCGACCACGCCGAGAAGCAAGTGAAGGAGACGGTCGCGTCCGCGCAACGGGACTTCAAGACGTTCTCCAACGAGCACGCGTTCGGCCGTGAACCGTGGAACGCGACCCCGTTCGAGGACTTGGGCCCGGCCGCCATCTACCGCGACGTGGGCTGCGAATTGGAATCGAATCTCCGGCTGAGTTTCGCCCGACGGTGGCTGAGTCAACGAGGAGAAGACCTCGAGCAACAGTTCCAATTGATCCGCTTGGTGCACCGATTCACAACGCGAGACGAAATCGACACGGACGAATTCCGCGCGTTGGTGCGGGCGTTCAACACCGTATGGACGCGATCCGAGATCGACGATCGGGCGTACCGCCGGGTAGATCAGAACCTTCGTGGCCTGCTCGCCGACGCGGCGCCGGCGCTGCGCGAGGCGTCTCTCGTCGGACTCGAAACCGTCCTCCTCAACGAACAAATCATCTGGCGTCGTGCATACCAGGCGGAGATCGCCAAGTTGCGAGCCACGGCATCGCAAGTGACGGATCGCAATGTCGAGTCGTCGAAAGAAGTGGTTCGCGTACAGCAAGTCGTTGCGCAAGAGTGCGGGCTGTTGACGAAGCTGTTCGAAACGGCGCTCGGCGAGTTAGAGGTCTCGTTCTACGACGCCGCCGACCCCAAAGAACTGGGCCTGGCGTCCACCGGCACGGCTCAGGCAAGTGAGGCGCGAAAGATCTTCGAGACCGCACGTGAGAGTGTCAGCGAGCTCGTCGAGCGCACCATCACCGACTTTCGACGAGGCGGCGCCGAGCGGTACTCCGCGTCGCGCCTCGCCATCGACCGCAGCGCTCACAAGAATCGCTCCGAGCTAGAGTTGGCTCTCGCTGAACTCACCGAGCTCGATTCCGCCGTGCAGAAGCGAATCGATGCCAGCCGGACCAGCTCTGTTGAATCGTTGGGCGCGCTCTGGGAGCAGATCTCCGATCGCAGCGTGTACCAGTTCGCGCAGCTGATCGAAGAGCTGCGCGCGTCGCACGCCGACGCCGCCACCGCAGTCAACACCACTCGCGACGTCCGCAACCTGAAGTCCCTCGGCGCAAAACTCCGCGGATCCTGGGAGAACGACTCGTCGGACTCGACGACAAAGTCTTTCGAAGAGGCTATGCGATCTCGACGCGCTGAATTGCGCGTTGAGCTCCGGCACATCGTTGGCGATGCCAAGCAATCGATACATTCGAAGGTACGCCGCTAGCTACCCGCCGGCACAGTTTCAATCCTTCACTGCGGACAAGACCAGCGGGTCAAAGACTCCGCTAACACTCCGCACCCCGTACGATCAACCGAGAAGGAGCTGAGATTCGCTCGCCAGGATGAGCGATAACTGCGAACATTTTTACGGCTCGCTATTCACCCATCGAAAGTCATGTAACGAATGAACACAACCGGCCGCTCACCAGGGCCGCGTCGCGTTGGATTGTGTCACGTTGGGCTTGGCCCACTGGGACGCATGGTCGTCACGGACATCGCGCGACGCAGCGCGTGCACGTTGGTCGCAGCCGTCGACGTCGACCCCGCCCTTGCCGGAGCCCGTCTCGACTCAGTCGTTCAAGACGCCCCGGCGATCCCGGTACACGCTTCTATTCAAGAGCTCGATTCATCGCTCGATATCCAATGCGCGATCGTGACCACTCGATCCGACCTCCCTTCCTGCATGCAGGTGTTTCGCGACCTCTTGAACCGCGGGATCGACATCGTCAGTTCATGCGAAGAATTGCTCTACCCGTGGCTTCGCCACGCCGAGTTTGGCGAAGAGCTCGACGCCCTAGCCAAACGAAACGACGCCCGAATCCTCGGCACCGGCATCAACCCTGGATTCTTGATGGATACTTTTCCGATCGTCGCGAGCAGCATCGCTCACCGAGTGGATCGCGTTGAGGTACATCGCGTCCAAGATGCGTCGACACGTCGCCTAACCTTTCAGAAAAAAATCGGTGCAACCCTCACTCCCGATGCATTCGAAGAACGGGTAGCCAACGGGACGCTACGGCACGTCGGACTCGGTGAATCCCTGCACTTCATCGCGCACTACCTCGGGCTGACCGTCGACCGATGGACCGAGACCCTCGAACCGATCGTCGCCGACAAGGACCTCGAATGCGCAATAGGCCCGATCTCCGCCGGCCACGCGCGAGGAGTGCTGCAAGTCGCAAACGGCTACCACCACGACGAGTCCTTGATCCGACTCGAATTCCGTGCCGCGATCGCGGAGCCCGACCCACAAGACCGGGTGCAACTGTTCGGCGACCCCAACCTCGACTTCGTACTGCGCGGCGGAGCGCCCGGGGATGTGTCGACAAGTGCGATGCTCATCAACAGCGTGCACGCGCTAAACGACGCCTTGCCGGGCCTACACACCATGGCCACGATCCGCTCTCCGCTCGCGGGCGGAAACGCGGGTGGTTTGCAGTAGAGTTATGGCTAGCCATTCGTTCAGGTCTTGCGGCCTGAATCACTGTAGCTGAATCGCAAGGCTATCCGTTGATCACCGGACAAGGCGCTTCGAAGGCCGCTTTGCGGGCGCATCGTGGCGCGGCTCGAACACCAGTGGATTGGGGATGGCCGTGTCTTCTGCTCGCCACCGACGATGAGGTAGGGGCGGGCTTTGGCGCCCGGCAATGGGCCTTCGAGGCGACTTACCGGATGTCGCACCATCGTCGCGTGAGGTTCAGCCACGGGGGGGCACGGGGCAAGAACCTGAACGCCATACCTGGAGATACAAGACTCCCGGCATCGGCAAGGCTCGTTCAGTGGTCGCCCGAGGGGAATCTGAAAACGAAGGTCGTACCCGTCGAACCGGTCGAGTCAATTCGCAGGTCACCTCCGTGTCGCCCCGCGATGGACCGAGCTAGCGGCAAGCCGAGCCCCCAACCCTCACGGTGAAAGCGCGCCACGTCCGCAGACCGGAAGAATGGTTCGAACACTGCCTCGAGTTCATCCGCCCCGACTCCGGGCCCTTCATCTCGAATGCTAATGATCGCCTCAGACGAAGCCTGACTGCCCGTCACCGTGATCGTGGACTCCGGTGGGCTGTACTTGATGGCGTTCTCCAACACATTCCAAAGAGCTCGAGAGATCAGCTCACGGTTCCCCTGGATTGGGGATAGGTCGGTCATGTCGACATCGATCGACATGGCTTTCTCCTGCAAGAGCGGATCAGCGATCTCGACGATCTCGCTCAACACGTCAGTGAGTGAAATCGGGTTCGAATCCCGCGGCGAGGAGGCTTCCTCTCGTGCGAGTTCGAGAAGGGCGTCGACAACTGAGCGCAGCGACGAGACCTCTTCGAGAACGGACTCCAACGCGCCCTGCATCTCTGCCGGATCGTGGCGATCCAACGCAAGCTCCGCCTCGCCCCTCATGCGAGTCAGCGGCGTGCGGAGTTCGTGTCCGACATTGGATGTGAAGCGCTTCAGTCGATCGATAGCGCTGGCTGCGTCCTCGCTGAGCCTATTGAACAGGACGACCAGTTCGAACATCTCCGACGTTCGCGGCGGCAACGTCAGCGGACCATGCGTTCCCAGGGCAACAAGAGCCTGAGCTTCGCTGACCAAGTGCTGCAGGGGGCGCGCCGCGATGCGCAGGAGCACCCAGCTGCCCAACCAAACAATCAACGTTGTGGCGGAAAGGATGAGTAGAAAGACATACACGCAAAACGAGAACGTCGAGTAGGCGTCTTCGCAGTCGACGACCGATACCACGACCCACAACGGGTGATCTCGTTCTCGGACTCGGAGCGCGCTTCGCGCCACTCGCCGCCCACTGATTTCGATCTGTTCCGTAGGCAGTTCGCCGCGCAACGCACTCTCGAGTCCAGCGCGCCAAACGGGAGGAGTCAGCTGGGGATCGCGGACTTCGAACGCGAGCTCTCGCCCGGGCGTCCATACTTGAAGCGCAACGACCCCTGGTTCCGGAAAGATGAAATCGAACTCACGCGCGTTCGCTCTGAGATCTCCAACGGACGAGTACCGTGAAGCGATGATGGCGGCCTCTTCGGCCTCGTGCCGAGCGAATCCGAGAACGTTTGTGAGGAGATTGTTCCTCACGTACATCAACCCGAACGATCCTAACGCGAGTCCGATGAGAGCCACCAGGAACGCGGTTTTCGCCGCTCGCCGATTCGGAGTTGTCCAGCTAAGTCGCATCGCCACCGCTCGCAGTCAACGACTCGACGTCGAGATAGTAGCCAACCCCGCGGACACTCTTGATCGCGCCCGACCCTATCTTTCGTCGCAGGTAGTTGACGTAGACGTCGATCACATTCGTTCCCGAATCGAACCCTTGGTTCCAAACACGATCGGCGATCATCGTCCGGGTAATCGTCTCCCCCGCGTTCTCGACGAAGTACGCCAACAACTCGAACTCTCTCTTTGTCAGAGGAACAACCCTGTCGGTGATCGTCACTTGGCACTTGCGTCGGTCCAACTTGAGCACGCCGACGGAGTTCGGTTGTTCCGGCTCGCTTCGGCGGCGAAAAAGTGCCTTGACCCGCGCACGAAGCTCAACGAAGCTAAACGGCTTCGTCATGTAATCGTCTGCCCCCAACTCCAGCCCTTCGACGCGATTTTCGATCTCCCCGAATGCGGACAAGACAATCACCATCGGAACCATGGAGCGACTTCTGACCGATCGTAGAACGTCGAGCCCGCTACCGTCTGGCAGCTTCAGATCGAGGATAATCAAGTCGAAGATGCGTTCACGCGTCGCGGTCAGGGCTGATTCCACATCGCTGGCAACGTCCACCTGGAATCCGTCGGCGTCGAGCCCTTTCATGATGAACCGAGAAATCTTTGGATCATCCTCCACGACCAGAACGCGCACGGCTCACCCCTTCTTTTTTGCTGGGTACTCAAAACTCGGAACGATTTCGCTTCATGTATGATCCGGGCGACGCCGCTCCATCTATCCGATCGGACGCCTGGAGTTGCATTAATGTTCTCTAACGATTCTCTCACCCCACTCCTAACAGCACCTTCCTAGACTCCACAGGTACTCGCCCGTTAGACGCAAGTATCGTGAAAAGGAAGGCATGCGATGCCACTAAGAGAAGAAATGATCGATCAGGGAGAGGTCCTGTTCAAGCGCCGAGGATCGTTACCCTCCTTGCTGCTGCCGATCCTAGCGGTCGCGATTCTGATAGAATCGCAGTTTCAAGAGGGTCCGATTTCCTACAGCCTGTGGCTTCGCGGGATAGGAATCGGCATTTGCCTGGCGGGACTCTTGGTCCGCGCTATCGCGATCGGCCGAGTACCGAAACGGACTTCGGGGCGACGTACCAAGGAGGCTCAAGCCGAGACCCTCAACACGGAGGGCATGTACTCTTTGTGCCGCCACCCGCTTTATCTCGGCAACTACCTGTGCTTCTTGGGGCCGTGGATCGCCGGAGGAGACTGGCGGATCGCTGCGCTGTACACGGTTGCGTTCTGGGTCTTCTACGAACGTGTCATGCTGTATGAGGAGGAGTACCTCCGAGGAAAGTTCGGAGAGACGTATCTCAGTTGGTCGAAACACACGCCAGCGTTCTTCCCGCGTCTCTCGAGCTGGAAACGCCCGACAAGAGCGTTTTCGTGGCGCATGCTTTTTCGACGTGAGCCTACCGCGTGGCTCGGTGTCTGCGTCGGGTTCATTGCGGTTCGGGCTGTTCTCGAGATTGCTCGTATCAAAGAGTTCCGACTCGATTCATTCGAGGTCGTCACCCTTACCGCCTTCGGCGTGATCTACGTCATCGCTCGAGTGTTACGCAAACATACGACCGTCCTGGCGCTTCGAGACGTCAACGCCATCGACACCGAACCGGCAGGTGCCCCAACAGCATGACCGTCGCCCGTAGAGTATTAACCAAGCAAGCCAAGACCGACGTTGGACGAACGATCTTGGTCCCGATATTGGCCATCGTGGTTCTTCTCGCGGTGGGTCGATTCGCCGGGATGGTGACCACGCCTCTGTTTGGTTCGACCGAGGGCCGGTACGCGTCCACGGCTCGCGACCTTGTCGAGAATGACCATTGGATCGTTCCGAGGATCTGCCTTCACGGTGAGTGGGTGCCCTACTGGGGCAAACCACCGCTCGCGTTCTGGGCGGCAGGAGTGTCGGCGCGCGTCTTTGGAATGAACGAGGCTGCAGTTCGGTTGCCGAGCTTCTTGGCGGGGTTGGCGATGTTGGGCCTCGCGTGGCTCGCAGCTCGCAGGCTCTACGGAACGGTCGTCGCGTGGACAACTGTCCTCGTCGCGAGTTCGTCCATGTTCTTCTTCATCTTGTGGGGCTTGGTCACCACTGACGTCATCGCATCACTTTGCGTCGCGGGAGCGATCGTTTCATACGTCATGGGATCTACCGAAGAGCCTCGACGCCTCCGAGTTGCGTGGCGGGCCGCCCTCTTTGCGTTTCTCTCGGCGGGCTTTATCGTCAAGGGTCCAGTGGTGGTCATCCTTGCGGTGGTGCCGATCCTGCTACACGCGTGGCGCACCAAGTCTATCGGTGAGCTTCGCCGCTTCCCTCTAGTGAAGGGAACGGTCGCTGCCCTAGTGATCGCAGCTGTGTGGTTGTTCGTCGCGGAGCAGCATAGCCCCGGTTTCACGAGGCACTTCGTCGTTCACGAACACCTCTCTCGCTATCTGGATTCGAACTTCGCCGATCCGTACGGCGAACCTCACCCCCACCCGTTCGGAATGGTCTGGGTCTGGGCCATCGCAGCCCAACTCCCGTGGGGGCTCGCTCTCGTCGTTTTCGGGCGAGCAACTTGGCGACAAATCACGACGCTCCTCCGCAACGATTCTTGGACTGTACTGCTCTTCGCATGGATGCTGTGGCCCGCCGTCTTCTTCACGCCGAGCCGGGCCGCTTTGCCGACCTATGTGCTGCCCGGAGTCGTGGCCGGATCCATCGTTCTCGCGCGGATCCTGGTCCATGTGGCCTCGATCGGCATGGTCCAAAGACGTGCTCTAACCTTCTTCTGGGCGTTCTTCAGCGTGACCTGCTGGATCGGCACCATAGCGTCGGTCATTCAGTCGAACCTCATCGTCGCCCAAGTCGCCGGAACGTGTGCCGTAGCCTGCATGGCGTCGGGACGTTACCTAAAGCGAAGAGAGCTGAGCTGGGCAGTCGTTCCAGTGTGGCTAACTCTGACGTCGGTCAGTTGTGGCATCGGCTTCTCGAGTCGGATCGAGGAAAAGATCGCGTCGCCGCGTCGCGCAATTGCCGCGGCCCAGTCCTGTCGACAGCCGCATGGGCCGATCATCGCCCTGCGCCGATGGGAGCACGCGATGGGATTTTACGCCCCCCAAGACCTTCGCTATGTCAATCGCCCGGACGGTCCCGAGATGTCGCGTCTTGTGCACGACGATCAACGCGACGTCTTCATCATCCGCACCAAGTACCTCGACTCGATCCCGCCAGAGCACGCTTCGTTACTCGAAGAGTGCGGTCGCTACGGTGTCTTTTCAGTGCTACTGGATCGAAGGTATCCGGTCAGTGCCCTACCTCAATAGCGAGAGAGTGAAGAGCAATCTTCACGCTGCGACGAATCCCTCCCCAACGGTTAGACGGGTGCCTCCCCCGACCCGACCACGTCTATCCGTCGTCGTCCCGGCATTCAACGAGCGACCGTCGATCGAACGGTCTGTAGAGGCCATAGGGCAAGAACTCGACAAGCTCGGTGTCAGCCACGCGCAACGGGCGAGGCCGTCAACGAGCTGGCCTCCGAACATCGCCACGTTACCGGGTTCGAGTACGACGAGAACCGGGGAAGGGGACATGCGGTTCGTGTCGGTGTCGAACTCGCCACGGGCGAGACGATTCTGTTCACAGACGCGGACCTGCCTTTTCCGGCCGCACCTCTAGGCTAAGAAGGAAGCACCGCACGGCAACCGCAACCCGGTTCCGGTCACCGATTCCCAGCACTGTGCGCTGAATCCTCGGCGGTACGACCCATCTGCGTCCGCACCCACCGGACTTCGTCCGGGCAGCGCTCGGCGTACTCGTCTCGCGCGCGGCGATCGGCGGCGAGTTGCTCATCCAGGTTGGCACGCGTCACGCGTCCACCACCCGCTTCTTCCGACTTGCCGATCACTCGATCTCGGATGAGGGATCCGAACGCTCGCGAGATATGAGACGGATCGTGAAACCACTCCGCCGCCGGAGGCGGATCGATCTCGGAGACCAGCGGCACTGTTGCGTGCTTCGAGTATGTCATGAAGTCCCACACGGGGATGGACTCCGCCGCCGCAGACACCACCAGCCGTTTCCATGATTCGACTTCGGCCCAGACACCCGAGACACGAAGGCCCTCTAGGTATGTCGCGTGGAGCGGAAGCAGAAGAATCTGCGTCCCTCCGGGGTGCGTACGCGCTTCGACGATGATCCGCTCCAAGGCAGCACGCTGTTCAGGCCCAATCGAGAAGCCACCGAACACGCTGTCGACCCCCCGGAAACCACGGGCTATCTCTTCGACGGCTATCTCTCCGATGACGTCAGGGTCTTCGTCTTTCCACCACCGGCGCAGCACGTTGACGGAGCGCCGCGATGTATTGTGACTGATCATCTTGTCGACATAGAAGTCGACCGGGTTGTAGTGAGGTGAAAAGCGCGACCGGTCGAACGCAGCCGGTACTTCGCGTTCACGCTCGAACGCGTGAAAATCCAAACAGAGAAACACTTCCGCCGTGGGACTCGTCTGGCAAACAGATCGAAAAATCTGCTCGAGTTCGACGATGGAGGTCCGCGGCACTCCCAGATTCACAGCCCGGCGCCCGCCGAAATCCGAGTGTCCCATCTCGAACGCGTAGATAACCCGCGAAGAGCCAATCAGAGCGACGTCGTAGTCGCCCTGCGCGGCCAACACCGAGTTTCGGATTCGTGGGCGGCTATGCGCTCGAACCGTGTCGAACATGTCACCGTGGAACCGCTCGAATATCGTGAACGGATCCACCGACACGTTGACGACGGTAAGGAATGCAACCAGGGATCCCACCCCGAGGAGAAAGCGACGGTGGTATCGGCGGTAGGACTCCGCGGTGGGTAGGTCAGAATCTGAAGTATATGAACTCACTGTAACTCGAAATTCTCATCACGGACCAAACGAAGACTACCACCACGACCAAGCTCCAAGGCAGGGTCGGGCACCACCCGAAACGGATTCCTGGCGCTCGCGTCACCGCGGGATCCGGCCGGCCCGCTAACACCCACTCACGGGTATTGGGCGCGATCCAAACAACCGGGGCGAGGACCGCGAGTAAGATGAACGCGCGATCGGGGCGAATATCGATCAAGACTTCGGAACCGCCGTGGCCGAGCAACCCCGAAAGCATTCGACCCACGGACTCGAAGTCGGCGGACTTGAAGAACAGCCACGCGAAGACGACCGCCAGGAACGTAAGCGCGCGACCGCACCACGCTGGTAGCCCGGGACGATCCCCGCGCAAGCGTCGCCAGACCCGTTCGACGATCAGGAACGTCCCGTGCAGACCACCCCAGATGACAAACGTCCACCCCGCGCCGTGCCATAGCCCTCCCAACAGCATCGTGGTCATTAAGTTTGTGTACCGCCTCGCCGGACCTAACCGATTGCCCCCGAGCGGAATGTAGAGATAGTCGCGCAAGAATCTCGATAGTGTCATGTGCCAGCGACGCCAAAAGTCCGCGATCGTCGTCGCCTTGTACGGAGAGTTGAAGTTCTCAGGCAGGCGAATTCCGAAGATACGCGCCAAGCCGATAGCCATATCGGAGTATCCGGAGAAATCGAAGTAGATTTGAAACGTGTACGCCAAAAGCGCGGCCCAGGCACTACTGACATCCGGCACGCCACTCTCGGCATGGTGGAACACCGGCGAAGCGTAGGTCGCCAACGTGTCGGCGATCAGTACCTTCTTGGCTAGACCAACCGTGAAGATAGTACTGCCCACAGCGAGGTCTTCGTCCGGCGTGGCCGATCGCCCCCGCCTGAACTGCGGCATCACCTCACCGTGGTGAACAATGGGGCCGGCGATCAATTGCGGGAAGAAGGAAACGAACAAGCAGTAGTCCACGAACCCATATGCACTGACGCGTCCCTGGAAAGCGTCGACTAGAAACGCGATTTGCTGGAACGTGAAGAACGAAATCGCGAGTGGAAGCACCACCGCCATGTCCCAAGTCACCCCTAGGACATCCGACACCAAGAACTCTGCGTATTTGAAGTAGGCGAGCGTAGCCAGATTCGCGACGACTCCGAGAGCAAGTACCGTTCGTGCGCGCTTCCTTGACGGGGCCTTCGAGTCACCGTCGACGGGTAGGACCGCCATTCGACTCAGCGTCAAACCCAAAAGGTAGTTGAGCGAGATGGAACCACCGAGCAACAAGAGGAATGCAGGGTTCCACCAACCGTAGAAGAACAGTGATCCGGCTGCGAGCCAACCCAGTGCGGCGCGTCGGCGCGCCTCCAGCAACCGGTAGCCGACATAGACGGTCGGCAGGAAGGCAAAGATGAACATGTAGGAATTGAACAGCACGACCGGTCTCGCTCGTTGTCGGAGAACATCTCAAGTCGCGTATGACTATGTTCAGTGTTGAGGTTGCTGTCGAGGCCGATCCAAGGTTGAACGGAAGAATGAACGCGTTCTCATGTGTGTATCATGAGACGTTAATGAAGGAAACTGGGGTCGGGCGGTCACGACACAACACAGTCATCAAGACGTGCGTCCGATCCGCAACACTCCCCTCCGGCTTCGCCGAACCGACTCTCGGGTTTCTTTTCGACAGCGGCAATAATGGCACTACCCTCGGGCGGATTCGCGAAGTCGTGACGAGCCTGTTCGAAAGAGCGACCGTACTCAACGAAATGCCGGTAATGGCAGGAGCTCCCCGAGGTCATTGAGACCGCGCGGGTATCGATCCACGCGCCCGTGCCTGGGCAACACGAAGGAAGTGGCGATGAGACAACTACTGCTGGCAGCCGCGGTGTGTGCGCTGGTGTCGCTCTTGGGATGCGCGGCTCCGGTCGAGCGACAGACGGTTCATCGATTTGTCCGCAAGTGCTCGATGCCCATTGCGACGATCGAGATGGACTACCTCCTCTACCTCCCGCCGGGCTACGAACTCGCGGCCGATTCCGAGCGCCAGTGGCCGTTGATGCTGTTTCTTCATGGGATCGGCGAAGTCGGTAGCAACCCCCACAAAGTCGCACGGATCGGGCCGCCGAAGCGTATCGAACGTGGCTACGACTTTCCGATGATCGTCGTCAGTCCTCAGAACGACGGGCGATTCGACTACGCCTGGTGGAACGACCTGCTGATCGCCCTTCTCGATGATCTCCAGACTCGCTATCGCATTGATCCTGACCGCGTGTTCGTGAGCGGCGCGAGCCTCGGTGGCTTCGGTGCGTGGAATCTTGCGTGTGCCCATCCGGAGCGGTTCGCCGCCGCGGTGCCGGTCGCCGGGTTCGGCTACCCGTCGGAGGTAAGCCGGATGCGAGACGTACCGGTCTGGGCGTTCCACGGTCGCAGAGACCGGGTGGTGCCGATCGCGCGTGGCCGCGTCATGGTAGACGCGCTGCGGGCTGCCGGGGGGACGGCTCGGTGGACGGTGTACGAAGACGTCGAACACTCGGCCTGGCATCGCGCCTTTCGCGACCCGGAACTCTTGGCGTGGCTACTCGAGAGACGACGCGGCTCGACCTCTCTCGACCCGTAACGTCCGTACCACCGCTCGTTAGAACGGAACCGCGATTCCGATGAAGCCGCCGAACATGTTGGAGACGGGGTTTCGCTTACGCCCGCGAATGAATCCGTTGGACACGTGCTGGAACCGCCCACCGAGTTCGAGTCGAGTGGTATCGAAGACAGGAAGCGAAAGCCCGGCGTCGAAGTGATACGTGAAGTTGAACTGCGTGCCACGGTCGGGGAACCGCTTGGTTCCGTAGAGAACCCCACCCGCCCCCTCAACGAACAACGATCCTCTTGCAAACTCGACCATGTGAACTCGAAAGCCCAAGTTGAAACCGGCGGCGTAGCTCGACGGGTTTTCCTGCAAGCGGTAAAGCGGAAACTCCCCGCGGATGGCAACCCGATCGATAGGGTACCAACTGAGCTCGAACGTGCCGCTCGACATGGCTTCGTTTTTCTCGGCTCGCTCCCCAGTATGCGCCGCCCGAAAGTGCCACTCGCGGTTGTTGGCTTTGAACGGTGAGTCGGCGACGGCTGGACCCAGGGAACACCCGCAGAGCAACAAGAGTCCGAAGATCAAAATCGCGTGTGCCATCATCCCACCGCGCGCGACCGCAGTGAGAGCATTCGTAAGCCAGGTCATCGGGTCATCTTCTCGGAGTAGTTCTGTGAGGTTACCGGCTGCTAGGTTGGCGGAAGTATCGGGAGACACCCCCGCGCGCAACGCGTTGGAGTAGTTTGTTTCATTTCGACGGGCTGAGATACCCGATTTCACCACAGACGGCTAGCACACCGCATGTATTGCGCGCCGGCGGCGGACTGGGTCGTCGGTCACCGAAAGGGCTCGTGATCGGGTTAGGCGAAGAACCAGTAGTAGTCTCCGCGATAGCCGGCCGCCGCGAAGAACTCGACCCAGTCCTCGCAGCTCATGAACGTCTCGGCCGTGAGCATCCACTTCATGAGCCGCTCGCGACCCGCGTCGTCACGCCACGCGTCGACCGACACGAACGACTTCCCCCGCCCGACCCGTTCGATTTCACGAAGGGCGTGCGCGCACTCGGCGGTTGGCAGGTTGTGAACGGTGTTGATCGACAGCACTAGGTCGAAGCTGTTGTCTTCGAACGGAAGGTCGTTCGCGTTGCCGAGCCGAATTCGGTCGCGTACCGACGGCATCGCTTGGTCGATCGCGTACTGCGAAATCTCGAGTCCAGTCACTTCAGCGTGGGGCATCAACTCGGAAAAATCGTGAAGGAGGAACCCCTTCGCGCATCCGATGTCGAGAATTTTGGCGTCGTCGCCGAGCTCGTAGAACTCTCGCATGCGCGCCGCGATCGGAACCCAACGGCCGTCGTATCGATAGCCACCGTACCCGTACAGCCGATCACCATCGAAGAACTCTTCACCGTAACGCCGGGCGACATCGCGAACCTCGTCGGTGATCACCTCACCACGTTCGTCGATCGGACGGTTCGCCTTCGGGTAGTGCTCGAGCAGGTTGATCTCGCGACCGAGCGTCGTCGGATCCATGGGTTGCCATCCGGTTCACTGTGAAGAGTCTGAATCCGCTACTTCAAGAGCTGACGGTCTCCAACATCGAAACCGCTTTGTCGAGTTGAGCGTGAATGCGCTCCTCGTCGACCTGATCCCCACTGAACTCGCGCCGTGCGCGCCCCGCCGGGGAAAGTTCATTGAGCAGAATGCAGCACCACTTGACCCGATAGATGGGCAGTAAAAGATCGACGCGACTTCGCAGCGAATCAGACCGGTCGGTATCGAGATCGAGCACGTCGTTGATCACGTCGACGAACGAACCGAGATAGCGACCGGGCACGGGAAGCTCGGGTTGCGTGAAGAAGTCGCAGACGAGCTTGGCAGGGTCGTCCCAGCCGGCGTACTCGAAATCGATGAACGTCAGAGGTCCGGCGGGTGTCCTCAGTGCATTGTGGAAACCGAAATCGGACGGCGACAAGATTCGCTCGAACACCGGCAACTCGGCCTCGAACGCGATACCGCTCTCGGTGGAATGAACGCGAAAGTCGTCTCGAACGGAGATCCATTGAGGAACGAGTCGACTGACGAGAAAGTCCATTACCTCGGGGCAGGTCCACTCGGAACTCGAATTAGCCAGTCGATTGACACGCGCGTCGACGACGTCGACGTGAGCCGAAAGAGTGAAGCAACTCTCGGCCGCGTTCGCGAGCGACGCCGCCGCTTCCCGGAATCGATTCAACGCGCGAAGGAACGCGAGGCTCTCGCGAACCTCGACGTCTCCGACATGCGAGACGCGTGCCCCGTCGACACATTCCATCAAGGCCAAGCCGGCGACCGAATCACACGCCAACGGTTGCGGCACCGAACGAACCCCAACACTCCAGGCGTACTCGAGGAACTTGTGCTCGGTCTCGGCCCGATTTCGCGTGTCGCGCACGTCGCGAAAGTACGACTTCAGTAAGAGCGGTGCGCAACCGGCGGGCCCCAACTCGGTCGAGCGATCGCGGACCTCGAGGCGATACACGCGATTGTTGCCACCGCCCGAAACTCGAACCAAGTCGAATTCGGCGGTCACCGAAGGCTCGCCGGTGAGGCGCTCGAGCAGTTGCCGAGCCCCCTCGCGGAGTTCGACCTCGTGTTCTCCAGGACGTGTCGGGTTCATTCGTCCCTCTCCCGCCGACGTCAACCTTGCCGGAAGACCTGGATCAAGGATCCCTTCCGAACCAGTCGATGCGGAACACTCTCAGCCTCGGTTGGATCGATCGACGATCGAAGGCAACGACCGACGGGCCACGAGGCTATCGATCTCGGACCACGTGCGGCACGCGTGAAGTCCGCTACCACGATACTCGCCGTGGGGATCGAAGAGAAGCCTGTCGACGTGATCCGGGAAGTTCGTATCGTCGAGGAACTCGGGCAAATCATCGATAAAGAGATCGAACGCCTCGCTGCAGATCCGCGCGAGCTTCGCGTCGCGAGTCTCCTCGAGGTACACACGAGCGTCGGGAATCCCGGCAGGACCGAGGTGCGTTGCGAGCCACTGACGAGCGGACGCCTGTAGATCGTAACGGGGTCCTCGGTACGGGTATCGCGTCTTGTGGGACACGATGGACAGTCGATCGCCACGGGCCACCGCGCTCGATACGAATTCTGTCACGCCCGGAAACGGACGCGCCTCCGACATGCGAGGGCCGTACGCCAGCCCTTGGAATTCGGTCCAGAGATCTTCCTGGCCGGCCTCACGCATCGCATCGCGCACTTCCCGCTTGGTTCCCCCTACCGTGGAAGGCGGCGAGGAGTGCTCGCGACTCAGACACGCAAACAACCCGTCGTAACAGACGAGCGTGTTGTCGAGGTCGAGCCCAATGTGGATCGGCGTCAATGGGCGGCTCCGCAACCGTTGTCGAGCCACGGGTCGATGATCGGTCGCAGTACCCGCCCCTGTTCGAGGTCGAGCAGCGCGCGATTCACATCGCCGAGTGAATAGCGCGGCCCGACGACTTCGGTCAACCGCGCCCGCTCGTCGCGCAAGATCTCCGCAAACCGGGGTACGTCGCGGTCCGGCACGCTGTCCCCTCCCCACGTCCCGAAGAGCCGCTTGCCCTGATTGAACTGTTGCGGATCGATCGTGACCAACTGGCCGGACGGAGCGTTACCGACGATGACCGCAAGCCCACCCCGGGGACGAACCCGCTCGAGCGCCACGCTCATGACCTCGGCTTGGCCGGTCGCCTCGATCGCCACATCGAATCCGCCCGGCACCAGACTCTCCAACGATTCGGCCAGCCCGTCGTCGGCAAGCACGACCTGGGTTGCGCCGAGTCGCGTCGCCACTTGGAGTTTCTCTGGATTGACGTCGACCGCCACCACGCTCGGACAGCCGGCGTGCGCAGCGGCCAGGACGGCGCACGCGCCGACCCCGCCGACTCCCAAGATCACGACAGTTTCGTCACCTCTGACTGCCGCGGTGTTCAAGACCGCTCCGAAACCGGTGGGCGCGGCGCAACCCAACAGCGGCGACAAGTCATCGTCGAGACCATCCGGCAACGAAACCAACCGATTCTCACTGACGACGGCGTGGCGCTGAAAGGTCGTCACTGCCCCCGCGTTCACCTTGCCGCCGCGGCCGTCCGCCCACGCGTACTGGGCGCCGCCCGCGTTGCGTCCCTCGCCTTGGATCCACGTGAGCACTACGCGGTCGTCCACCGAGACCTTGCCGCCTGCGTCACAATCGACAACGCGTCCCACCCCTTCGTGTCCGAGGCAGTGAGGTAGCCAAGCGTCCGGGCCCCGACGACCACGCGCTTCCGACAACTGCGTGTGACAGACGCCGGACAGCTCGATCTTCACCAACACTTGTCCCGGTGCGAGCGGCGGAATCTCGAGATCGGCGATTTGCAGGTCACCTCCGAGTTCGACCAGCACAGCGGCTTCGGTTTTCATGAATAGGACCTCGTCGTTCGCAAGGCTTCGTGAATCCGACATGCAACCGCCGGAGGATCCATGCCAAGGTCAGCGCGCACTCGATCGACGCTGCCGATGGACTTGACGAATTGATCGGCGACGCCGATGCGAAGCAGCGTCGACCGCGGCCACGCTCCCTCGGCGGCGGCACGATCGGTCAACCACTCGGATACAGCGCTCCCGAAGCCGCCGGCGAGTGCGTGCTCTTCCCAGGTCACGACCAGTTGCCCTTGCGAGAAGCAGTCGGAGAGCGTTTCTTCGTCGAGCGGCTTCACACTCGGCATCGACCATACCTCGATCGCCACTCCGAGCGCCGCGAGCCGTTCGGCCGCGGCCACGGCAGCGGGTAGCACCGTGCCACACGCCAACAAGCAGACGTCGGCTGCCGACTGGCCGCTTTCGCGGACACGGGTCGAACGGGCAACCCCGACGTCGGGGGGCGTGGTGTGAACGACCGGCTCGTTCTTCTTTCCCAGCCTCAGATACACCGCACCGGGATGGTGATCGTTGTGATCCATGGCCCGCTGAAACAGAACGTCGACTTCGGGCGCGTCACCCGGGCACAGCACGGTCGTCCTCGGTAGCGTGCGCAACTCCGCCAGATCTTCCAGCGCGTGATGCGTCGACCCCAAGCTAGCGTAGGACAACCCTCCGCCGACGCCGACGATGACAACCGGCGCCTGGTGATAACAAACGTCGACCTTGATCTGCTCTAGGCAACGGGTTGTCACGAACGGAGCGATCGTGTAGACGACGGGGCGCAAGCCGTCGAGCGCCATCGCGGCGGCGACGCTCATCATGTTCGCTTCGGCGACACCACAGTTGTAGAACCGTTCGGGATGCGATTCTTTGAATGCATCAAACATTCGGTTGCCGATATCGCCGCTCAGCAAGACGACTCGGGAATCGTCCGCAGCTCGCTGCTCGAGGGCGCGGACAAACGCGTTTCTCAAGCCGCCCCCTCGTTCGCCCGAGACAACTCAGCACACGCAAGATCGACCTCGTCGACGGTCGGAATTCGGTAGTGCCAGTTGTTGTCGTCTTCCATGAACGACACCCCCCGCCCCTTGACGGTGTGCGCAATGATCGCTCGTGGTCGCGCCACCGCCGGGCGCTCCCCTTCGATGGCATCGAGCAACTCGCCTACGTCATGACCGTCCACTTCGACCGTGTCCCAACCGAATGCGTGCCACTTGTCGGGCAAGGGATCGAGCTGCATGACGTCTCGGCTGCGCCCGGTGGCTTGCCAACCATTGAAGTCGACCACCGCGGTTAGTCGGCCGAGTTCGCGAGCCGACGCAAACATCGCCGTCTCCCAGACGCTGCCTTCGTTCAGCTCGCCATCGCTCAAGATCGCTAGCGCGGCGGACGGTCGACCCTGAATCCTGGCGGCTAGCGCAAACCCCGCCGCCAGCGACAGGCCGTGTCCCAACGACCCAGTGGCCACCTCGACGCCAGGACAACAACCGGGCGACGGCTGCTCGGGCAAGCCACTACCCGGTTGGTTGAATTCGGAGAGTCGGGCGCGGGCGAAGAAGCCACGATGCGCGAGCGTCGCGTAGAGCGCCGAGACCGCGTGCCCCTTGCTCAAGACGAGTCGATCCCGACTCGGGTCGTTCGCAACCGCAGGGTCGATCGACAGCGCTTCGGTCGCGGCCACCAAGAGGTCGACACACGACAGCGACGACGCCAGATGCGACGCGCGACCGCGCTGGGACATCCGCACGACCTCCATGCGAATGTCGGACGCTAGCGTCTCGAGCTCTCGAATCACGAAAGGGCGCCCGCCGCGCACAGATTCTTCATCTGACGAACGTTGTAGTAGCGATCCGACTCTGCATCGGGAATGTCGCCACCCTCGAACGCAATGACCAGATCGTCCACCGCGTCTTCGATGGACCGCTTCGCTTCGAATCCGAGCACGCGTCGAATCTTGTCACTCGAGATGTGATACGAGCGAATGTCGTCGGACGGAGTCGTCACCACTTCGACTTCGCGGGGGTGGAGCGCTGAATTTTGCACCTGGTCGCGCACGATCGAAGCGATGTCGCGGACGGTTCGGTTCTGGTAGCCCACATTGAACGTCTCCCCGGCGATCCGCTCCTTCGGTTCGTGGAGTAGCTTCACGTAGAGGTCCGTCACGTCATCGATGTGAATGTTAGGACGCTGTTGTTCACCGCCAAACACCGTGATAACGCCCTTGTTCAGCGCATGGTGAGTCAAGATGTTGACCGTGAGATCGAGCCGCTGTCGTGGCGAGTAGCCGCAGACGGTCGCGGGACGGATGACAACAGTCGTGAAATCGTCGCGGGCAGCGTCATGGAGAATAGGTTCGCACAGCCCCTTGTAGCGGTTGTAGTCGGTCAGCGGAACGAGCGGGTGATCTTCGGTCACGTTCGGGGCGTCGCTCACCCCGTACACGCTCGACGTCGACGCGTAGATGAATCGCTCGACCCCGGCGTCGCGCGCGACGCGGACCAGTGGCTCGAAGGCGTCGAAGTTGACCGAGCGGCTGAGTTCGCGATCCAACTCGAAGCTGGGGTCGTTGGAGATGCACGCGAGGTGAATCACATCGGTGCAGTCGACTGCGGCCGATGCCAACAGGGACTCATCGCGAATATCACCCGTGATGACTTCGAGGTCGGAGTGACCCGACCAACGACCGAACACCCCGTCGCCGTAGATCATCCAATCGATCACTCGAACCCGGCAACCCTCTTTCAAGAGTTTGGGGACGAGAACTGCCCCCACGTATCCCGCACCACCCGTGACCAGCACTTGTCGACCAGCAAGATTCATGAGAGACCTCCTCGTCGTCGTTCGTGGGAAGGTTCAGCCGCTTCGAACAGTCTAGTGCGCTGACCATGAACTCGATCAGGACCCGGCAACTCGTGGTCCCCGCAGTCAGTCACCGTGGTCGCCACATCCGTGAAGTAGTGCGCGATCGTCGAATGAGTCAACTCCACGGGACCGTAGTCATGGGACGGCACGTGAAAGTTCAGCACGCCGTGTCGCCGCAACGGATTGTCGGCATCGAACCCGGACAGTGTGACCACCCGGACGCCGTGCCCCGCCGCGTACTGCGACGCACGAAGAATATTGGCGGACCGCCCTGAACTAGAGATGGCGAACAGGACATCACCGGGTTCCGCCCACTGGATGAGCTGGTGTTCGTACACGAACTCGTAGCCCTCGTCATTTGAGATCGCGGTCATCAGACTGGTATCGTTGAACACTTTCGCGCGGACGCCCACCGACTTGGAGAGGTCAGTGACGAGGTGACTCGCTATCGCCGAGCTACCTCCGTTGCCGATCGCCATGATCTTGCGTTCAGCGTGGCGGGCATCGACGACCAACTCGACGACTTCCAACGCGCCTTCATCACGATCCACCGGTGCCCCCGATCGTCGTGTGACCTCGATCCGACGTAGCAACAGACTCAAACTGTCGCAGTAGTAGGAGAGATCTCGATTCTCCATGCCGCTCCTGTTCACAACCGGTTCCGAAACAACCCGACCACCGAACTCAATTCACTTCAACAAACACTGAATGTGGCGAATCAGCGGTAGCTTCTCCACCGAACTGCGGTGTCCCACCGTCGCCACCGCGTGCGCCGACGCTGCGCTCCCAACCAACGCTGCGATCTCGAGCGGCGCGCCTTGGACAACGCACGGCGCGCTGAGCGACAAGAACGTGTCGCCGGCTCCGATCCGGTCTCGGATACGTGTGGCCACGGCAGGGACCTTGATCAGCAACCCGTCGTGATCCCGGCAAAGACAACCGTTGGCACCGCGAGTCACGACCATGCGATCACACCCCATGCGTTGGGCGACGATCTCGACGAGGGGTTCCACCGGACCGTGCGGATCCCTCGTCTCGAGCCGAAGTTCATTTTCCGTGAGTGTGACGTAGTCGGCACGAGGCCAACGCGTCACCGTGTGAAAGCCGTGATTCCCTGCGTTTGACTGAACGTTGAGGGCCAAGAACTTGGCGCGGCTCGAGATCAGTTCGATCGCACGGGGACCGATCACGCCGTGACCAAAGTCGACGACGACGACTAGGTCGACCTCTCCAACCACCGAGTCGATCTGCGCGAGGAACGCCTCTTCGTCGGGTCCCGCTAGAAGCGAATCGTTCATTTCATAGACAGCGAGCAGCTTGTGAAAGAAGTAGCGGTCTATGAACCTTCGCTTGACGATTGTCGGGCCATCGCTACGCGTCGAGAACCGTCGCGTCACGCTCGGGTGCAACTCCGAAGCGATGAACTCCTCGTGCGCTCGCCCGACCGATCCACTCGCGGGATCCGAACCGCCGATCACCGACACGACGTCCACCGAGCCTGCAACCGAGGCGAGGTGGTTGGCCACAGCCAGCACGCCTCCCGCGAACCGTTCCATGGAGTACGGTCGCACGGCGAGCATCGGCTCCTTGGAACTCTTCCCGATCGCGTCGCAGTACTGGTACTCATCGATGATCGACTCACCGATGACGGCGATCCGTAGCGAGCTCGCTCGTTCGATCCAATCGATCACCGCGTCCGTGTGGTGTCGAGTGGAGAACTCGGCGAGGAACCGTCGTACGTCCTCGGGATAAGCGTCGGTGTGACGGTTGAGCAAGTTCGACGAGCTGAATGTGACCTCGTCGGTGAACTCGAGCCGCCCCCCGCACGATTCCACGGCGGCCCGCTCCAGCGCGATTCCGCCCGTGACATCGTCGTCCGCCTCGGTGTACTCGGAGCCCTTCACGTAGACATCCGGACGCAATCCGCGAATCGTCTCGACCGCGGTGGGCCACAGGTTGACAGCGACGTAGTCGACACAGTCGAGCGCCGCGATCGCCTCCGCCCGCAGTCTTTCGGTGAACACCGGGCGATCCGGCCCCTTATTGACGAACCGGTCGGGAGTCACGGTCACGACCAGATGGTCGCCGAGCGCCCGAGCCCGCTCTAAATGCCGAATGTGGCCGATGTGGAGCAGATCGAACACACCGTGCGCGTGAACCACCCGCGCGTTATCGCGAGCGCTTCCCCAACGCGAGAGCTCTGCGAACGAGAGGATCTTCTGCTCGCTCCCCAACTGCGCAGCGTTGTCGGAGCTGAGCGGACGAACGGACGCCGACTCCGGGGACCCCGCGCGCTCCTCGACACCGGGCGACTTTCGCGTCGTATCGGTCATCGCGCCTCCGATCTCGGCGTCAGGCACTCGAACCAACGCTCGGTTGCCACTGCGATGGAGTCCGCGTTCCAGACCGGTGCATCGTTCCAATGATCGATGGCGGCCAGCATGTGCTCGACGCCTTCAACGAAGGAAACCTGCGGCTGCCAATCGAGTCGAGCTCGAATCTTGTCGATGTTCGCAAACGTGCAGTCCGGCTCGCCGGGTCGTTTCGGAATGAAATCGATCGGACCACCGAGCAAATCGACGAGCGACCGTATCGAGTACGTGCCACCGGATCCGACGTTGAGACAATCACCGTTCGCATCGGACCGCGCCGCCGCGACGAACGCGTTCACCACGTCGCTCACGTAGGTGAAATCTCGAGTCTGAGACCCGTCGCCGACAACGGTGAACGGCTGGCCCGCGAGTTTCTGCGCCAAGAACACTCCGAAGACCGCGCCGTAGGTTCCAGACGTTCTCGACCGTGGCCCGTACACATTGAAGAGCCGCAGCGACACCACCGGCAGTCGGTACGTCTGACACCAATGTAGAGCGAGTTGCTCCCCGAGCATCTTGCTCAGAGCGTACGGGTACATGGGAGCCATTGGCGCGGCTTCGGATGTCGGAACCTCGTCGGGAATCCCGTAGCAGGAAGAGCTCGCGGTATAGACGAAGCGCGCGACTGCCGCTTGGCGGGCAGCTTCGAGCACGCTCGCCGTGCCGTCGACGTTCGCCCGGTGGTACTTCAACGGCTCGTCGATCGACGGAACAATGTCCGCGAGCGCGGCCAGATGGTAGACGTGATCTACCCCTTTGAAGACACCGGCAATTCGAGCATGGTCGGCGACGTCCGCTTCGGTGACCTCGAGACGCGGGTCACCGGCACAGCCTGAGAGATTGTCGAGACGACCGTTGGAGAGGTCGTCGATAACCCGAACGCGATGCCCGTGCGCGAGCAGGCGATCGACCAAGTGACTTCCGATGAATCCGGCGCCGCCGGTTACCACGCTCACGGTCACGCTCGACAGCCCCTTCGTCGTCCTTGTTGGCTCGTTCGCACGGGTTACTCCCGATGCTCGTACTCGAGGGGTTCCGCTTGAATCGCGGAAAACTCAGATTCGACCCAGTCGCTCACCTCGCGCAGACCGTCTTCGATGGTGCAGCGCGGTTGCCAACCGAGTTCCTCCTGCGCCCGGGACGAATCGATCACGTAAGCCGCATCTTGTCCGGGACGCTCGGAGACGATGTCGACGACGTTGCCGATATCCATCCCGTGCAGCTGGCACAGACGCTCGACGACCGCTCGCACCGAAATGCCCGCGGGTGGCGACAAGTGATAGACAGCGCCGAGCTGTCCTCGCTCGAGGCACGCCAGTTCCCCGCGCGAAACGTCGCGAATGTGAATGTACGATTTGACTGCTTCGCCGCCGCCATGAAGAGGAATTCGACGACCCAGTCGCAAGTAGACCGCCGTACGAGGAATGATCTTGTAGAGCTGTTGACGCGCGCCGTAGACGTTGGTGGCGCGAACCGTCACGAGCGGAAAATCGAACTGCCGGCGATACGTCTCGAGGAGAAGGTCCGCGGCCGCCTTCGACGCGGCGTACGGCGTCGAAGGACGCAACGGTGCGCTTTCGAGCACCCGGCCTTCGCACGTCCCGTAGACCTCGGGTGACGATATCTGAACGAACCGCGATAGCGTCGACGAACGTCGAAGGTGATTGACCAACTTTGCGAGTGCGACCGTGTTCGTTTGGAACCAATGCTCCGGGTGATCCCAACTCGGAGCGACTTCGCTCTGCGCCGCAAAGTTGACGATCGCGTCGGGCTGAAAGTCATCGATCATGGCGATCACGACGTCGAGGTCGCGGTTGAGATCGAGCGCGTGATAAACGTAGCGGTCGAGCTGCTCGCGTTCACGGTCCTTGTAGCGCAAGAACAACCTAGATCGCTCGGCCGATCGGCTGATTCCCAGAACCTGGCGATCGGGATCGTCGAGGAGAAGGTCGACGAAATCTTGACCTGAGAATGAGTTGGCACCCAAGACGACCACGCGAGCGCAGTGCGTCGCGCGTCCGCTCGGATCATCGGTGGTTTCGGGTTGCCGCCCGCTACTGCTCATCAACGCGCTCGGCCTGACTGCACTCGGCGATGAACCTCGGGGAGGGTCACGCCACGGTGAGGAGTCGCAGTGAGGAGCCACAGTGAGATGCCTCGCAAGGCAAGCGTCTTCTCACTGGAGCCGTTGCGACTCACTGGAACCGTTGAGACCGCGGCGTGCCGGCGAGGACGCGCGGTCGCTCCAGAGCATGGCGGGCAGAGCTCCGGAAGCTAACTTCGGGCGGGCGCATGGTAGCACGATCGCGCTTAAGCTACCCGTGAAAGCGCCGGTCGAGCTCAGGGTTCTTGCGTAGTAGGCCCGCCGTCCCGGCGGAGCGGAGCGACCAAGCACCTCAGACCTGCGTGTCGGGAAGCCAGAGCTCCGCTTCGGCCAACGTCCTGAACACGCGAAACTCCAGATCCCTCAGCTCCGCGTACTTCTCGATCATGCGACCGATGCCAAACTGCACGTCGCGGTGCACGACGAACCCCATCGCGTGCCGCTCTCAACCGATCGAGCGAATCGAGGAAGTGGGGAATCTGCTCTTTGGTCGGGGCGAACGAGCTCGAGTCGTCGATGACCAACATGGAAAACGGTCCCGTGAGCTTAGGCGTCAACTCGGTGGAGAAGAACGTCACGAGGTCACGAAAATCGATCCGTCCTGAGACGTGGACCGTGACGTGGTCACCAAACTCTGCGGATATCGGCATCGGCTTCCCGTCGGTCTAGGGGCGAGAGCCCGCGCCGCGTGAAACATGCAGCGTGACTCGAATCCATTGACCAGACTCTAGGTGCCAGCGCCCTCCGGTCCCATCAGGCGATGTGACCACTTCTGCAGGTGGGAAATGACTAGGTCGACATTCGCCAAGGGCTGCGAGGGGCCGCCAGGCAGGATCAGCCCCGACTCGTCGTACCGCTCTGATCGCGCGTACGCCGGGCTCGGGTTGGCGGCGGCGAGATGCGGGGAGAGGTGAAGGCTCGGTGCCATGTCCTGACACTGGATCGAACCGTCGGCGAGATGCGCGCGAAGGGAAGCACGGTTAGCGGTGACAACTTCGGGATACAACGGGACTTCGCCCGCCTCGATGTCCACGGGAATCATCTGGATACCGTCCCAATTGGACAGCGCGGCGCGATACCGACGATAAACCTCGGTCACCCGATCGCCGTGTTCTTGCGCACGCTCGAGCTGAACTCGTGCGATCGCAGCCATCATGTCCGAGAACTTGAAGTTGAACCCCAGCGATCCATAACCCGGCTTCGACGTATCCAAGACTCCGTGATTGCGCAGCGCGATCAATCGATCTCTAGTGGACTCAGCGTGGCAAACAACCACTCCGCCATAACCGCACGTGATTAGTTTTGCCACCCCCAAGGAGTAGCAGCCGGCGTCGGACTCTGTTCCCAGCCACCGATCCCCGCGACGAGAAAACAGCGCTTGGCACGCGTCCTCGATCACGACGAGTCCGTGACGATCAGCCAACGCGTTCACGGCCTCCATGTCGACGGCGCGACCGTTCAAGTGAACCGGTAGGAGCGCGCGAGTGTGCGGGCTGATTCGTGCCGCGACGCTATCGAGATCGAGAAGCGGAACGTCGGCGCGCACCTCGGCGAGTACCGGCGTCGCTCCCGCCATCAACACGGCGTGAGCGGTTGCGATGAACGTTCGGTTCGGCACGATTACTTCGTCACCCGGACCGACGCCGTGCGCGAGTAGCGCCATCAACAACGCGACACTCCCGCTGGGAACGGCGAGCGCGTGCGCAACGCCGAGTCGATCGGCGAACTCTCTTTCGAAGGTCTCGGTGACCGGCCCCATCGCGATTCGTCGGTCACGCACGGCCTGCGCGACCGCTTCTGCCTCGGGCTCAAGCAACGTCGTGCTCCACCACGGGACCGACGTAGCAGGAGCTGCGGTCGAAGCGTTCGCGAAACTCACGCCGTGGAGGGACAACGTTCCCCGTCCTTTCGCCATATCTCTTCGATCCAGTAGAGGTCGGCCAACGATTCATCGGCGGAGTTGCACAGCGGTGTTCCCTGCGTCAACGCGTCGACGAACGCGCGGGCCTGCCGATGGAACGCCCAACCGAATTCGATGTGCGGAACACGAGTCTCGGCCGGTTCCCCCCCCAACATCAGCTCGACGCGCGCCGGCGTATTGCGCAGCAACATGGCCGGAGAGCTGATCTGGACGCGACCCCCTTCGAAGAACACCGTGACGGTTTCTTCCCACGTCCTCGTGTCCAACTCTCCCGCTTCGAGCACCGCGCCGTGCGACCCGTGATCGAACACCACGATTCGGCCCGCTCTCGGATTGACGCGAACGAAATCGACCGCACGAGGCTCGCCGACAAGGTAACGAAGGAGGTCGATGTCGTGACAGAAGACATTGTGAAACCGGTCGAACTTCCCGGCGAGTTCCGGATCGAGCCACTCCGGCCCGTCAACCGACTTGAGCATGACCGGAGGTTCGTCGGTTCGTATGGCGCCGAACTCGTTGCAGTAGTCGTCGCCCTGAAAGCAATGAACCCGCGCGTAAGTCAACGCTCCGAGCGACCCCGTGCGCTTGCACTCTTTGATGAAGTCGTGCGCGTACTGATAGCCACCGTCGAACCGCCGCATAGTTCCGACGGCGTAGGGAACGCCTTGGCTCTTGGCCAGGGAGACAAGCTCTGACGCCTCCGCGTGCGACCCTGCGATCGGCTTTTCGGTAAACAAGGGCTTACCCGCCGACAAGACGTCGCGCGCGACGTGGCCGGTCGCCGACCGCGGAGTAATCGCGACGACGGCGTCGACGTCCGCTTCCGCCAGCATCTCGGTGTGCGACGAGTAGACATTCGGAATATCCCAACGGGCCGCGACGCGACGCGCCAACTCCGGTCGTAGCTCGGCGAGCGCGGTGATGCGAACGCCGTCGAGCGCGGCGAAGCTAGGAAGGTGCGCGGCTTGGCTCAGAAACCCGGCTCCTACGAACCCCAGGGAAAGCGAACGCTTAGTCAAACCGGAACCACCTTCCTCAACCCACTAAACCTCGACGCCTTGCGAACGGACCTCGTCGACCCACCGAGTCGCCTGGATCAACCAGTCGCTGTCATTCGTCACCACCGCCGCGTGCGATCCGACAGACTCGACAAACGACGCATCCGAGAACACCAGAGGGGTGCCGAACATCCGGTGATTCATGGCGTCGCCAACGGCCAACCCCTCTCGAAATCGGTCATTCCACGCAGTCTCCGGAGTAATCCTCCGCGAAAATGCGCTGGGGAACTCGTATCCAAGCTCCGGTAACAACGTCGTCCACCCCGCAGCGCGCGCCAACGCCTCGTGCTCGTCGTCCAAGTACTCGCGCCACTTCTCGGTTCCCGGCCGAAAGAAGTGCGCCGGGTTCGCCTTCAACGGTCGGTGCCCCACTTCATTCCAGAGCGAGCGTGCAACGTCGTGCGATACCGACTGTCCGCACGCGTCGGCCAACCGTTGGATCGCTCGCTCTGGCTCTCGGAGCAGGTCTTCGTACCGGTGAGAGACGAACCGGTCCCGATGTCGCAACCACGCGTCGTAGAAGTTGGTGACGTACGTCATCGCTCCCGCGACCCACTCCGCGTTGGCGAGTCGCGCACGACCGTACGCGTCTCGCTCTTGTTCGCTGACGCGCGTGATACCGCGCATTACCGGAAGAACGTGCTCCAGCTCGAAGGCGTGCGAAACCAAGATGTCGAGCGGATTCCTGACCGGAACGAACAACGTGCGACCGTCGACGAGGGCTAGTCGTGCATCGGTAGGCCGAGAGTACGAAACGTGGATGGCGTCACCCGGGTGGCGCGCTACCGGTACGCCGGCCACGAAGACAAAGCGATCGCGCATCGCGGCGACGTAATCTGTCGTTCCCAGTCGACACGCTCCGCTAGCCAGGAAGTCCGGGTGAGGCGATAGACACGCCCCCCAACTCTTCACGGCGCGCGCGAACTCGGGAACTGTCGGCCGCTCTGGTGTCGCCGCGCTCAGCCGCCGCAACAACTCGAACAGAACCGTGCTCCCCGATCGGTTGCACGCGAACACGGCAACAGCCCCTCGAGTCATGCAGTCTCTCCCGTTCGAATCTTGTTCGAAAAGTGTGTCCACAATCTCTGCTGGAGCCGCTCGACGACGACGTCGAATGTCAGCCGGCCGCGAATGCTGTCCCACTGGCGCTGGGAGATTGCCCGTCGCTCTGGAGCGTCGTTCAAGAAGGTAGCGATGCGCTCCTGCGCTTCCATCGGAGTCGAGAACGTCACGCGACCGAGGTCTGGGATGGGCTCGTCTTCACCCGGCACGATGACCCCGCACTCCAAATACGCTCGCAGTTGCCGCAATGCATCGGGGTGCGTTTCGTAGCACTGCGCCTCGGCGTTCGCCAGGCACTGTTGCAGAGCGTCGCGATCCTCGGCGGATTCGAGCCACCCCTCCAGCGACTCGATGTCGTCGCGGTACTCCTTGGCAAGCGTGTTCCACACCCGATGAACCGGGTGGTTGCGAATCAAGAAGAAGCCGCCGGCCGACAATCCGTCGAGAAGTCGCTGGTGCGTATGACAGGGGTAGGGTTCGAGATTGAGGTTGATCCGGCTGCGTCGGGTGAGATCGTCGAGAGCGTGTCCATTGGCGACCGGACCGGCTGCATAGCGACCGAAGCGAGCATGCTTCTCCCAGCCCGTTCCGTGGAGAGCCAGTGAGTACCCCTCTCGGTCCGCGATGTCAGCGATCCACTCGAGTGCCTGATGGCGATACAGAACCGTATTGACCGGGCCCAGCACGGTATCCGTAATCGCATTGGCGTCACGATCGGACAGCGACTCCAACAACTCCGCGGCTGTCGCTCGGATCGCCGCCACACTATCGATCGAGCCACCGTGCTCGTACGCTCTCTGGATCATGCACGACGCCTCGCGGGCCACCGATCGTAGGTGCTCGTCCACCATTTGCAGACGAATCTCGATCCTCTGCTCGACGGTTTCCGAAACGTGCGAGACGTAGACGAGGTCCGCTCCGTCCGTGGCCCACGTCGCGGGTCGCGTCTTCGACGACGTCACCATGATCGGTACCGGAATCATCTGCGACTCTGGGTATCCATGCTGATCGAGAAGACCTGGCGAGTACGTCAGGACGAAGTCTCGGTCTCCGATCGATTCCCCGGCGGCACGACACATGAGATTCGGCAATGTATCTTGAGCCCAGGCCACGAACGGCATCTCCGCCGGGTAGCTTCGGTCGCAGTCGTGGCGCAGTCGGCTGACCATGAACACGATATCCGGCCGAAACTCGGCGACGGAGCGGATACGGGCGGGATTGGTGAACCGATGATAGTTGCTCGGCTCTTTGACCAGATTCACCGTCCACCCTGCGCGACGAAACGCCCGCGCCGTATCGCGAGCCACGTACTGCAGAACGGTGGTGAAGCGACTCGTCACGATCAAGACGCGAGGCGGTCGATCGGGCTCGGGACCGAATCGCTCGACCAGTCGTTCCGGCGTCCACTCCGACTTCAACTCGCCGAGCGAGTCGATCGTCTCGAACAACTCGGTGCCAAGTTTCGCGTAGACCGCACGAATACCGGACGCGACGTTTTGTGCGCCAGGCCCAAGGTCGACCGTTCGGTCCGGCAACGGGAGGAACGGATCGGCCCGCAGTCGCGACTCGAGCCGTTCTGCCCAATCCGGGCCGACCAACCATTGAAACCGCTCTTGCTCGATGGGGCCCATCGGCCCGGTGTAGTCATGCAGCATGAGACAAGGGGGAACGGCGGTGGGGTCCGGCGCGATGATCAGCACGAACTGCTCTTCACCGAGAGTCCCCGACCACTTCGCCTGCGAGAGTGCCGATAAGAAGTAGCCGTCTCCGACGCACGCCAGCGCCAGCGGTCGGCAACGCAGCAGCTCTTCGCGACAATCAGACGACAGCTTCTCGACCGTCTTGCGTGGGTCCCCTTCATGGGAGAGCACGACACGTGGCTGACCGGGGGCGGCGAACGCGACCGTCGGCAACCCGGACGCCGTGCCGGCGATGAAGAATTGCGACGGGCCGCGCAGGCTGTCTAGTGTCGCGTGCACCTCCGGACGGTGACGAGCCAGACACGCAAGGTTCTTCCGCAAGCGGTCGTCGCACTGCTCGGTGAAGGGATCGCGGGAGGGCGACACCCGGCTACGCTCCTCGACCTCGGGGTGCGGTGCAGACCATGAAGTAGTACCACGCCATCTTAGGATGGCCGGTGTGCACGACTTCATCGTTCATCGAAAACGGCAGGATTCGACCGAAGTACGGATCGAGTAAGTCGAACAACTCGGACTGGTCGTAACACTTGACGTGGGAAGCCTGGCTGATTTCACTCTGATGCGGATAAGAGTGCAGGCTCGGCGTTCCGATGATCACCATCCCGCTGTCGGCACACAGCTCCGCCATCCTGGCCACCATTCGCCGCCCGTCGTCGACCGGCATGTGCTCGATGACGTCGAGTGAAACGATCGCGTCGAACAGATCTCCGAACGCGTGCTCGAAGAAGTCGGCGCGAATGAACTCGACGTTGTCACGCCGACACATCGACTGCGCCTCGTCCAGCTCGTACTGTTTCACATCGACGCCGGTGATGTGCTGGGCGTGCTGGGCCAAGAAGATGGTTCCGAGCCCCGAACCACAACCGACTTCGAGCCCTCGGTCCGAGTCCCGAAGGAGTCGTGCGACGAACTTGTAACGCGCCAAACGAATCGTAAACCGGAGCAGGTTGTCCTTCACCCACTCGGCGTACTCGGGCGGCAACGTGATCGGTGGGTTCTCGGCGTACAGCTTGCGCTCGAGACGTTCGACCAGCTCACTGTCCTTGTGATAGGCGCCGACGTCGAGATCGGGAATCGATCGAGATTCAGTGTTCATCGGGGAACCCCCTCCTTCAGAAGCGTCGCCGCCGGTTCGACGCGGATCGCCTTCTGCGCGAAGTACTCGGCGACCTTCGGATCTCGCTGGGATGTCTCCCACCATGCGCTCGCCAGATCTTCCGGGCCGTACATGAAGAATCCTTCGACCACCGGGCGCCCCCGACTGAAGTCATGTCCGGGTGAACGGTCGCCAAACAGGTGAAACAAGGGCTGATCCAGCTCCTCGAGCAGCTCTTCCAGGCCAAAGTAGGTCAAGGTCTTGCCCATTCGGTTCGAGGCAAAGGTGGACTCGAGCGAGACGAACAGGTTCAACAACCCCGCCTGGCCTCGACAGAGGAATTGGGCGAGCGCTTGCGGGCACGTAAAGGCGTACGACGAAACATTGCGGTCGTACAGGAAGTCGAACGACTGAACCTCGCTCACATCCGCGACCACGTCGAGACGATGCTCGGGGTGTAGCGCCGCGGCTGCGTCGCGCATGACCGACGAGATATCAACACCGACGAACTCCAGATCCGTGACGTCGGGAACACGAACCTCGTTCTGCCGAGACAACACGCAGCGTGCCGCGTCGATTCCGTCGATCAACTCGAACAGAGAGCAGCCCAACTCCGCGATGCGCCGCAGCTCCGGCCGCGCCGCGAGGACGAGGGCGACGAGCAGGTTCTTCTCCGGTCGCGGCAAGTCCGCCAGCGTCGACGCCAGATCGCTCGCACAACGCCGCGACGCGACGAGCTCTTTGGTGAGCAGCGCGAGGTGCCACGTATCGTACGCTTCTTGATCTTCGAGCCTCGTGTGAACGACGCGACCTGAGTCGGAAGAGTCGCCAGGCGCGACGGAGCTGAACTCTAGAATAGTCGAGGTACCTGTCGGCCCACGATGATCCGTGATGACGCCACGGGGGCGGTTGACGACGCCTTCGTCGTTCATCGTTTCACTTCCTGCGTGGTGGCAATCCACGGAGCGGTCTCGGCGTCCCCTTCGACGAACGGACCGGAAATCACCTCGTGAATCACGGCGACGTCGCTTTCCACAACAACCGTGTGCCAGCGACCGCGGCCGAGCCGGTACGCAAACGGTCGATCTCCGCCGGGCACACCGAGCGCAATCCGTTCGACGACCCGCCCCTCATCGTCGTACAGCACTACCGTCAACAGGCCACGAATGACATGAAACGACTCGCTCTTCGTCATATGCCGATGGGGCGCAATTTCGGTATCACAACACAGCGCGATCATCATCTCGTGAACGGGGTCTTGGCTACTGGAGTGCAAGCATAGACGCGCCCGGCGCAACGGTTCCTCCAACGCAGCTGACACCACTCGATCGATGAGGGCGTCATCGACAACGACAACGTCGCCCTCGCTCCACTCCACCGCGCTCATGATGGATCTTCCCGGAAGAACTGATCGATGGTCGACGTGACGGCGCGTACGGCGTCGGGCGAAATCTTGTCGTGGATCGGAAGACTCACACAAGTCTCGAGGAGCTTTCGCGCGTGCCCCCACTCGCCCTTCGCGTGCTCGCGATAGGCGGGCTGTTCGGGCATGAGGTGCGGGTGACGAATTTTGGTCTCGATGCCACACGCGGCCAAATGGGCCCGCAACCCGTCACGCCGGGTCACACGTACGGTATAGGTGTAATACACCGGTTGTGCTCCGTCGGATTCGCTCGGCAGCGAGAGCACTTCATCGACATCACGCAACTCGCCATCGTAGAGTGCCGCCGCTTCGCGTCGGTGCGAGATAGACGCGTCGATCGTCTTCAACCGCTCGAGCAGAATCGCGGCCTGTACGGTATCCAAACGAGCATTGATGCTCGGCTCGAGACAAACCTCACGGGGACCGGCCCGACCCGAGTTGTTGTTACTGGCAAGAACTCCGTTATAGCGCAAAGAGTCGACCCGACTCGCAATCTCGGCGTCGTTGGTCAACACCAGCCCCGCCTCCCCGCATGCCGCGAGACCCTTCATGGGATTCATACTGAAACATGAAATCAAGCCGGACTCGCCGGCCACGCGCCCAACTGCGTCGATCGCCCCGAACGCCTGCGCGGCGTCTTCGATCAACGGCAAACCGTGCCGCTCGGCGATATCGCCCAGCCGACCGAGATCCGCCATGTGTCCGTGGTAGTGAACGACGAGAATGGCCCGGGTGCGCGGAGTCACCAGACGCGCGACGCTGTCGGGATCGAGCTGAAAGTCGTCGCCGACGTCGGCGAACACCGGCCGTGCTCCGGTCAGCGCGATAGCGTTGGCCGTCGCGATCCAAGACATGGCGGTGGTGATGACTTCGTCGCCGGCAACGAGATCGAGTGCCCGGAGGGCAAGGTACAGCGCGTCGCTCCCGGATCCGACTCCGATCGCGAACTGTCGTCGAGTGCGCTCGGCGACCTGCGACTCGAACTCACGTACTTCGGGGCCGTCGACAAGGCGACCGTGCCGGAACACACGATCGATCGCGGCGAGAAGCCGCGATCCCTCTTCGGCGGGGACCCGCAGATCGAGGAACGGAACGCCGTCCGGCTGGAGCGAACCTACTTGCTGGTCCGACGAACCTACGTGCTGGTCCGACGGACTATCTGGCTGGACCGCGGCACGCTCGCTGACCGAGCGGTCGGCACTCACCCGAAACTCTCTCGACACTTCGACACCATCTCAAGGCGGACTCAAGGCGGGCGAACTCAAGGCGGGCGACGGTGACGATAAGGGAAACGCCCCGTTCAATCGCCACCGGGCAGTCGCTATGGTAGCGAGGATTGAACAGAGACGCCAACCACTCGGTTCGGCCGGGGGTCTACAAGACGCAGAATGGGAGCACATAGTGCGTGTGTTAGTGACAGGAAGCGCCGGATACATCGGATCCCACGCGTGCCTCGAATTGCTTGCGAGAGGGCACGACGTCGTCGGCCTCGACGACTACTCCCGAGGCAACCGCGGCGCCACGGACGTGCTAGGTGCCCATCGCAGTTTCGAATTCTTGCAGATCGATCTCACCGATCGCGACGCAACTCGCCGTGCTCTCAGCGCGCGCTCGTTCGATGCGGTCCTCCACTTCGCGGCGTTGGCCTACGTGGGGGAGAGTGTCGACGAACCGCTGCGCTACTACGGCAACAACGTGGTCGGGAGCCTGTCGCTGTTGGACGCTATCGCGGCCGCGGGCATTCCTCGCCTGATCTTCTCGAGCACGTGCGCAACCTACGGGGAGCCGAGTCCAGAGCGCATTCCCATAGATGAGACCTGTCCGCAACAACCGGTCAATCCGTACGGGCGCACCAAGTTCATGGTCGAAGAAATGATCCGCGACTTTTCCGTGTCCGCCGATGCACCGAGCGGATTCGGCTACGCCGCGTTGCGATACTTCAACGTCGCGGGCAGCGACCCGCAAGCGCGCATCGGCGAAGCGCACGATCCGGAAACCCACCTGATCCCACTTTGCCTGCAAACAGCGCTCGGCCTGCGGGGTTCTCTGACGGTGTTCGGCACCGACTATCCAACACCGGACGGCACGTGCATTCGCGACTATGTCCACGTCCAAGACTTGATCGGTGCTCATCTCGCGGTGCTCGACGCCCTCGTGGATGGGGAGTCGCGGGTCTACAACGTAGGGCTCGGTCGTGGCTACTCCGTGCGAGACGTCATCGACGCCTGCCGTTCGGTGACCGGAGCAGATATCACCACCGTCGACGGGGATCGACGCCCGGGCGACCCGCCGACCTTGTTCGCCAACAGTGACCTGCTGCAAACAGAGCTCGGATGGACTCCGCAACGCGGCGACCTTCGAGTCATGGTCGAGGACGCATGGCGCTGGCTAAAGACCAATCCGAAGGGGTACCCCGCATGAACGATCCAAGCGCAAATGTGATCATACGACGCATCCAGTCGGGCGATATCGAAGGCTTTCACCACTGCCTCGACGCAGTTGCACGGGAACGTCGATACCTCGCGTTCCTGGAGGCGCCGCCGCTGGACCAAGTGCGTTCTTTCGTGGAGAGCAATTTGGCCGACAACGTCGCCCAAGCAGTCGCGGTCGTGGGCGGAGCGATCGTCGGCTGGTGCGACATCTGCCCGCTCCCTCATGTCGGCATGCAGCACGTGGGCAACCTAGGAATGGGACTACTGCCGGAGCACCGACGACGCGGAATCGGTACCGCGCTCGTGCACGAGACGATCGAACAAGCACGTCGGTTTGGCCTGACACGCGTCCAACTCGAGGTGTTCGCATCGAACGTCGGCGCGATTCGGCTGTACGAAACGACTGGATTCGAACGCGAAGGATTCAAGCGGCGCGGTCGTATCGTCGACGACATCGCGGACGACCTCGTCTGTATGGCGCGACTGCTCCAGTAATAGTTGGCTTGGTCGATTGACCCCGTTCCCTCAGCCGGAGGCTGCATGTTCCCGACTTCGTTCTACCGCTGGCGCCCTCACCCGTGGCACGGCCTCGAGATCGGCCCCGACGCGCCACGCGTGGTCCACGCCTACATTGAGATCACACCGTTCGACTTGGTGAAGTACGAGATCGACAAAGTCACCGGTTACCTTCGAGTCGACCGACCGCAACGGACGTCATCGCAACCGCCCACGCTGTACGGGTTCATTCCGCGTACGTACTGTGGTCGAAGGGTCGGAGCGTTGAATTCGGGAGCGAGCAAAGGCGACGGAGACCCTCTCGATATCTGCGTGGTGAGTGAGCGTCCCATCACGCGAGCCGAGGTCATCCTCAACGCCCGCGTGGTCGGCGGACTGCAGCTTGTCGACGGCGGCGAGGCCGACGACAAGATCATCGCGATCCTCGACAACGATCAGTTCTGGCTCGACGTGCACGACATCTCCCAATTGCCGGAGATCTTGGTCGAACGGATGCGCCATTACTTCGAGACGTACAAGCTGGTCCCCGGCAACGCGGCCGAGATTTCGATTCACGGCATCTACGGCCGCGAACACGCCGAGAAAGTCATCTCGGCGTCGATCGAAGACTACGCGGATGAGTACGGCGAGTAGCCACGCCTACCGAGTGTGCGGCCGGAAAATGCAGGTGCGGTGAGTGGTGGAGTTCGGCGGAAGATTGCCGTTGCTGGTGCGTCATCCGGCAAGGCCCCTCGAAGGTCCTTTGCATGGCGCATCGTGGCGTGGCTCGAACACCAGTGGGTTGGGGATGGCATAGTCGATGGCTCGCCACCGACTATGAGGTAGGAGTGGGCTTTGGCGCGGGGTAGTGGCTGGAGACCGGGACGGCGTCGAACGCTGGACGGGCGAATCGGGGTCGGTCCGAGTCTGTTCGGGGCGAGCGGCAACGGAAGTACCCGATGCTTTGCGGAGGCCCCTGAGCGAGTACACCGCGGGCGATGAGAAGTGTTCGCTGGGCGGCGTGATCCGTACCGGCCTCGCACACTGCTCGTCGTTTGCCGGCGACGCCTCGCCAGCGTCACGCCCCGAGGCGATTCCTGTCGTGTTGGCTGGCTATGATCTTATCCTGCATGAACGCGATCCCGTAGAATCGTTCGGCGTGCCGTTGATTGTGAGCACGACAGAGACAACGAAGATTACCCGCAGTCGTAGCTCCGCCCCTCGCGAAGGGTTCGATGTGATCGATCTCCAAGCGCGTGCGTTCTCCGCACCGCGTGCCGTGGTGGCTTACGAATCGCAACGGTACTGAGCGCGGTGAAGACTTCATCGCGGAGCCCGGTTGGGACGTATCGATCTGATCCAGCGGGGACGTCAGGGGGCGACTCGGCCGAGTCGACATCGTTTGAACGAGCCGGTCTCTTGCATCGCTCGGCGTTTGCGGCGTCGTTCGAATCGCTGAAGCGGATCCTTCTTCTCGAGCGCAATATCCACTGCCTGCTCGCCCACCCCCCCCCCAAGTTCGCCTCGAAGTTCCAGACGTTCTGAATCTCTGCCAGTCGCTCAAGCTTCGGCTTCAGCCGCGCGGTCATCGGAAAGCGTGCATTGAAGACATCTGGCTTGGCCGGTTCGACTCTTCCGCGGCGCCTGCGCCTTCCTGGGTGAGGCTCCGCCAAGTGCGCAATGGCCTGAGCCGCGTGAGCTTTCTCGAGCTTCACCAGCCGCGAGATTCAAAAACGAATCAGTCGAGTCACATCGTTCAAACGAGGTCGCACCCATCAACGCAACCAAACGACGCTGCATGTTCGCCCACCAGGAACCGTACTCAGCTCGGTACGGATCACGCCGCCCAGCGCACACGGCTCATCGCCCAACGCGCCTCCGCAAGCATCGGGCACTTCCGTTGCCCATCGCCCTTAACAGAATCGGACCGACCCCGATTCGCCCGTCCGGCGTTCGAAGCCGTCCCGGTCTCCAACCACTACCCCGGCGCCAAAGCCCACCCCTCGCTCATAGTCGGTGGCGAGCAAGAGACTCCGCCATCCCCAACCCACTGGTGTTCGAGCCACGCCACGATGCGCCATGCAAGAGCGCCGTCGCGGCGCCTTATCAGGTGACCAGCACACAACCTTGCGATTCGGCTCCCGTGATTCAGGGACGAATGGTTAGCCCGGGCTCGGCCCCGCCTCCGCCGTGCGTAAACGCCGGCCAGTCACGAAACTCCAACCTATGAACACTGGCTAGGCGTTGTCGCTGAACGGAATGCGAACGGCGTAGTCCGGCTCTTCCCCGTCGGGCCACAACGGACCGAGGTACCCCGGAGGCAACGCGACATCGGTGATCTCGCCGGCCGCCAAGCCGGCCCGCAATCGATCGATGTCCGTCTGCATCGCGGTGATCAACATTGCCAACGCGGTGCGCTGTTCGTCGTCGTCACCGTAGCTGAACGACTGAGCCGCATAGTCCGCGGCCTGCGCCGTATGGGTACGTGTGAGATCTCCGTAGCCAATGGCGGTCAACGCGTATGACGCGCACGCGACGGTGCTCGCGACGCACGACGCTTGCGGCGCATCCGCTTTGGACGCCGCCTTCACCGCGCTCATGGCGTTGAACGCAAACGTCGAGGTCGTTCGCTCACGTCCGCCGGTGATCTCTTCGACCGTTTCGATCGCACCGTCGAGCAGCTGATAGAGCCGCTGCGGCGCAGCCGGCCACGCCGCCAGGAACAACGGCTGCACTCGACGTGCGCAGCGAACCACGAACTCGAGACACGCCATGTCGGGAACATCGTGGAGTCGAGCGCGCCAGTCGGGGGTAGTCATAAGAGGATCTCCGCAGGGAGGGGTTGGGGTTCCACTGGAGATATCGGCCTACGACCGGAGCTTCCTTTCCCCCAAACGGGTTGGCTGCACACCGACAGCACGCAGAAACACAAGATCGGAACATGAATCGCCACGCCCGGTGCGACGACAGTGCCGGCGGAGCGCACAAAAAAAGCCACGTTCCGGAATCTCCGGAACGTGGCTCTGCAAAGCTCAGCAAGCACTTTAGAACTCGATAAGCTGCTTCTTCGGCGCTTCTCGCTTCACGGCTTCCTGACTCACCGTGACGGTCGACAATGGAGCCGGCTCGACGGCGGTGGTCGGGTCGATGAGCTGAATTCCGCCGCGACGGGCGGGACGACTCGTCGGAAGTCGATCGATCGTACCTTCGCGGTGACCGCGCATCGCTCCCTGGATCGCACGCATCACTCGACGCTCGAGTTCTTTGTCCGAACCAAAGTCCAGGAATATCACCGGGTTGTTGTGCTCCACGCGCAAGATCCGACGCACCATCTTTTTGTCGATGCTCTCGGCCTTCGTATGGCGGAGCTGAGTTCCACCAGTGCTCGGACGCTCCTGCTCGCGCAGCAACAGCTCGACTCGTTCCCCGGGCTTGGAACGGCTGTCGAAGCGGAACGTCCCACTCTTACCCGTGTCGGGGGCCGAGAGACGGAATCGACCGGCTCTGGGATCGACCGCCTGTCCACCCGCGACCCCGGCGGGCCGTCGGGCGTGGCCGTCGTGCTCTCGACCCTTGTCGTGGCCCAATCCGTGATCACTCATGCCGTGAGCTTCGACATCGAACTCGATGATCGCTTCGATCTCTTTGCCATCACCGGTGTGAAGTTTCAGGACGTGCGGCTTCGCTTTCTTGCTGCCGTCGGGCACGGTCCAAATGATCACGTCGTCCGCGCCCTTGGCGGCACCAGCGCCCTTACCCTTGGTCGAATGAGGCGTCGCCCAGATGACCGCGTCGTCCGCGCCTTTGCCTTTGCCTTTGCCCTTGGCTGCATGAGGCGTCGCCCAAGTGATCGTGTCGCCCTTCTTCTGGCTGCCTTTCCGCGTCGACCATGTGAAGGAGTTCTTCTTACCCTCGAGCGGCGTGATCCACGCACCAGCTGCCCCAGAAGCCTTCTTCTTGCCACCGGACTCCAGCTCGTAGAAGCGATACTCCTTCGCCTTCTCGGCTTTCTTCGGTGCCGGCAGCTTCTGCGTCTTGTTCAGTTGCCAGCGAATGCCCTCGGAACTCTTGGACTTCTTGGCCTTCTTCTTAGACTTCTTGCCCTTCTTCTTTTTGGACTTTTTCTTGTCCTTCTTCTTCTTGGACTTCTTGGTCGCCTTCTTGTCGTCGTCGCAACAATCGGCCGTCGGCGGTTCGTACCAGATAATCTGGCGCGCCGCCTTCTTGTCGCTCGAGAGACCGAAGGTCGGGTTGGACGCTTTCGATTTGCGCAGCGGCAGTCGGGGTACGCTCAGTAGCTCGACCGACTGCGCGCCGTTGGGCGGTGGAAGCTTGCCAAAAGAGAGCGTCCCCTTGGGAGCGCTAGCGGCTTTCGGAGGCGTGTCGAATCGAATCGACGCCGCAGGTGCCTTACGGCCCGGCAACGTCTGGAATCCGAAGGCGTCCGAAGACTTCACCGAGGAACGTCGAGACGTTCCCTTCTTCGATTTCTGAATCTGCTTCTCGAGACTTTGAAGACTTTCCTCGAGCTGCTGAAGCTGCGCACGCAGCTTCGCCTGTTGCTCCTTGAGCGATGACAGGCTCTTACCGCCATCGGCGTAGGCGGGCGCGGTCGCTATGAGCGCAACACACGCGGTCGCGACAGTGACGACGCGGGCAAAACGATTGATCATGGAGGCTCCTCCCCGATCCAAGCAAGACGGGTCACGTTTAGGTTCTGGCCAGCTTAACCGTAGATCGGTCGCTCGCCAGGGGAACTCCACCTCAAACGCGAACTCCGGTTCGCCTTGACCCAATCGCTAAGTAACGTTTTCCAAAGGGATTTAGCGCGGGCTAGGGGTGCGGAGCTGTTGGGAACCGGCCTGCTTGGGGGACGGGGGCCCGCCACCGATGAGTTGGAGGCTCGCGGCATTCATTCGGTAGAGGCTACTGAGATAACCGTGCTCAAACTCTGCCCCGACCTCTAATCGGCCCGTCACTTCGACCCGGTAGTCCATGTGGAAGTCGACCCGCTCGATCGAAGTGACCTCGACCATGTCATTCACTCTTGGGTCGCCAATTCCGCAGCACAGCTTGTGGTCCGCAAGCAGTAGGAACGTCGTGACCCTTCCGTCCTCGAGATCGAGCGGAACCATGAACCCTTGCAGCCGCATCGATTGACCATCGAGCGCTTGCACAGCCGCGGGTAGCGGGGAGGAAACCGGCGGCACTGCTTCGAGATCTGCTTGCGCAATATTTCGGGGGGCCGGCGGCTCTTGATAGTCGAACCCGCTCAACACCGTGAAATCGACAAGCGGCGGACCGTCGCTGAGTTCACTCGTTTGTCCGGCTCGCGACGGGTTCGGCGAACGTATCTGCCAACTCTTGGGCGCGGCGGTTGAGTCTCGACCCGACACACACCCGAGTAGCAAGGCACACGTCACCGCGAACACCGCGCACTGGAACCGTCTCATCGTTTCGCTCCCTTGGGATCGGGTCTACACCGCCCGACAACCGCATGGTACGCGCGCCGAGTGTCTACGCGAGCGCATGCTTCGGGATGATTCTTCGCGGTGTGTGAACTCGGCGCCAGCAACGAGCGAACCGGCACAGCGCGGCCGCCCACAACCCTAAGAACCAAGGGTATCTACGCAGTCGAGGACCCTCAAGACATCGAACCGATCGCGCCGATACAACCGGGGACAATTGTGATCATGATCGATTCGCAGTCGGGAAGGTTGGGCATGGCTCCCACGCGCGAAGAAGTCCTTCGGAAAGTCTGTATTCCTACGCTACGCGAGAGCACGCAACGCATTCTCGCCCTCACCAACGACTCGGCCGCCGACGCGGTTCACTATGCAGAACTCATTGTCGAAGACCCTGGACTGTCGAGCGCAGTCCTGCGGCTCGTCAACTCGGCGCTCTACTCGTTGCGCCGTCGCGTCGTCGACATCAAAGACGGCTGCGTCTTGCTCGGAATCCGAAACCTGAGGTCGGTTTGCTTGAGCGCCGCACTGTCCGAAGAGATGAATGCGGCAACGAGCTCTTCGGTCCGGCAGTGCTGGAAATACTCCCTGGGAACGGGGCATATCGCACGATGCATTGCGCAGCACGTGTGCCCCGAGAGCGAAACGGAAGTGTCGACCGCCGGCCTCCTACACGCCGTGGGGATCATCGCGTTCTTGACCACCGAAGACATTCGGTTCGAGCCGTGGATTCGCAGCGCCGCCGTGGATCGCCCGTGGTCGGAGGCCGAACGTGAACGGTTCGGGTTCGATCACGCCGCGCTCGCCGAGGGCATCGCGACTCGCTGGAAACTGAGTCCGTCGATTCGCGCCATCCTCGGGGGCTGGGAGAGTCACGCCACGATCACCAACAAAGAGACGTGGTCGATCGCCGTCGCCTCGACCCTGGTGCAACAGCACGTGAGCGAGTTCACGCATCGCCCCCACTTGAACGCCGATCTCGAGACACTTCGGGCTCGCTTCCCGGAGACGTGGGATGCCATCGAACCGTCGATCGAGAGCTGGGTCGAGGACGCACGGATTGCGGCGGGATTGGCGGGGATACGATGAACGGTATACCGACCGAAGGTGAGGTCGAGCGTGACCACCGGATTCTGAGCCTTCTCCTGGCGTCGCACGACGCCATCTTCGAGATCGCGTCCGACGGAACCGTCGATTTCATATCTCCGGCGTGGTCTCGTATCACCGGACACGAAGTCGCTGACACGATGGACTGCACGCTGTTGGAGTTCGTCGCCGCTGCCGATGCCCCCCACACCTCGGAAGAGTTCGACCGACTGCTCTCGGGGCAAGTGCACTCGATTCAAGTCGAATGCCGAATGCGCCACGACCGAGGGGAGACGGTCTATTGTGAGCTGAACGCGGAACGACGCTACGCCGCGGACGGAACGACGATCGCCGGTGTGTACGGCTCGATCCGAGACGTGAGTGACGAGAAGCGTATCCAGCACGAGTTCTTGACGGCCAAGCTCGAGGCCGAACGTGCCAACCGCATCAAAGACGAGTTCCTGGCCAACATGAGCCACGAAATCCGCACGCCGCTGACCGCAATTCTCGGCTTCACCGATGTCTTGATACACGACCTGCCGGCGGGGGATTCTCGTGACCGGGTCAGTGTGATCCGCCGCAACGGTCGCTACCTGCTGCATCTACTGAACGACATCCTCGACACTTCCAAGATCGAAGCAGGCCATCTCCTTATCGAGGAGGTTGAGGTTTGCCTACCGGAGTTGGTCGAAGAGGTTCGCGCACTCATGGAGGTGAAGGCGACCGAGAAGAACCTCGCCCTCGACTTCGAGTTCGACACCCGTTACCGCAACTCGGTGCGCACCGACCCGACCCGGCTGCGACAGGTACTGGTGAACCTAGTCGGAAACGCGATCAAGTTCACGGAATCGGGATCGGTTCGTGTGATCGTTCGATACCGAGACTGCGGCGACCACGCGAAAGTCGAGTTCGATATCGTCGACACGGGAATAGGGGTACCGGAGGACGCCCGCGACCGGCTTTTTGCACCGTTCGCCCAGGCCGATAGCTCGACGACACGACGCTTCGGCGGGACCGGGTTGGGGTTATCGATCAGCCGGAAGATTACACAAGCGCTCGGGGGAAGTTTGACCATCGTCGATTCACAACCGAACGTCGGCAGTACCTTTCGTGCGTCGGTCCGCGTCGGCGTGATCTCCGAAGATTGGCGACACCCGCACGATTCCCGACAACATGCGAGCAACTCCCCTTCGACGACGCCACCAGTCCGGCCGCAACAACGCGACAACTCGGGTCGTCCCGAACTGCAAGGCTTGTCCGTCCTGATCGCCGAAGACGGCGTCGACAATCAACGGCTGCTCGATCACATCCTGACGCGCGCGGGAGCGACGGTCGACGTAGTAGAAAACGGGGAACAGGCGGTCGATCGCGTCGCAAGGCAACTCTACGACGTCGTACTCATGGACATGCAGATGCCTATCCTCGACGGATACGAAGCGACGGAGCAAATCCGCGCGGCTGGCTACGAGGGGTTCATCTGCGCGATCACCGCGAACGCTATGTCAACCGATCGAGACAAGTGCTTAGCTATCGGCTGTGACGACTACCTCACCAAACCGATCGATCGAACGTCACTGATCGCGGCTTTGGCGACGCGGCTGCCTGGCTAACCACTCTCGATAACCCTCGCTCGAGGGGCAATCGGTGGGCGCATGCCCAGCTCGAGAAACCGTGTACGGGTTTCGGGCAGCGACACAGCGGCCGAAGGGCCCGACGCAGCGCGGCTTAGATAGAGGCGCGACTTACGACAAGAGACCCGAGCGGAACGATCACTGCTTTACGGCGAGTTCACTGCTTCGGTACACCGACGCGCACTCGCCTCCCAATCGACCCCCCTGCGTCACTGGCGAACCTGTTCTGCGCGCGGCGAAACCGAGGCCTTTCACAGCGAGGGTCTATGGTCGCTCTAAAAGCATCTCCCCATCACGATCGACAATTGGTGCGCGCTTCTCTCAACGGGGACGAAGACGCGATTGGCCAGATGGCCGACCGACTCGAGTGCGTTCCGCGAATCGTCGGCTCGATCAACCGTCGCTTCGGCGCACCGTTCTCGATACCCGAACTCGACGATGTGAGCCAAGACGTGATGGTTCTCGTCTGGAAACGGCGCTCGAGCTTCGAAGGCCGCGCCAAGCTCGAGACATGGATCTACCGGATCTGCTACCTCGAGTTCCTCAACGAAGTTCGCCGATTGCGACGCCGTAGCCGCTTCGCCGGAGAAGCGTTGCCGACGGCAGATCTAGAGGCGCCGCCGGAGCCGATGAATCCGCAGGATCTCGACGTGCTCGACGCCTTCCTGCAAGAACTCGGGGGTACCGACGAAGAGGTCATCCGACTCAAACACTACGACGGGCTGACGTTCAAGGAGATCGCCGAGAAATCCGGCAACCCGAGCAGCTCGGTGAAGTCGCGCTACTACCGCGGGATCGCCTGGCTCAGGTTCCGTTTCGGGGCGGCCAGCTAGCCCGAGCTCACCGCCGTCACCGTGGCCGGCGATGTCAATCTGGCCGTCGGACCGGAGGACCGGCGTGCAACTGCGACGACGCATGCGACGACAATGACATCGACATCAGTGACTCGATTTACCTACTCATAGGTTGGACTATTTATCAGGCGAAGCCGCGCAGGCTGCGCTTCCCGCGAATCTCTGCGTTACACTCATCGGACGCGACGTACATCTTCAGCTATCGGTTCCTAGACGGCGCTCCCCCCGCCGCGCCGTTCCCAGACTGCGGAGACGACGGCGGCGAAGGTTGCGACTCGTCTTGCCCGTAGGCTGTGCTAGATGGTCAAGCGGCGGATCAATAGTCGAGTCGAGAAGACCGAACCGCCGTCGTGGGAGACGGGAAAGATCAGACTAAGCCTTCACGGCAGCGCCAGCGTCACCGTGCTCTCGCCCGGTTTCAGTTGCACCGGAACGTCCACCGCGCGGGTATCGACTGTGTGGCCCACGCGCTCTCCAAACACCGAAATGTGAGCGGTGTAGCGACCGGGAGTGGCGACGATCGTCGGAAACTTGCCCAGCCAGTTGGGACTTCCCGAAATAGGCTCCCCGCCCTCGAGCTCCGGGGTAAGGAGAATGCGAAGGCGACCCACGACATCGCTGCGCAAGTAGCCCGGAACGTCGATCGTTGCGGTCGCCGGCGGGTCAAACTGAACCGTGACCTTGCGCTGACCCGGTACAAGATCGACCACTTCGGTACCGACGCCTTCGGCAATGACGTGCAGACGAATGGTGCCACGCTCGCCCCCTGACCACACCCGCGAGAAATGCTTGGTGTGGGGCAGCATCATGATCGTCGTCTCACCCGACGCGTTACCCGCGGTGGCAAACGAGCGGACCGGGTGGTCCCCTTCGATGATCGTTTGGAATCGATACTTGATTCCTTGCGGCTTGAGGTGAGGGAACACCGTGCGAACTTCGAGCAGCGGGGCATCGTCCCCGACGTCGAACTTCTGAAAGTTGAATCCGGCCGTCACCGGAGCACCCCACAGTCGCGCCACTTTGTCGTTACTGACGAGCACCAAGTCGTACGCGCCCGGGGCAACCTCCTCGAAGCGAAACGCCGACGTGAACGAGCTGACATCCGTCTTCTGGCCATCGTCGACGCCAGGCTCGGGCGACCCGACCTGCACTGATCCCGCCGGCACCAGCCACAAGTCCGGAGAGGAAAAGTCATGCGATCCGCGAATCCACCCGGCGAACACCGTGCGCGGAGCGAGCTCGAACTCGATCCCAACCGGCTTGGTCTTGCCGATGTCGAGCGTCACTCGCGACGACTCGAGGTTTCGATACTGCGCGGACACAATGCTCAACCCGTCCGGCGCCCGTAGATCTCGGCCGTACCGTACGCTCTTCGATCGGCTACGGCCGTTGGCAACCTCGTACGCAAAGGCGACCGGTTCGATGATTCGCTTCCCTTGCCAAAGCACACGGGTCGGAATCTCGGGCAGCTTGGCGTCGACCGGCACGCGCAAGATCATCTCGACCGTCGATCCGACGTCGACTCCTCCACGCTGTGCCCGTGACTTGAACGTGGCGATGTGCTCCTCACGCGGGAACTGCAACAAGTACCGCGTGTCCCCCGGAAGATCGTCGAACGAAAAGCGGCCGCCGGCATCCGTGGTCGCGGTGCGCGTTCGCGCCGATCGATAGCGCCCGGTCTCGATCAACGACTGAATGCGATCGCTCAGCGGCCTGCTACTCAACCACTTGCCATACACCGGCGACACCATGACTTCAACGCCCGCGACCGGATCGCCGTCGCCCGACTTCGCGTGGTCACGGACGACCCCGCTGATCTCTCCGTCGCCCTTGACGACGACTTCGGGGTGCGTAGCGTCGAGCACTTCTTTCAACGTCGAGTAGCTCGCGGGCGCCTCCGTCCCTTGCGCAAACGCGGCGTCACGGTGCGCACCTCCCATGAGGATCACGGCCACGATCAAGGTCAGTCCATGCTGGGTGGTTTTCATACTACTCTCCAATCTCGATCGAAGTCGTACTAGGGATGGTCAACAGGGTGCCTTCCGGTCGTGCGCGCAAATGACGTATGCGTACCCACCGATACTCGCCGGCAGCCAGATAGATCTCGGTGGTCTCGCCGAACATCATGACGGCGTTTCGCATGGTGTCGGACCAAATCTGGATCCATGGCCGAGGCCGAAGCGATTCGGGAATCACCCACGTCACCGAGTGCAGGTCGGGCAAGTCAAACTTCACGAACTCACTACTAGAGCCGACTTCGAGAGGCCGCTTGGCCAGCACCATGTTGCAGAACTCAGGCGCGCTCGGCGCGAGTTGCAACTCGTACGAACCCGGCTGAACCAACCCGAGGTCGATCTCTTCAGACAACGCAAAGCACTCCGAAGGTCCGGAAACCTGCGCGCCGGTAGCGACCGCCAGACGCAGAACGTGCTTGTCCGAGACCGCTTCTTCCGGAAGGTTGCCCATGAGGACCCGAACCGAACTCCCCCGCTGAAAGTCGAACGTAACCTCGTCGCCCTTGGCCACGACTTCTTTGGTGCCGATCGGAGTTTCGATGCCGACATAGACCGTCGAGTCGTCGGAGTGCAACGCGTCAAACTCTCGCTCGCTCAAACTGATCAGGAACGATCCGTCGGCTAGGGAGATCGCGCGGAATCCCCCGGTTTGGATGTAATCGCCAGTAACAATGCGCTGAGTGAACCGGGGCTTGAACTCTGGCACGCTGACGAGACCGCGAACACGGACGCGCAGGGTTCGAGCCGGTTGGTCGGCAATCGTAAGGGCGACGCGATGATCGCCCCCGACATCGACCACTCGGGACGCCCAGACGCGATCCATCCCTTTGAGTCCAATCAAGTACGTACCGTGCGGAACGTCGAGCACGTACTGACTCTCCTCGTTCGCATGGACCGTGGTTCCGGAGTAGAACAACACGACGGGGTCCGGCACGTGACGCGGGTCAACGCGAAGCACAGCCAGTTCGAGTTCCTCGGCGGAGCTCGCGCGAAGCCCGATCGGATCAGCGATCAACTGCGACACCGTCGCCAGTTGAATCTTGATCGGCTGCGGTCCGGTGTACGGCGACGTCAACTTCAACGTTTCGCTGACAACAACCCCGGCGATCTCGGCGTGCACGTCGCTCTCTCCAGGGAGAAGACGAAACGACGTGTCTCGGTCGGCTTGCCAATGCAGCAGGCTCGTTCGATCGCCGTTATTCATGCGCAGGTGTGCGCTCTGCACCGGTTGTCCCCACGCGTTGGTCAGCTCGAAGTAGACCCGGGCGCCGGTTGCGATGGGTTGGTTCTGCACGCGCAGGTCGACCCAGTCACCCGGCTTCGCTCGCCCTCTCTCGCCGCTCGCGACCACCGCATAGTCGATCCACTTCAAGCCGCGCAACTCGAAACAACCGTCGGCGTCGGTGGTCGTGGTCACCCGTAGGCTCTTCGCCATGAGATCGTTTTCGACTTCGATCCGAATCGAATCGGCCAGAGAGCGAGCTTCGCTTCGGGTGGCGCGTCGGTTCGGCGTCGCCGTGACCTCGACACCCGCGACCGGACCGCGATTCGAGTCCACCACTCGACCCACGATCGGCCAGTCGCTGGGATCGAGCGTTGGCCTCGTGACCGCTGCAATTGCTTGGTCCAAGTCGGCAAATTTGCCGATCACGGGGCTTGGCGCTCCTTCCTTCGCAGCGGACACAGGAACAATCTTCGCAGCCTTCAAGTTCTTGACGTCGTCGGACCGGGGCGATCCGGCAGAGGACCTCGCCCCTCGACCGCTCTGGCCGAGCGACGATAGCGAAGAGGGAATGCCGGCGAAGAAGTGCTTCCCGACCGCAAACCAAACGATCACACCGAGGGCAAGCGTCACCGACGTCCACTTGGCCACCGCCCAAAACGAAACCGAAGCGACGGCACTCGCGCTCGTCGCCTTGGCCACACGAGAGTGCGCCATCCAGCCGGCGAGTGGCAACGCCCACATGGCGCGGTCGCCTTCGTGGCGCTCATCCAGTTCGTTGCGAAGCATCTGCACGCCGCGAGAGATATGAACGCGAACCGTGCTCTCGGGAAGATCGAGCTCGCGAGCGATCTCTGCGTTACTCAGTTCGCGGTAGTAACGCAGCGCAATCGCAGATCGGTAAGGCTCGCGCAACTTCAACACCGCGTCGACGAGCTGAACGTGCACTTCCATCTGCTCGAACACTTCGTCGTGCGACGGAACCGATTCCGGGCGCGACACACGCTGCTCACGACGCCTCTCTCGCGATCGACTCCGAACGTAGAGACGCCACCGGTTCCGCAAAATCCCCCCGAGCCACGCCCGACGCCGAGCGGGATCGTTCGGCTTCGACTCGAGAGCTACCGTGATCGTCTCCTGCGCCAAATCGTCGGCGAGAGCAACGTCGCCAAGAATGGTCCGAGCAAGCCCACGGACCCACTCAGAGTCGGCGACCATGTCGTTGAGAGCGAGCGAGTTCGGGTGCAAAGGCACCTCCAGTTGGGATTCGAGTACGTCCATCGATTGTTACCTCTTCTCGGCTGAACTTAAGCGATGACATTGCCCAGTAACCGAGAGGCCCGATGCCGCTACAGAGAATCTGAGAACTAATAGAACGCACGCTGAAGCGACGGTGCCGGCCCCACACACCAGCGCGGACGTGACGCCTCCGAGGCGCCGACACGCATGAGGGCTCGCCACCACGGAAGATCCGAGATCGAGGGAGGGCAGGTGTGCAGGGTCACGCGCGTTTGCGAGGATTGCGACCACTCTCCACGGAACTGTGCAACAGATTTCGCGTGTTGTTGGGCGGTGCCTCAATGCATGATAAAGGACATTATCATGCACTAAAGTAGTGGGGGAGCTGCACCGAAATCGGGCGGCCGTAATCTGTTGTGAGAATTCAGACCATGGACGAACCCACCCCATCCGACGACGACATCCTCCTGCCCGTTCCCGTGGCGGAAACGCCGATCGCCAAATGCGCGATTCCGGACGGCGAGCCGGTGCCGCATCCGCTCGTTCGTAACGCCGGGGATCGCGGCGAGTACGCCTGGTCCGAGTTCTTCTACGGGCGCATCGAGAACCGCAACACGCGCCGAGCGTATCTATCGAGCGTGATCCGATTCCTCGACTGGTGTCACCACTTCGAGCTTGAGCTGTTTCGGGTGCAACCGGGACACCTTCGTCAATACCTCGATACCGCGTTCGCGGACTCTGCGGCGTCGACCCAGAAACGGCAGCTCTCAGCGTTGCGGCACTTTTTCGACATCCTCGTGGAGCGGCACGTCGTCGTGCTCAATCCGGTGCTTTCCGTGCGCGGTCCACGGGTTCAGGCGCTCGAAGGTTTGACGCCCGAAATAGTGCGCAAGCAAGCGCGAACGCTACTCGACTCGGTCGATACCTCGCACGTCGTCGGCCTTCGCGACAAAGCCGTCATGTCCACGCTCATCTATACCGGAGCGCGCGTCGGTGCCGTCGCTCGCCTCAAGCTCTCGGACTTGCGCCACGATGGAACGCAGTGGCTGTTTCGCTTTCGGGAGAAAGGCGGGAAGTTACGCGAGATCCCCGTGCGACACGATCTTGAGGAGCTGCTTCAAGACTACATGGAGCGGGGCGGAATGCGCCCCGGCGATAACGCCCCGCTGTTTCGGGCGGCAAAGGGCAAGACTAAGACGCTCAAAGAAACCGCGTTCGCGAGCGGTGACATGCAGCGCATGATGAAACGAAGGTTACGCGACGCGGGGCTGCCGCGAGACTTTTCGCCGCACTCGTTTCGGGTGTTGGTGATCACCGACCTGATCGCGCAGGATGTTCCACTTGAGGATGTCCAGCACTTGGCCGGCCATGCGGATCCGCGCACTACCAAGCTGTACGACCGGACGAAGCGGCAAGTGACTCGGAACATCGTCGAGAGAATATCTGTTTAACGCTCAACCCAACGGTGACGATCCTGAGGCTTGACGTAGCACCAAGCAAGACTGTCTGCCTCGTGTTAAGAAGGCTAAGATAATGACCAAACGACGATTGGCATTTTGGGTTTTCATGACACTAGCGATATACGCCCTTTGCATCGCCTCCGGAATCGTTCTTAAAACCCAATTTCCGAGCGTAAATGATCCCGTCTATGGTGTGTTCAAAGATCTAATCCCCTTCTTCATCGCCATCCCCGCCGCGTGGCTTGGCTATTGCTTCTCGAGGCGGCTGGTCTACTTGCAACAGCTAAGAGCCCTGTGGACTCAGATCAACTCAGCAGTACAGGCGTGTATCCAGTACACACACTCGGATTCTCCGACGCGGGAAACTTACGGCAGCGTCCTAACTGAGATGAGCGCCGTGATTGACGAGATTCGGGGGGCGTTTAAGAACATCGGCGAGAAACCGGGAAACCGAGGCCTCTTTCCATTTGAAGAAATCAAAGGAATCAGGCAGACAGTTTCCGACCTGGGTTTCGGCGACAAATACGATATGAAAGCTGCCCAGAACTGTCGGGAGAGAGTTGTGGAGCAATGGAAAAAAGTGCAGGAGCCGTTTCTTAGCGAGTTTGACCGGCAGGAGCCAACGTATCCATCGTCACCCTTCAGGAAGAGGTGACTCCCCAGCAAAGTCCGCGAATGAACTCAAGAACGATCCCCCCTTCTCTATTATCTGGTCGATAAAACTACTTATCATTCACATGGAGCGTTTCAAAACCAGTGGGGGACCCGTATGAATGACACCGAAAATCCAGCCGACGGCGAGCTACTGCCGAGTGAGGTTTTGCCTCCCGAAAGCCCTCGGGAGCTCCTGGCTGTGCTCCACGGGCATGAGTCGCCGGTGGTTCGTCGCCGGGTCGAGCAGTTCTATCTCTCGGTCGCGAGCATGTTCGAGGCGTGGGTCAACCGGAGTGCGAACCCGAACACGGTGCGCACGTACCGGCGAGCGGTTGAGAACTTCATCGAGTTCCTCGGGCTCGAGTGGCCGAAGGAAGCGCACCGGATGCTTTCGGTGTCGGTTGACGAGGTTCGCGCTTGGCGCGACTTCATGGTTGGCGATCCGAACGACCCTGAGGCTGGCCAGGCTCCGGCGACCGTGAATGCTCGAGTGTCGGCGCTTTCGGCATTCTACAACTTCATGCGTGAGACGGCTGCGACCGAGCTCAAGCTTCCCGTCGTCGTTTCAAACCCCGCGCATGCGCAGTTCATTCGCCGTGAAGGAACGGAACCTCGTACGCCGACGATTGCGCTAAAGCGGAATCAGGCGCACAAGTTGATGTCGCTCCCCAAGGGCGACTCTGTGTTGGCGACGAGAGACCGGGCCATCCTGGCTGTCTTTCTTTACGCGGGGATTCGGATTCGCACTGCGTGCGTCCTCACCGTCTCGGGCTTTCAGGACGATTCTGAAGATCCAGTGCTTGAGATCTCCGAGAAGGGACGAGGCAAGTCGAAGAGGCGTATCGGGATTCATGCGCACTGCGCTGAGGCGCTTCGGGAGCATCTGACGGCTTCACGGATTTTGGAGGGGCCGCTCTTCCGTGCTCGGAAGAATGCGCGGAGTGAAGAACTCGGGGCGACTCAGATTAGCCAGCCGTCGATGTACCGGCTGCTGCTTTCGTACCTCGAACGGCTTCCGCATTCGAGAGGCGACAAGGGCAAATCTCGTTACACCCCCCACTCGCTTCGAGCGACCACGGCAACGCTCCTCGATGATGCGGGAGTGCCGATCACGCGAATTCAGGAGCTGCTCGGGCACAAGGATATTCGCGTGACAGAGGGGTACATCAAGCAACTTCGTGACACCCGAAAGAGCGCTTCTCATGACGTGCCGCTTTGATGGGAATTATCAGCCGAGTCGTCGCGTCCGACTAGCTCACCGTCGTTTCGCCTCAGGTTCGCGCTGAACAACTCACCACTCCTGCGATTCCTTGAGAATTCGCTCCGCTCTATCAGGAAAGCCCCTACTACGAAGTAGTTCATACTCTGCTTCGTCAATCTGCTCAACTCTGTTCGCTAGAGCAGCAGGCCATCGTGACTTCAAATGTTTGTAGTATTCGAATTCTCGCGTGAGGTTAAACTCGAAGCTGTCCCCATGACCAGAACCCCGCAACTCCCAGTCGACCTCGACGCAGTCAATCCGATACAGTAACTTCTCATGCACAAAGCAGAGAGTCACTACTGCTCCTACCACTAGAACGATGACAGGAAGTGATAACCTACGTCGAAGTCGACTCGGTGACATCGTGCCTACTTACCGCTAACGAGATTCATGGATCCCTTGCCTGTGCAATCTGAGTAGTAGCACCAGTTGCACTTTTCTGCGACAAGGCGACTTATGGCTTCTGCACCTATTGACCGATCGCTTCGTTTAGGGTTCTTCTTACTGATCTCCCTGGCAATATCAGTAATTTTCTTTCCGTTCTCCTTCGAGAAGCCCGCATAGCCCTTCGCTCCCTGCTTGAGTTCCTTGCACGGTCCCGAATTGCAGTAGTCGATCATCATGAAGAAACACTTTCCGTCGAAAACGATTGACTTAGGTGCTTTGTCTTTTTCGCCCTTACCGACAAACGAGGCGTTTATCTGGGTGATGTCCTCCCAGCTAAACGAACTCTGAAAACCGTTGTCATGCGCACGGAATCTTTCGGGCTCGCCGAGTAGGAATCGATGGAGTAATTCGAACGCTCCGTATCTCGAGAAAACCCATCTCCACGAGCACTCGCGCGAGGGCTCGACGGGTTGCTTCTGGTTCGATCTTCGAGGGCCAGTCGGCCCGACGCAAGTGCTTCTCGATCTCTTCGAAGAGGATGTTGAAGCGTTCATGAAAGCGCTCGCGCTCATCTACTTGAATGGGTTCGCGTTCTTCCCAAACCTCCTCCGCCGTCCGACCTCCGAACGCACGGGGAAAGACCCGGGTGTTGATGTGATGCATCGCGACGCGATACATCTCAGGTCGGTCTACCGCGGCGACGCCTCGGGCCTCACAAAGACCGCCTACGTATCTCTTTCCAACGCCGATCGATCCTTCCATCGATCCGTTCTCCCACGGCGAACCGGGTTGGGTCACCCACGCAATCACTCCGTGTTGGTCGAGGAACTCGAAGAACTCTCGATCGTGGAAGCCACCGTCCATACGCAGCACGAGTGGCGCGCCATGCGCTCGGAACACATCCTCGAGGACTGGGATGAGTTCCTTCGGTGACTTGGTCTCCATTGGTTCCGCCAGCAGGCCGCGACGCGCGGCGAGGTCTCGAACCATCGCGACCGGGACCTCTTGGTCGAAGGTGTGGTCGATCGCCCAGAACGCGCCGGGTCGTCGATGCACTTCGCTCTGTCGCCTTCGTCCGCGTTGCGCCATCACGTTGCGCCCTCGGCAAACGATGTCCGCCACCTCGCGCTTCGCGAGCTCCGAATGCCGTCTCTGGAGACTATCGATGCTCTGGTGAAGACCGTCTCCCTTGAGGTCGTCCTGGAGTGCTTGTCGCTGGGCACGAGGCGAGCGCTTCGAACGCCGCCCTCGTAGTTTCGGAGCTAGCAACGTGCCCGCTTCTTCATGTCGACGCCACCGCCGCAAAGTGTCGACGTTCACGCCAAGGTGCTGCGCGGTTTTCCGCCAGCTCCCCCCGCAAGCTTGAACTGTTCGCGCCGTCGTCACCGCTCGCTGCCTTCCGTCGCATTCGTTCTCACGTCTGGGCCATTGCGCTTCCGCTCCTCGGATTCTTCGCGGAACTCGTAGGCGCGTTACGGTCGCTTGGGCGCCCCTCGTTGACGAGGCGCCCACGGTTGCTCCCCCAAGATCTTGGCAATCTTCAACTCTTGCTCGAGGGTCTTCACAGTCTTCTCGAGCGTTGCGATCTCTTCGTCTCGTTCTGTCGTCTCGGGTGGACGTCCCGCAGGCTTGCATTCGTTCGCTTCAACCATCGCCTGAAGGGTGGCGCTCACGATCGCATGAACCCGGCTTGGGCAAACTCCCATCAAGTCACCGGCCTCCTCGGCGCAAAGGTGTCCAGCGATGTAGTCCGCCACGGCTTTCGCTCGTTGCTTGGCTTCGGTCGATCCTTCGCAACGATCCAGTCGTCGCCCGGGATCCACGGGACGCCCTCGTGTCATGTCAGGAACTCCTCACTCTTCCTGGGTCTCGGATTTCAGTCGATCTAACACCTTGAGCGCGCGCACCGTTGCCCGCTTCTTCCGTCGTCCCTTCTTGGCCGCCTTCTTCCGACGCGCCTTCGGCTTCACGGTTGAAGGCAACTCGAGCGATCGCTGTGCGGCGCGCGCCACCGCCTGGGCTCGACGAACCTCGCGTCGGAGCTGCATGTTCTCCTTGCGAACCTCCTCTAGCTCTCGCTCGACGGTCCATTGTCGCCCCTTGGGCTTCGGTTCGCACCCTTTGACCAGTCCTTCCAAGGCCCGGTTCTCGAGGGTGTAAAAGTAGGTCAGCGAAACTCCGATCGATTCCGCCGCCTCGGTCGGAGTCTTCTCACCGGCCAGTGTCTCGAGCACCGCGAGTGCGGTTCGGCGTCCGTCCCGGGTTGCAGTGGGCGAGGGGGCTTCGCTGGGTTCGCCCTCGTCTGGGGTATTCGGTTCTGGGACGTTCGGTTCTGGGACGTTCGGTTCTGGCGCCGGGGATTCATGCGTCGTCATCGCGGGCCTCCTCGTCGCGCTCGGGTTCGTGCTTCCCGGAAGGATCGGACGCACGTACTTCCGGAGAAGAAGGCTCCATCGCTGGGTCGATCCCGAAGCTGAAGTCGTCCAGCGGTGAACTCCCCGGCTCGCGGCTCTGGATGTTCGCATCGAGCGCGCGTTCCTCCGTCGTACACTCGCGGTGCGGTGCGTGCGCTTCTTCGTCGGGCGAGATCGGTTCGTCGGGCACCCGCGCCGTCTTGCTCGTCAGTTCGACTTCTTCGCGCGCGCCATCTTCGTTGACCAAGAAGACCCGTTCACCCTCCGCATGCACACTGAACGCTTGGTCCCCGACGTTACCAGTGAGGTAGAACGGCTTCTTCGGCTCACCGTCTCGTGCGAGCTGCTCGGCGTTCTCCTTGACTCGCTTCTCGATGGAGGCCCGCACCTCGCTCTCGACCTTGAAGAATCGGTCAGCGGGTACCATCCCGCCGATGCCCTGGTGAGGTCTCTGGAAGTTGTAATGGTCGATGAAGTGGCTGATCCGGGCTTCCGCGTCACCGAGGTCGACGAACACGACGGTCGAGAGAAGCTCACGCCACAGCGTTCCCCAGAACCGTTCGGTTTTGCCGAGCGTCTGCGGATGGCGCGGGCGAGCCACGATTTGCTGGATCCCCAACGCTTCGCACTCCTTGGTGAACCGGCTCTTACCACGCCAGGTGACGTACTGCGGTCCGTTGTCTGTTAGCACTTCTTGCGGAAGACCGTACGCGGTGATCCCCGCTCGAAGTGATTCCAGCACCATGTCCGTCGAGGCGCTGACCGAAAGTCCGAAGCTCACGACGTAACGGGAGTGATCATCGAGGTACGCGACGAGGTGCACTCGTCGGTTCTGTCGCTTCAAGACGAAGGTAAAGAGATCGGTCTGCCAGAGGTTTCCTGGAGCCGCACGTTCGAAGCGACGAACCTTGTCTCGGTGGGGAGTGGTGGGAGTGTCCTCGAGTTCGTATCCGGCCGCCTTCAGAACGCGGGCCACCGCCTTTGGACTTGCCGGGAATCCCTTGCCCCGATACAGGACATCGCTGATCCGTCGACACCCCCACTCCGGGTTCGACTTCTTGAGGAGAAGGATCGCTCGCTTCGTCACTTCCGGAAGGCGCGAACCACGGGCGCCACCGCGTTGGCCCGTTTCAAGCCCTGCCGGACCTTGGTTGTCGAATCGCTTCTTCCAGTTGTACAACGTGTGCTTCGAGACCCCGACCAGCGGCGCGAAGTCTTTGGCGGGAAGACCGCTTCGTTGCCATGCGTCGAGAATCAGAAGTCGTTGATCTGCGGTGAGACTCTTCGGACTCGGCGCCTCGTCCTTTGCGACCAGTCGCTTGCCACGACGACGACCCCGCACCTTGGGCACGTTCTGCGGTGTCGTTTCCTCAACGTCATGGCCTTCCTCGTTCGAGGCGTGCTGCGGGGCCTCCTCGGGCCCTGCGTTCCGGCTTCGCCTCCACTCCGGCCCCGAGGAGGCCCCGTCACTTCGTTCCGTGGACATCGCCACTCCTTCCGCAGGCTTCCCTGCATCTTGGGAGTGTCCGACTTCCTCCACCTATTCCTGCTTACTCACCCGGCAACATTACGGTCAGCACGACAGGGGGCGGCGATTTCATTGAGGCCGATACAGGATCGACGAGTTGGATGAAGACGCGCTCCACGCAACACGCACTCCGCTCCCAGCCTTCAGGGCGACTCGCCGTCGTCGCGCAAACCCAACGCTCGGGCGATCACGTTGGTGATCACTCGTTGCACGTCTTCGCGGTGGAGATTGCCGAGGTGACCGCCGCGTTTGAACAAGATGGCTTGCTCTGGTCCCCACATGTCTCGAATCCACTCGACGTCGCCGGGGCCGAGCAGCGAGTCGTTCTGGTTGCTGAAGAAGAGTACTCGATCATTGCCGCGGAGCTTCTCGGCGACCGATCGCAGGTCTCCCATCTCGAAGAGTCGATCTGCCCCTGCTTCCGTGAACTCTATGTCGTCGCGCTGCTGCACGAGGGACGGCAGGACAAAGGCGTAGATGTACTCCATGAACGAGAACTGAAGAACTTCTTGGTACGGTGCGGTTCGCGTCCACGTACCACCGCGAGTTTTCAGTACTGTCTTGGTGAGGTCGCTCTGCGCCTGGTAGATGATGTCTCGAATCGTCGTGCGGAACGCGAGCCCGATGAGGAACTCTGCCTCGACCTCGGTAAACGGGAGTGGCTCTCCCGGCCGCAGCGTTCCGTGGGCGAGGTTGACCGCGCGCCGCAGAATGGACTCGATTTGTCGGGATCGTTCCTCGGGCGGATAGCGCAAAGGCGCGTTGTAGAACCGGTCCAGCGTTTCGACCGCGTAGCGCAAACTGACCGGGGAGTTGAGCGCTACGTAAAGGTCGAACGAAACCAACTTCGCATTCGAGTCGTCGGCGTCAGCCGCGATGAACAGCGTCTGCATGCCGCCGAGTGAGAGCCCGGCCAGGACCTGCTTCGAAAAATGATCTGGGAAGCGTCGGTGGATGTCTGCATGGATGGCGTCGAGAACGAGGTGCGCCTCGCGCGCGTCGTCGGGCACGAATCCGGGAAAAATCGCCGTGCTCGCGTTGCGAATGAACTCGTGGTTCAGAGTGCTGGCCAACGTGATCACCGACCACCCCTGGTCGAAAGCGACCTCGGCAATAGCCAACGACGATGACCCGACTCGGTGTCCGCTGGTCCCCGGCAAGAAGAAGATGAGCGGAGACGGTTCCGGTTGGACCCAAGCGCTGTAAGGAAGCTTGCGCCCTGTCGCCGGGACGGTGATCGTGTACTCCGCGCCTCGATCCGGAAAGTAAGGATCCTCGTGACCCAAGAACACTAACTCGAGGGTTTCAGTCTCGCCAGACTCGGCGCTGACCGACCGTGGCTCCGGGTCTTCGATCTGAAGGTCTCGACTCAGAACGTAGAGCAACTTCCCCAGCTCGTACGGATCGAAGTTGGTCTCTACGAACCGTTGGTACTGAGGGTACTGCTCTGCCAACTCAAAGACGGTGCGCACGGTCGAGGCCCAGCTGAGGTAAGTCAGGGGATCGACAACCGCGTCGATGAGACGGCCGATCCCGTCGCGAATCGTCAACGGACCGAACAGCGGAACTTGGACGAAGGTCGAGCGATCCCACCCCCAACGGCCGAACACCTGGCCCAGGTCTTCGTTCGACGGCTCCCAACCGAGCTGAGGTTCAGCGACCTCCATCAGCCCCGCGAGTCCGGTCGTCGTATTGATGAGAAACCTCCCCGTTTCGACCGCTACCCCTTCCAGCTTGCCTTGCAGGAGATTGCCGAAGAAGCGCACGGGAAATCGCGCGTTGTCGATGGCATTGGCAACAGCGGTTCGAGTGGGAGGGGAGACCAACCAGCGATACGCGAAACTGATCGGCTGTGCGACCCCGACCATCAACACATGGTTGAACACTCCGACGCCGCGGTTGAAGGGCTCGATCGGGTCAGGAACGTGAGGGAAGGTGACCTCTTCCTGCTGGAAGTATCTCGCGCCGGGACCATCGTAGCTGGACCAGTCCGTGGTCCGCAGCGGGGGCTGACACGCGCACGCGACGCCGAGCACCACGACGCAAACGACGGATCGCAGCGCGGCTCCGAAAGCGGAGTTTCGAGTCGACCCTTGCATGATTCCCTAACCCAGTTGGTAAGCGTTTGACGGAGCTCCGGCCGAAACGGCAGCCAGACAATACGACAATCTCGATTAATGCGTGACCCTTTGCTCCGAAGAGTCGACTCCAGGACGGCGAAGCGCAAGCGCACCTCTGCGCTCGGCGTTGATTCTCTTTCTAGATCGTGCGGTTCATGCTTCGATGCTCGACTTGCGGAAACTCGGTAGAGCGGAGAGACGAACGATGGAACAGATCGACTCGGTAGATCCCGCCGCCTGGCGTGCCCCGCAGTGGCGCGGCGATCGTAGCTGGGAGGTTTGGCTCGACGATCGCGATCACGCAGCGCTGCAAACTGCGGTTGCGGCGAGCGTCGCGCGCGACGAACCGATTCACGCCATCGATCGCACTTCGTTCACCGCCTCGGAACTACGCAGCAAGCTCGAGCGTGTGAGCCATGACGTGGTCAACGGTCGAGGGTTCGCCATGCTTCGCGGACTGCAACTCGACCGTTTCGATCGCGAAGAACTGGTCCGCGCCTACTTCGGCATCGGGTCGTTTCTCGGGGTCCCGCGCCCGCAGAACGGTGCCGGCCACTGCCTCGGTCACGTGTGCGATTTGGGCGAAGACGCGACGAACCCGGCCACACGGCTCTACCGCACCAGCGCGCGCCAACGATTCCACGTCGATTCATGCGATGTTGTCGGTTTGCTCTGCCTGCAGAAGGCCAAGGCCGGCGGGGCGTCGTTCCTGGCATCTTCGCTGGCGATCGTGGAGCAGATTAGAGCGAGCCGCCCCGACCTTCTCCGCGTTCTCGAAGAGCCCTTCACCTACGACCGCAAGGGCGAGATCCCAGAAGGTAAGGCTCCGCACTACGAGATACCGATCGTTCACCGTCATCGAGGCAAGACGTCAGTGTTCTTCGCCAGGGACTTCATCGAATCAGCGCAGCGGCGATTCCCGGATGTTGCGCGACTAACCGCCGAGCAAGTGGAAGCACTCGACTTGATCGAGAGCGTGGCACAGAGCGAAGAGTTTCGTCTGTCGATTCAGTTCGAGCCCGGCGACATTCAACTCGTACACAATCACGTGTTGCTGCACTCCCGCGACGGGTACGAAGACTCAAACGATCCGGAGAAGAAGCGTCACCTGCTACGCCTCTGGCTTTCGGCTCATGAGCCTCGTCCGCTCCCCGCCGTCTTCGCCGAGCGGTACGGCCCGCTCGTCGACGGTAGGCCGCGGGGCGGAATCCAAGTGGCGGGAGTCCCTCTCACGATACCGCTCGAGCCGGAATAGACTCGGGCCACCGCCGAGACGTCGTCTCAGGACCCGCGTTCGACGCCGAGCTTCTTCATTCGAGAGGTCAACGTGGTTGGCCGAATGCCGAGCAACTCGGCCGCGCCGTTTGTGCCGGACACTCGACCTCCGGCTGCTGCGAGAGCGGCGAGGATGTTCTCCTTCTCGCGGAGCTTCATTTCGGCATCGGTGAAGACTCGAGAGTTGCTCGCCTTGGGATCGGTGTCGACCTTGTTGTCGGTGGTCGGAAGCGCGAAGGTGACAACTCCGTTGACCTGGGTGATCAATCCGCGCTGAATGACGTTCTGCAACTCTCGGACGTTGCCGGGCCAATCGTAGAGTCGAAGTCGCTCTAGCTCTCCCGTCGACACATGAAGCGCCGCGCCTCGTTTCGACCGGGCGTGTTCGACGAAGTGCTTCGCCAGTAACGGAATGTCATCGGGGCGCTCTCGTAGCGGCGGCACTTCCAAAGGGAACACGGCCAAGCGGTAGTAGAGGTCTTCTCGAAAACGCCCCTCGGCGACCTCCTTCTCGAGGTCCTTGTTGGTGGCGGCAATCAGTCTCACGTCGACGGTGCGGAGTTGATCTTCACCCACTCGTGAGAACTGCCCTTCCTGAAGAACACGAAGAAGCTTGCCCTGCAGGAACACCGGGATCTCTCCGACCTCGTCGAGGAACAACGTGCCGCCGTCGGCGACCTGGAAGCGACCCGCCCGGTCATGGCTTGCCCCCGTGAAGGAGCCGCGTACATGACCGAAGAACTCACTCTCGAACAGTTCGGTCGGAGTCGCCGCGCAGTTGACTCGGACGAGCGGCTTCTTGCGGCGCGTGCTCTGTTCATGGATGGCGGTCGCAATCAGCTCCTTGCCGGTGCCGGATTCGCCGGTGATCAAGACCGTCGCATCGCTCGGGGCGACCATTTGAATCTGATTCAGAAGGTGCGCGATTGCCGGGCTATCGCCCACGATCCCGCTGAAGTGCTGGGTCTCCTGTAGCTCTTCGCGGAGGTAGTCTCGCTCGAGTTCGAGTTGCTTGCGGAGCATATCGAGTTCTTGCAGTGCGCGGGCGTTGGCAATCGCGACTGCCGCTTGATCGGCAAACGTACGCAGCCAGCCAAATTCTTCGTCGGTCATGACTCGCTGGCTGAAGATCGCCACCACGCCGAACACTTCGCCACGAAACACGAGTGGTTGCCCGGCGAAGCACTCGACGCCTTCACGGTCGATCCAATCTTGATCGACCGCCCACTCGCCGTCGCCCTTGGAGAGAAGCAGACCTTCTCCCCTGAGACCGATGCGTCCGACCTTGCGCGCCCCGATCGGAAATCGTTGGAAGCGCCCGGTGGTGTTCGACCAGGTCTCGGTCGGGTTGGCGGTGGAGTGTCCCGCGCTCGCCACCAGGTGCAGACACTCGTCGCGCTTGGGGCACTCGCTTCGCAGCGGGCACTCGTCACACAGATCGCCAGGTCCGCGAAGCCAGACGCGAGCGAGGATCACTCCGGGCTCTTGCGAGAGTCCGTCGACCATGCAATCCAAGACAGGCGGGAGCGAGTCGCTGGTGGCCGCTTGCAACGCGATGCATTGAAGGCTGGTGAGGTCCATTCGCTCACGATATCTCGTAAGTCTCTCTAACGGAATATCGTTACTGACGAAATATCGTCACGTCGGGATTCGGCGCCGGAATCCATAATCACTCACTCTCAATACTCTTGTGGCTCCCACGACTCGCTTGGCACTCCGCGTGTCTGTGATCGATCGAACGCACCGGGACGACTCCGGGGCAAACGACCGATGACGAATCCCCGTGAGGGGCCAGGAATGGAGTCACACATGAGCCGTCTGCAAACGATCGAAGTCGAGACCGCACAGGGCGAGGCCGCCGAACTTCTCGGGCAAGCGCAAAAGAAGCTCGGCGGGCTGCCGAACTTCATCAAGGCGTTGGCGAACTCGGCTCCGGGGCTCGCCGCCTACCTCGACTTCAGCGGCCACCTCGGACGGGGATCGCTCGACGCCAAGACGAGAGAGCGGATCGCTTTGACGACCGCCGAAGCCAACGGTTGCCAGTACTGCGTCTCGGCTCACACCGCGATCGCACAGAAGACCGGTCTCACCGCAGAGGACATTCAAGCGGCGCGAAAGGGTGCTTCGACCGACGCGAAGGCGGACGCCGCCGTCAAGTTCGCGCGATCCGTTCACGACAACCGGGGCGACGTGACCAAGTCCGAGTTGGAAGAGTTGCGAGCCGCCGGCTACGGCGACGGCGAGGTCGTCGAGATCATCGCCAACGTCGCCGCCAACGTGTTCACGAACTTCTTCGCGAAGGCGGCGCAAGTCGACATCGACTTCCCCGAGGTCGAGTTGTTGAGCACCGCGGCCTGATCACTCCCTGCACGACTCCCGAAATTCCACCGCGCTGACCGGGTCGCGACGTTCCCGCGTCGCCCCGCCTCCTGATCTCGAAAGGATCACCATGTCACGGAAGTACACGAGCTTGGTCTTCACGGATGCGGTGAAGACCGTTCAGCACCGGTACGAGGTTCGTGACAAGGTTCGACGTCAGGAGGCGGCCAACATTGAAGACGGTCGGCTATCCCTGCGCGAGCAATCGTTCATCGAAGCTCGGGATAGCTTCTATGTCGCGAGCGTTCTCGAGAACGGTTGGCCCTACCTCCAACATCGAGGGGGTCCTGCCGGCTTCTTGAAAGTGATCGATGCTCAAACGCTCGCGTTCGCCGACTTCCGGGGCAACCTCCAGTATGTCACGGTCGGAAGCACCGAGCACGACAATCGGGTTGCGCTGTTGCTCATGGACTACGCGAACCAGATGCGGCTGAAGATCATGGCTCGCGTCGAATTCGTGGACGCCGATCAGGCGCCCGACCTCTTGGCCAAGGTCGAGGACCCGGACTATCGCGGCCGTATCGAGAGAGTCGCGATCCTGAAAGTCGAAGCGTTCGACTGGAACTGCCCGCAACACATCACGCCACGCTACACCGAAGCACAGCTCGCTGAGCTGCCCGCAAAGAACGGATAGGACTCCCATGAAAGAGACCGAGAACAAGGCCACTCCTTTGACCTTCACCGACGCGAACTTCAAGGAGCAGGTCCTGGGCAGCGAACTGCCGGTGCTGGTCGACTTCTGGGCCGCGTGGTGCCCGCCCTGCCAGAAGCTCGGCCCGACCATCGACGAGCTCGCTTCTGAGTTCGACGGAGTCGCGAAGATCGGAAAGCTGGACGTCGACGTCAACACCCGGATCGCGGCGGACTTCAACGTCAGCTCTATTCCGACCGTGCTGTTGTTCTCCGGCGGAAAGGTGGTCGAGACGATTTCGGGGCTGAACGATCGCTCGTTGTACGCCGCGGCCATTCGAAAGTTGCTCGGCCGCGAGTCACCGCCCGCATGAACCCCAGCCGACCACTGACAACCGAGTCGTGGTCGGCCACCCCCTACCGACCGCAATCCCGGGCGCGTCGCTCGCGTTCCGCTGACCCAAGAACAGAAAGAACAGCCATGAAACGTTACGGAATCGTAGCCCTAGCTCTCGTCGTCGGCGTTGCAACCTACATGAATCTGCCGGAGAACCGTCTCCGCGCTACCGACGTCTTCCCGAAAGCTCCGGCCGCTGACCTTACCCAGGTCGCTCACCGAACCGTGGAGGTCGACGGACAGTCGATCTTCTACCGTGAGGCTGGATCTCCGACCGCGCCGACACTCTTGTTGCTTCACGGTTTCCCGACGTCGTCACACATGTTCCGCAACCTCATTCCCGCGCTGGCCGACAAGTACCACTTGATAGCCCCGGACTATCCCGGCTACGGAAACAGCTCCATGCCGTCGGTCGACGAGTTCGAGTACACGTTCGACAACATGAGCCGGATCATCGATCGATTCACCGAGAAGCTGGGTCTCGACAGCTACAACCTGTACGTCATGGATTACGGAGCTCCGATCGGTTTCCGCCTCGCCGCCGCGCACCCGGAGCGAATCGAGTCTCTCATTGTTCAGAACGGAAACGCCTACGACGAAGGGATCGACAACGACTTCTGGGAGCCCATCAAGGCGTACTGGAAGGATCGAGCCGCGATCAACAAGGGGCTAGACAACCCGTGGTGGAGCAAGATCAAAGCAGCCTACAAGCAACCGAACATGGGTAACGAAGATGCGCTGCGCTTCCTACTGACCGCGGGAGCAACCCAGTGGCAGTACACCAATGGCGCCCGCAGCCAGGAGTCGATCAGCCCCGACAACTGGCACGTCGACCAACGACTTCTCGACCGACCGGGCAACGCCGCGATCCAACTGAAAATGTTCCACGACTACGGGAGCAACCCGCCGCTGTACCCCAGCTGGCAAGCGTACTTCAGGAAGCATCAGCCACGCACGTTGATCGTCTGGGGCTCCAACGACGAGATCTTCCCGGCCGCGGGCGCGCACCCGTACAAGAAGGACCTCGAGAACGTCGACTTCCACCTCTTCGAAACGGGACACTTCGTTCTCGAAGAAGACGGCGCCCGAATCGCCAAGCTCATTCGGAACTTCATCCCGACCGGCACCAAGCCCAAGCAGTGAGGCTACGCGGAGCGACCCGGCTCGCGAGCAAATCCCGCGAGTAGCATCAAAGAGAACAGAGAAGGGCCGCTGGGAAACTCCAGCGGCCCTTCTTTGCATCCATCGGCCCGCCGCCGCGCGACGATCTCCCACAATCCTCCGGGCCCGCCATACCCCACGCCTTCATAAGCCGCAGCGAAGACTGCAACTAGCGACCAACCAACGCAACCCCGACGACATCCAGAATCTTTTCGCCATTGTACTAGTTCACTAGTACATTGTGCGTCATGGTCGTTCGGACGTCTCCTCAGAGGGAGAGGACCCATGTTGGAAGTTCGGCTCGACAAGGCGAGCGGCGTGCCCATGTACGTGCAGCTCGAGGAACAAATACGACTCATGATACGGAGCGGCACTTTGCAACAAGGAGCAGTGCTTCCGACCGTGCGAAGCTTGGCGGTAACGCTCAGCGTCAACGCCAACACGGTAGCTCGCGTCTACCGCGATCTTCAGCGCGACGGGTTGCTTCGGCTCGAGCGTGGGGTCGGGACTTTTGTCTCCGGCGCTCCGGCCGAGCCGATTCTCCCCCGCGAGTTCAAGAAGCTCGAACGCAGGGTAGAAGCCGTAATCCTCTTGGCAAAACAGATGCAACTGACCGCAGTCGAGCTGTCACAGCTCATCGAAACACGCTGGAAAGAGGTCGAACATGATGAGGGGTAGTGCAAACGTTATCGCCGGATCAATCGTGCTGGCGGCGGTGGGACTCGCCGTCGGTGTCGCGTACTCCGCGGACAGCATGATCGCAGGAGGCGTCGTCGGCGCCGTCGGGCTGTGCCTCGCCGGTTCTCCGCGCATGGTTCAAGAGTGGGACCGGGGCATTCTGTTGCGACTGGGTAAGTTTCAACGGGTCCTAGATCCGGGGATCGTCTGGGTCATTCCAGGAATAGACGTGATCGCAGCTTCAGTCGATACGCGCATTCGATCGACTTCGTTCTCGGCCGAGAAGACGCTGACCAAGGACACGGTTCCAGTCAATGTCGACGCCGTTCTCTTCTGGGTCGTCACCGATCCCAAGCGATCCATTCTCGAGGTGAAGGACTACCTCAAGACCATCAGCTGGGCCGCGCAAACGACGCTGCGCGATGTGATTGGCCGAACCGAACTCGTCCGCATGATCAGCGACCGGGAAACGTTGGACGAAGAGCTGCAATCGACCATTGACTCCAAGACCAGCGAATGGGGCATCACCGTTCAGTCGGTCGAGCTTCGCGACGTCCGCATTCCAGGCAGCCTGGAAGACGCCATGAGTCGCAAAGCACAGGCGGACCGAGAGAAGGAGGCACGGATCATTCTCGCTGAGAGTGAGCTGCGAGTCGCCGAAGAGATGTGCCGCGCGGCACGCGTCTACGACCGAGACCCGGTCGCTATGAAACTGCGCGCCATGAACATGACCTACGAGTCCATCAAGGAACGTGGTGCCCTCATGGTCGTGCCCAGCGGCATGGCGCAGTCGATGGACACGAACTTCCTGGGCCTCGCCGCCAACAGCTTCCGCCAAGAGAGCGAAACGGAGTAGTCGTGCTATTTCCCGTCAGACAACGCGCCTTGCACCGCCGGTCGATTCGTCTACGCGAAGGAACCGTCGAAAGCGCGTCACTCTTTCCCTTCTTCAATCGTGAGGGAACCGTGAAGCAGCTTCTCGCGGTGCTCCCCGGAACGGGAGAGCTGTTGGTCACGAAGTGGACCAAACGAACAGTCAGGGTACCGCTCTTCTCAACGATAAGAGTGCGTCCGTCGCATGCGTTCGAGCCGGTCGATGAGGAGGCGCTCGACCGCCTCGGCAAGCTCTGGCACTACGATCCCTGGTGGGTACTGACGAAGGAGCCCTTCGCCGACCACGAAGCCGCCCCAGAACTCCAAGCGACCAACGCGGCGGGGGTCACGGCGGGTACGGTCGACATGATCTACTTCCGTCGTGACCTATCGCGAATCACGACCTACGTGAAGGGATCCGACTTGGCCCGGTGGCGAGGAGAGATGCTACCGATGAAATCTCCACGCACACCTCCACGTGCAAAGGCCAAGTCCCGATGGATCCTCGATCCGTTTTGGGAGCAACGTCCGAAACTCGTGAAAGGAGAAGCGCGATGACAACCGAGAAACCTCAGCTACCTCCGTTCTTCGCCGTTCTCATCTTCGCGTCTCTGATCGCGGTCGGCGGCGGATGGTTCTGGCTGATCACGTGGCGATCTTGGACGGTGGTACGCGAGGCCAAGAGTTGGGACACGACGACCTGCGAGATTGTCGCGAGCAGTGTGAAATCCGAGACTCAAGAAGACTCGAACGGCAACGTCAATGTGATGTACTCGCCGCTCATTCGCTATCAGTACGACCACGACGGACGCGAGTATCGGGGAGACCAGTACACGGTCATCGGCGGCAGTAGCCGTAATCCAGAGAGCTGGACCGAGATCATCGAACGCTACCCGGTCGGCTCGGAACATCACTGCTTCGTCAATCCAAACGATCCGTCCGAAGCCGTCCTCGAGTGCGAACTCCCCATGCTCGTAATCCTGGCGGGCATGATCGGACTCCCGTTCATCGTGATCGGAATCGGAGGGATCGTGTACTGGATCCGGCCAAAGAAGCGGGCTCTCGCCGTGAACGACGACGCCGACTCCTTCGAATGAGGCGAATCCCACATCATGACTACCCGAGCTGATCGCCGATCGGCAAGCGACGGATGCGTTTACCACTCACCGCGTGTAGCGCCGTGCACGTCGCCGACGCGATGCCGGGAACCCCGACCTCGCCGATACCGCCCATCGGATCGTCGCTCGCGACAATGTGCACTTCAACCGTCGGCGCCTCGTACATTCGGACGATCTCGAAGTCGTGGAAGTTGCTCTGCTCCACGCGTCCGTCCTTGAACGTTACTTTGGAACCAATAGTGGCGGACAGCGCGAAGATGGCCGCGCTCTGAAGTTGCGCTTCGACCTGCGACGGGTTGACCACCAAGCCGCAGTCGATCGCACACACGATCCGCCGCACTTTGGGTCGGCCATCTACGATGGACGCTTCGACCACATGGGCAGCAAACCCCTTGAACGACTCGTGAACCGAGATGCCGCGCCCGACTCCCGGGGCCGGCTTCGTCTTCCAACCCGCCTTCTCGGCAGCCAAGTCCAAGACACGCAACCAGCGTGGATGGCCGGCTAACAGCTCTCGGCGAACCTCGTACGCGTCGCGACCCATCGCCTGCGCGCACTCGTCTATGAAACTCTCCTTGGCAAATGCCGTATTGGAGTGCCCGACCGATCGCCACCACAGAACCGGAACCGGCAATGAGATGGTGTGCAGTTCCACCGCGAGATTCTTGATGCCGTGCGGCATGTCCGCCGCGCCCTCGACCGACAACCCGTCGACGCCGTTGCGGATCATCATCGGCGCGAACGGAGTTCCTTCGGCGATCGATTGACCGACAATGCGATGTCGCCACGCGACGATCTTTCCGTCCTCCATTCCTCCGCTGATCGCGTTGACGAACATGGGTCGGTACCAGCCACCGCGCAGGTCATCTTCGCGCGTCCAAACCGTTTGGATCGGCGCCTTCAACTTTCGCGCGGCGAGCGCAACTTCCACCGCTTCGAGAACGAAGTCACTGTGCGGATTGGCGCGCCGGCCAAACCCTCCACCCAAAAAGGAGTTCGTGAACTTGACTCGCGACAGGTCGACACCCAAGCGAGCCGCCGCCGCCGGGTGATCCGCCCCCAGCATTTGAGATCCGGTCGCAATGTCCGCCCCCCCGTCCGCCCGCAGAGTGACCAAACAACTCAGTGGCTCCATGGGGGCGTGCGCCTGAAACGGCACTTCATAGATGGCGTCGATCCGCGTCTTCGCCTTGGCGAGCGCACTTTCGGCATCTCCGTCGGAGCGCGCCACCATTCCCTTGGTCTTACTCTTGGCGACGTAGTCCGTGTAGAGCCGATCCGAATCCAACGACCCCGCCGAGCCCGAGTTCCACTGCAGCTTCAACGCTTCACGCGCCTGAAACGCCGTCCAGAAGCCGTCGGCGACAACCGCCACGCCCTGCGGGATACGGAACACGCCCGCGACGCCGGGCATCGCCTTCGCCGCCGAATCGTCGTAGCTCTTCAGCGAGCCCCCGAAGTACGGACAGCGCGCGACCATGGCCGTGAGCTTTCCGGGCGCGGTTCGATCCAGCGAGAAAATGGCGGTTCCGCGAACCTTGGCCCGCGAATCGACCCGAGGCGTCGGCTTGCCGATACGAGTGAAGTCCTTCTTCTCTTTCAGCGCGACGCCCGTCGGCGCCGGAAGCTTGCTCGCGTCGCTCGAGAGTTCACCATAGGAAGCGCTGGCCGACCCGTCGCGCTTACGAACGGTACCGTCGACCGCGTGGCACGTCTTGGCGTTAACGCCCCACCGTCGAGCCGCCGCCGCAATGAGCATCTCGCGCGCGACCGCACCCGCACTTCGCATCTGATCGAACGAGGACCACGTGCTCGTGGAGCCTCCCGTGACTTGCACGTGGTACGCGGAATTGGCGTAGACGACATCGGCCGGCGCGGGAACGACACGCACCTGGTCGACGTCGATCTCCAACTCTTCGCAGATCGCGATGGCTAGACCAGTGTGGATGCCCTGCCCCATCTCATCGTGCTTGGCGAAGATCGTCACCGCGCCGTCGGTCGCAATTCGGATGAACGCATTGGGGGCAAAGTCTTCTGGCAGTCGTCCCGTCGCCGCCACCACGGCCGCGCGCAACGGTCCACCGAACGAGAGACCCATGACCAACCCTCCGCCGGCGACTAGCTCGGCCAAGAATTTCCGACGCGTTCGCAATCCGGCTCTGATTTCGGAGTTCGTCACTTGCTCTCCTTGCGCAGCGTTTGCGCCGCCGTCTTGATGGCTTCGCGAATACGTGGG
>JAJFFE010000193.1 GCA_021776775.1 Planctomycetota bacterium | reverse complement strand
CCGGGGTTGTCGAAGTGTCCTTCACGCAGACGCCGCTCGCCGAGGGCGCGATCCAAGTCGTCGTGTCCGGTGACGACGCGATGCGTGTCGTTCGTTCTCGGCTACGCGTATGGGTGACTGGCCCCGGCGGAACGCGAACCGCCTACGATGCGTCGTTCTTCGGTGCTCTCAGTCTCGCCACCGACGGAAAGAGTCAGTATCGAGTCGTCGCCGAATTGAGCGGAGCGGCGTTCGCTCGATCCGACGAGGTGATCGTGGTGGCCGGACGCGACGACCATGTCGAGCTGGAACTCCCGGACTTACGAGCCGTCGTGGTGCAGGCCGTCGATGATTTGGGTCGTCACCTAGAGCACCGCGGCCCGATCGAGATCCGGCGCAGCGGAGCGAAGGAAGTGCTCACCCGCATCGAGGACCGCGACGAGATCGTATTCGTCACGCTCGGCGATGGTGAGTACGAGTTCTCCACCGAGGCGCGCGGCGTGACCGTTCGCGAGAGGTTCACCGTTTCGGGTGCCGGGAACTATGTCCGGCTCATCCGCCCGTCTTCATAGCGACAACTTTGCTGTGCAACACGGCCGCGCGCGCGACGTCCGTGCTCCCCAGTCCTGGCCGTCGCGTCCAGCGGCGCTGAACGAACGAACGGAGCGCGAGTATTGTCCGATTCCCATGCGCCACACGATGCGTCAAAAGGTGCGTCGCCCGAGCCGAGCCACGAGGCATCCCCGGCTGATCGAAAGAAGCGGGCCGCTCGCCGGCGATACGCCATCTACATCACCGTTGCTATCGTCGGTGCCTTGTTCTGGGCGTTCTGGCTCCACACGCCGTCGCGGGAGAACGCGCTCGATGTCGGGAACGCCGGGTCGTCCGAAGTTGCCGCGCTCGAGGTCCGACTAGAGAGCCATGTCGAGACGCTGGCCGGAGCCATCGGTCGTCGATTTCCGCATCGCAGTTCGACGTCCATGCAACGCTCGGCTCGCTACATCCGCGACACTTGGGAGGCGCAGGGCCACTCGGTCGAGGCGCACAGTTACCGACTGGCGAACTTCGTCGACGTGGACAACGTCGTCGTCAAGATCCCCGGGAGCGACCCCGCCCTGCCGATCCTCGTCGTCGGTGCTCACTACGACACGACGTCCGGCACGCCGGGCGCCGACGACAACGCGTCCGGAGTTGCTCTGCTGCTCGAGTTGGGCCGCGCCCTTCGCGGCGCCACTCCGGCGCGGACGATTCAGCTCGTGGCGTTTCCCTGCGAGGAGCCGCCGTATTTCAAGACCGATGAAATGGGCAGTCTCGTCTACGCCAGGAAACTGGTCGCCGACGGAGTCGACGTCTACTTCATGATCTCGTTGGAGAGTCTGGGCTACTACACCGAGGCGGAGGGGAGCCAGGACTTACCCGCTGTGTTGCGGCGGCTCTATCCCGATCGCGGCAACTTCGTCGCGGTCGTCGGTGGTATGGCGCACCGCGCCTGGGTGACTCGGGTCAGCGAGCTGTTGATCGAACACACGACGGTGCCGATTCAGAGCGGATCGATTCCCGCATTCATTCAGGGTGTCGACTGGTCCGACCACTGGTCGTTCTGGCAGATAGGCGTGCCCGCAGTCATGCTCTCGGATACCGCGACGTTTCGTAACCCGAACTATCATCAAGCGGGCGACTTGCCAAGCACGCTCGACTACGCCGTGATGAGTCGGATTTCCGAGGGGTTGCCGAAGGTGATCCTGAACTTGGCGCAGTGACTCTCGCGACGGTGGTGTGGTTTTGTCTCGCCCGCGAGATACAATCCCGCGCCTCGTCACTCAGGAGAGGACCTCCCCATGTCGTTCCCGCTCGTCGACGCCCTGTACGGCCGACCCCACGAAGGCGTCCCGGTCTGGTTCATGCGCCAAGCCGGTCGCTACCTCCCCGGTTATCAAGCCGTACGCGCCAAGACCGATTTTCTCACCCTCTGCAAGACGCCGGACCTCGCCGCTGAGGTGACGGTCGAGCCGCTCGATAAGTTCGGCATGGATGCGGTGATCATCTTCAGTGACATCTTAGTACCGCTCGAAGGTATGGGGTTGCCCGTCACCTTCACGGATCGCGGCCCGTGCATGGAGACACCGTTGCGCAGCGCCAGCGACATTGAAGCGCTGAAGAGCATCGACCCCACTCGCGAGACGGGGTTTGTCATGGACGTCATCCGCGCGGTGAAAGATCGCGTGGGCGGGAAAGTCCCGGTGATCGGCTTCGCGGGCGCGCCGTGGACGCTTGCGTGTTACGCGCTCGAGGGCTCGCCGAGCCGCACCTTCATGAGTGCGTTCCAAATGCTCTACCGCGAACCCGCCGCGATGCACCGGTTGCTCGACAAGTTGGCGACCACGGTTGGTGAGTATCTCAAAGCGCAGATCGAAGCGGGCGTCGACGCGGTACAAATCTTCGACACGTGGGGCGGCATGCTTCCCGACGATCAGTTCGAAGCGGTGTCTATCGCGTACTGCCAGCGCGTGATCGAGGCCTTGGACGGTTGCGGCGTGCCGAGAATCCTCTTCGTCAAAGGCGCGGGGATCAAGATCGAGGTCGTAGCGAAGTGTGGAGCGGAAGCGATCGGTGTCGATCAGACCCAGAACATCGCCAACGTTCGTCAACGCGTGGGATCGGGAGTCGCGCTGCAAGGGAACCTCGCCCCCGAGTCGTTGTTCGCGCCACGTGATGACTTGCTCGCCCGAGCCACGAAGATTCTCGACTCCATGAAGGACGATCCCGGCTTCGTGTTCAACCTCGGCCACGGCATCTTGCCGCCGACCCCGGTTGAAAACGTGAAGGCGGTCGTCGACCTCGTGAAGGCCTATGGTCGTTCATGACCACGATGATCGTGGGTGGCGGAATCACGGGGTTGGCCGCGGCGCTTCGACTGCGCGAAGCGGGCCGCGAGGTTCTGCTGCTCGAAGGTTCGGCACGCTTCGGCGGTAAGATCGAGACCGAGTCGCAGAGCGGGTACCAACTCGAGTGGGGGCCGCACTCCATCGTTTCAACCGGTGAGGCTCTCTTCGAGTTGATCGACCACCTAGAGCTGTCGTCGGACCTCATCCAGGCGAACGACGCTGCGAAGTTTCGCTACGTTGTGCACCGCGGGGCGTTGGTGCGACTTCCCGGCTCGCCGCCCGGCCTCTTCTCGACTCCGCTCTTGTCATGGCGCGAACGATTCCGAGTGATCGGCGAACGTTGGGTGCGGAGCAAAGGCGACGACGAAGAGTCTGCCGCGGAGTTCGTCTCGCGTCGCTTCGGTCCCGCGATCGCAGAGCGGTTCCTCGCTCCGTTCGTATCGGGCATCTACGCCGGCGATGCGAACCGGCTCGAGATGGCCAGTGCGTTTCCCAAGCTCGTCGCGTACGAGCGTGAGCACGGCAGCGTGATTCGTGGCTTGAGCAAGTCTCGGTTTTCGTCGGACCGGCGGCGCGGCACGTTCGGCTTTCCGTCCGGGATGGAGACGGTCGTTCACGCTGCGGTTTCTCATCTGGGATCCGCGGCACGTAGCGGGCAGGTGCAATCGCTTCGTCGGTCCGGTGCCGGCTTCGAGGTTCGATTCGAAGGCGATGGCAGCGCCGAGACCCTATCCGCCCAGCGCGTCATCGTGGCGACGCCGGCTGGAGCTGCCGCCCAACTGTTGCAGCCCATCGATCCTGACCTGAGTGGGGAACTCGCCGCCATCGAGTACGCGCCGGTCGGACTCATGCAACTCGGCGTGCGCACCGCCGACCTTCCGCGACCGCTCGACGGTTTTGGATTCTTGCTACGACCCGACGGAACCACGCCGCTCCTCGGCTGCATCTGGTCGTCGGCGGTTTTCGACAATCGAGCGCCGAAAGACCATGCACTTCTCAGCGTGTTCGTGGGGGGAAGCCACACGCCGCCCGGAGCCGAGCCGAACGCCATGTTCGATGAGGCGTTGGCTTCACTGCAGTTCTACATGGGTGGCGAGTTCGAGCCGGCGTTTCGATCGCAACGGTGGATCGAACGCGCGATTCCTCAGCTCAACATTGGGCACAAGGCTCGGGTGGCGCGAATCCGCAACGCCATCGCCGAGGTGTCTGGCTTGGCTATCGCCGGCGGTCACCTCGACGGCGTCTCCCTGCACGACTGTGTACGGAGTGGGTCGGCTGTCGGCGACGTTTAGCCATCGTGTGGTGTGAGATGCGACCGGCCGCGGTGTTGGCAATTTTGTTTGTCAACTGGGCGACGCGGTGTGGCAGTTGGGGGCGCTGGTCGTTGCGCTTCGTTACTTGGCCTTTTCTCGCCAAGCCGCAAAGAACCGCTAAGGCCGCCAAGAAACTTGATCCTCGTTCGTACGAAGGGGTGCGGTTCTAGTTGCGCTTTCGTTGCTTGGCCTTTCACGCCAAGCCGTCCAGGCCGCCAAAGAAACCCTAGAACTCGGTCGAAGCGATGACGAACCCTTCGAGGCCGCATTGCTCGGGCGAAGAGCTATGGTCGAGGCAGCAGAGTACGTCGTCACTGACGGTTCCGGCCGGCAGGTAACGGTTTGCGATCACTTGTAGCGAACGTTCGCCGGTGGTCTGCGGCTCGACGGCGACCTCAGCGCGGTAGTAGACGAGCGTGTCTGTGGTTTCGCTGATGACGAACTTGCACCGGTTCCAACGGTCGCAGTCGCAGTCGTCTTGCCAGCCGCGGTTCAGGACTTCGATGTCGAATCCGTGCGGTACGGCGATCTCGAATGGCTGGATCAATCGTCCCTCGCTGTCGAGCTCTCGTTCGAGAGGCGCAATGTCGACGCCGGCAAGGTGGGTAATCGATCTCGGGAGCGCGTTCTCCGGCCGCAACGCGGCGGGAATGGAATCGCTAACGGTTGCGACTCGTGCGCCGCTCTTGTCGATGACGCCCGGCGGTGTCATGGCGAACCAGGTGAGTGCGCCGAGCCCGAGGATGCTCGCGGCGATTTTCCACAACGTTGGTGCTGTTCGACGCGCAGCGACAGGTGTCGTCTGCACCGACCCTGCGTCGCCCTGCAACGCTTCTTTGCGTAGGCGGCACGTCCGGCAGCTGCCGATGTGAGTGGCAATCAACGCGGTGTGCGGGTCTTCGAAGACGGACTGGCCGATGCGTTTGTGCAGCTCCGTGAACGAGGCCAACTCCGCCATCGTTGGACAGCTCGACAACGACTCTTCGAACTCGAGACGTGACGTGTCCCAGTCCGTCGGTTCGAACGACTCGCTCTCGGCGAGTAACGACAGTAGGGCGTCGACTTCGGCGTGCGTTTTCATGCTCAACCTATCGTATTCCCTTGCGAGCGAGACAGCGCCGGAGGAATTCCAGAGCTGCCTGCTTGCGCGCGTTGACGGTGCTCGGCGCGACGCCGATATCCACCGCGGTTTCCCGTTCGGAGCGGCCGGCGAGGACACGCTCCAGGATCTTGACGTCGAGCGCTGTTAGCCGACGTCCGGCCCGCGCCCGTTCGACACAGTCCCGCAACGCTTCGAGAGTCGAGCAGAGATCGAGCACATGCTCCGTCTCGGTCACCGAACTCTCGCCTTCGCGGTCCGACTGCTGTCGCTCGAACAGCGCGTGGATCGCGGGAGTGTGATCTCGCGTCCGCTTCTCGGTGCGGCAGTGTCGAAGGAACACCTTGGAGCCGATACCCAGAAGGTAGGTACTGAACGACGCTCGTTCAGGATCGAACTGGCCGCGATCTAGCGATCGCCAAACCTCGACCCACGTTCGCTGCGCCAACTCCTCGACCAGGTCCCGGTTACCGAGCCGCCGCCGGAAGAACGCGCAAACGCGATCGTGCAGGCCGCGGTGGAGGCACTCGAACGCGACCTCGTCCCCGGCGGACGCCAAGTCAGCCAGTCGGCTCAGTTCGGCTCGCACCGTTGCTGCCTGCTGCGCCGCGCTTTGCGAGCTGCATTCGTCGGTCGCCGGAAGGCGATCGTTGGGGCCGGGCGAGGAGCGGGTCACGAGTGAAATCTCCTTGGTCGATGGCGAGGAACAGGAGCATGATGATACCGGTTAACGGCGTTGCGCAAAGGGGTTGCAGCCACGGAGTCGACCCTAGAAGAAACTGCCGAGCGCTCGCCGCTCCCGTGCGAATCACTCTCTTCGTCGCGCTTCTGGTTCTCGGCCTCGCGGCCCCCACCGCCTCCCGAGACGGAATCGCCCAACCCCAGGAGCGGGGTGTACTTCGAACGCGAGACGCGGCCCACGACTTCGGCGACGTCCTCCGCGCTACCCCGCTCAAAGCGCGCATCACGATCGAAAACACCGGCAAAGAAATTATTAGGATCAACCGGGCTCACGGGTCGTGCAGCTGCGTGAACGTCGTCTCACCGGCGCAGATCACCCCCGGCGAGGTCACGGATCTCGAGGTGATCATCGACACAAGTCGACTGATCCCCGGACTGCACAAGAAGCAGGTGCTGCTCGAGACCTCGGATGCTGGCCGACCGAGATGGGAGATACCGATAACGTGGACGGTTATCGATTTGATTCAGCCGGTGAAAACCTCGCTCATTGCACTGTCGGGAGTACACGACCGAGACCTCGTGGTGCCCGTGGAATTCGAACGCGGTACTGCCATGAAGGTCGTGGTCACAGGAGCGCGGAGTCTCCAAAAACGATTCGTCGTGCAGTCGTTCCGAGAGATCGATCCGGGGTTGCGGTACCAGATCGAACTGCGGGTCGCGAAGGCGGCCAAGGCGTTGCGGACGACGGATACGCTCGAGATCGACATCAACTGTGCTGATGGCGGGGTTCGCAAGGTGCGGCTCCGCGTTTCGATATCGATGCGCGAACGTCTAGAGTTTCGTCCCACACGAAACATAGCGTTTCGCAAGGAAGAGACTCGCAAGCTGCTGCTCGGTCGCAAGGTCGAGCGTCGCGTTCATCTCGTGGCCAGTAATGACGATATCGCGTTCGATATCACCGGCCACGAAGTCACCGGGGATTTCGTGGCGTTCGACGTCAAAATAGTACCGATTCGCCCCCGCAAGGAGTTCGCAATCGTCGTGCGAATTCCGGAGTATCTCGACACGAGAGTCGCCCGAGCACGAGTCTTGATCACCACGACGGACCCGAACGAGCGCGTCAAGAGACTCCCTCTTCACGCACAATTTGAACGTCGTCACTAGAGCCCGGACTATTCATCAGGCGAAGCCGCGCAGGCTGCGCTTCCCGCGAATCTCTGCGTTACTCCTTCTTGAAGACCACTAGGTCGACTGCGGCGTCGTGCCTGGATCTTCACGGAAATCGCAGCCTGTGTTCCGTT
>JAJFFE010000192.1 GCA_021776775.1 Planctomycetota bacterium | reverse complement strand
GCGCCCCGCGCCAGAGTTCAACTCGCTCCTACCCTGAAATCGCTAGACGCTTGCCGATCGACGTTGTCCTTGGGACCGACGTTCGCTCGGTCTTCCACGTCATCTCTTGCGTGGCGACTTCGAATAGAAGCCTTCCGAGTTAGACCGCCCCACCGAAGTGTTTGTTGGCGAGGATAACCACTACGTTGTATCCCCACCCCTTGAACACAGCGAGCTCGCGTTGCTGCGCACTTGAGGCAATGCCGAGGACCTCGAAACCGCGACGCAGCCTGCAGTTTTTTGTGCCGGGAGCCTGGTCGAGCGTGAGCGGGATTGGCAAGCTGTCGAGCCCGAGAGGCCTATGTCCAAGGATCTGACCGCCGGACTCCGCGACGGTCTTTACGTGTGCGCTACCGTGCGCCAGTAGGTCCGCGCCGGCCAGTGAGTCAGCATCGGGCGGGACGTTGCCGCACCAGTTCATGAGGCCAGCGAGGAACTGTCGCGTGTGCCGCTTTTCGTTTTCAAGATTGAGCTGAAGAACACGCCCACACGCAAAGCTCCCGTTGCTGAGAGGGATGCCCCAGAACTGGCCGGGCTCCAGATAGGAGGTCGACTTGGGTGTGAAGGGATATCGGACGGCCATCGTCGTTGTTGACGGTCTAACTCTGAAATTCTACAGGTCTGTGTAGCTCCGCGGGGTTGCGGCTCTGCAGGATAGCGTGGGAGTTTGGGTCGGGCGAGGATTGTTTGGAAAGTGTCTTCGGGGTTGGGGTTGTTTGGGTCGGGGCGTTGGGGGCGGGTGTTATTGCGGGTCTGTGATAACAGGCTAGCGGTCGAGGGGGCTGCGGACTCCTTGGGGGCCTCGGTTTAGGACGTGGGTGTAGATCATGGTGGTCGAAACGTCTTTGTGTCCGAGGAGGGTTTGTAGGGTTCGGATGTCGTATCCGTCTTCGAGGAGATGCGTCGCGAAAGTGTGGCGAAGGGTGTGGCAGGTGACTCGCTTTGGGATCTTGGCTTTCTGGGCGGCGGCGCGAACTGCGCGCTGGACGACGGTTTGATGAAGGTGATGTCGGCGTCGTTCTTGGGTTTTGGGATCTTGGTAGATGCGGGTCGCCGGAAAGACCCATTGCCACGACCACTCGCGACCGTCGTTTGTCAGCTTCTTCCCGAGGGCGTTAGGGAGCTCGACCCAACCGGCTCGGTTGGCGATGTCTTCTCGATGCTGCTTGGCGACAAGTAGAAGTTGGCGCTGGAGGAGATGAATCAACTTCTCGGGGAGCAGCGTGGCGCGGTCCTTCCTTCCTTTTCCTTGCCGAACCAGAATCTGGCGCCGATCGAAATCGACATCCTTGATTCGCAATCGGCAACATTCGGTGAGCCTCATGCCGGTGCCGTACATGGTGGTCAGCATGAGCCGCTGTACCCCCGTCGCTTGGTCGAGCAGCGAGTCGACCTCGGCGCGGGACAAGACGGTGGGGAGGAATCGACTTCTCTTGGCCCGAACCAAATCCTGGAGCCACGGTAGGTCGGACTTTAGGACGATCCGGTAGAGGCAGATCAGGGCCGCCAGCGCTTGATTCTGAGTGGAGGACGCGACGTCTCGTTCGGTGGCGAGGTCGCTGAGGAACTCAGTCACGTGTCGTCCATCGAGCTCCGCCGGGTGTCGTCGGCCATGGAACTCGTAGTATCGAACCATCCATCGCAAGTAGGACTTCTGCGTTCGATCGCTGAGCCCCTTCAGTCGCATCGCGGCGCGGGCTCGATCGCCAAGGCGTGGTGTGCCTGTGCGTTTCGAGTTCGAATTGCGCTCGCCTTCGCTGACGACGATGCGTTCCGTTGGCGGGTGTGGGCGGCGATTCGGGTAGCTTCTGATGATCGTGCTCATGGTATCGAGTGATACCAGTAGCCGAGCGGCGTCGCCACTAACCGGAAGCGGACGATGAGCGTCGTCCCGCGACCAACTTGCTTTCGTTCCGGCTTCCGTAAGAGGGGGAGGGTGGCAAAGAACCCAACCCATCCGTCATTGCCTGAACCCAGCAAACCGATGATTGCGCCGAGCGGATCAGGGTTCAGAATGTCGGCAGACCCGGATAGGAGGCGTCATGAGAATTGCCATCGTTTGCGTCGTGGTTGCGTTCAGTTTGTTAGCCACTGGGGTGGGTTCGTCGGTGCGGGCTGACGAGATCAAGAAGAGTGCGTTGGCGGTGCTTTATGTGGGCAAGGTGCCTTCGCCGCGGGCGACTCAGTACCAAGCGTTGCTCGAGACTTACTTCTCGGATGTGAAGGTGGCCAATCGCGACGACTTCAAGTTTCGCGCGGTCGATCCTGAGCGAGTGGTGTTGCTCGATTGGTCGCAGGGCGAAGCGGACATCATGAAGATGGCCGAGATCAAGTCTCCGCTGGGTCCCAGGGATCACTGGATGAATCCGACGGTTCTGTTGGGAAGCGCGGGTTTGCTGATCGCCGGGCCTTGGAAGATCACGGGCGCTTCAGGCTGAACGTGCTTGTCTCCACTCGCGTACGGAGTACGCGATCAGCATGACGTTTTTCAGAAGCCTTACCGCATCGATACCCAGGCGACGATCCAGTACGACACGCCGAGCGCATTCAAGAAGAGCGTCGACGGCGACAAGGTCGCCGTTCTTCCGCTTGTTGTCGATCACGACGAGCGAGGTTTTCCCGGTTGGTGCAGCTACGCGAGTCAACTGTCCGAATCGCCGGACATTGAGGTGATGTGCGGTGGAATCAACTCGAAGGCGGCCGACGCGGCGGGTTTGTGGCGTCAGGGTCACTTGCTGCACTTCGGTTTCGATCTGGAGCCGTCGGCGATGAACGACATTGCTCGTTCATTACTCGTCAACAGCGTGCACTACATCGCGCGGTTTCGTAACGATCGAGCCATTCTTCGCTCGCCGTCGCCATTTGCCGGGGGGCGTGCGTCGTCGCGCAAGTCGGTTCGTGGGTACCTCGATCGCTCGGATCGAAAGTTGGAGTGGTTCACTAGCAAGTTCGTCGACGGCGTCGTTCCTGAGACAGAGGACCGCGCCGCTCTCAAGGTGTGGTTTGCGAAGGTCGAAGGCGCGATCTATTCCGAAGGCGTCTCGCTGGCCGTCGATGAGAACGTTCTGAAGAGTGGTCTTCGTAACGACGATCCGAAGTTCTTGCGCGCCACGCTCGCAGCGGGGGACGACAAGACGTTCTTGCGCTATCTGCCCGAGTTTTCTGCTTTCGAACGCGCCACCTGGTCGGACAAGCTGACCGAGCTGAAGGGCAAGATGTTCTTCAGCGATTGGGGCGGGTACCGGTGGTATCTCGATCCGCTGGCGATGCAGGCGGACCGTCCGTCGAGTGAACTTCGCGGAAGCAAGCGCGCGCTCGAAGTTTCAATCCGGCGCTGACACGTCGTCGGCCGTGAGCAGGCTTGCGAGCTTCGCTGCGTCGATGGATCCGCCCGTGACGATGGCCACCTTTGGGCTGGGGTCGTCGGGACGATCGATCGCCGCGGCGACGGCTAGCGCACCCGACGGTTCGGCGACGATTCGATTGCCGAGGGCGAGTTGGCGAACGGTCGCCTTGACGCGTTGCTCACTGACGAGCGCCACGTCGTCGACGACGTCGCGCAAGATCGGGAACATTGCCTCGGTGATGTACGGCACGGCGACTCCGTCGCAGATGGTCGTGCACTCCACTTCGCTCGGGGTGTTGCGCTCGATGCTTGTGTAGAGCGCCGGGCAGCCGATCGGTTCGACGGCCACGATCTTGATCGCCGGGCGCAGCAAGCGCAGCGCGGTTCCGACCCCTCCCATGAGTCCGCCGCCACCGACCGGAACATACGCTGTACCGATATCCGGAAGCTGCTCGATGAGCTCGAGCGCAAGCGATGCGTGGCCGATCATCACGTTGCGCTCGGTCCACGGGTGAACGAAGGCGTACGGCTCATTCTCCCAGAGGTGCTCTCGTAGGAAGCGGAACACTTCGACCGTGGGCTTCAGTACGGGAGTGCCGCCATAGCGCTCGACCGCGCCGATCTTGCTCTTCGGCGCTCCCTCGGGCATGACGCTTCGCATGCTGACGCCGAAGCGTCGGGCCGACCACGCCAACGCTTGCGCGGTGTTGCCGGCGCTCACTGTGCTCAGCCCACGCGCCCGTTCCTTCGCGGTCAGCGAGGACACGGCGTGGTAGACGCCACGAATCTTGAACGAGTTAATGGGTTGGTGCACCTCGAGCTTCAGCCAGATGTCGTCATCGCGTTCGTGATCATGCAGTGGCACGAGCGCCGTCACCGGAAGCAACCGAGCGAGGTCCGCGGCGGCGCTGCGCATCTCGTCGAGGGTTGGTGGCAGCGGTGACCCTGTAGTCATTGCGATCTCCGCGATTCGTCGCCGGTGCACACCCATTACGAACACGACACGCATGAATAGTCCAGGCGAGACACGCTGCTACGTGAAATCAGTGTTACTTGAAATCAGTGTTACTTAAAATCAGTGTTACTTGAAATCGGTGCGCCGCAAAAGCCACTCGTGCCCGCACCGTGGACACTGTACTTCCACACCTTCTTCGCCCTGGAAGAGCGCGTCGGGTCGTCCCTCGTAGACACTGGAGACGACGTCGAACATCTTCTCCTCGCTACAACCACATGCAAAGGCGAACTGGCGGGTTTCCAGGAGGCGGGCGTTCTCGACGAGCTCCAGCGTCCGTTCACGATCGAGGGCGGCGATCCAATCCGGGTCGCACCCGGGAAGTCCGACCACCATGGCGCTGCGGCTATCCTCGTAGTCGAAGAAGCGCACCGAGCCTTGATCGGATTGCTTGCAGAAGGTCTCGAACATTCTCAGCACGTCGAGCCCGCTCACTTCGATGACGGTTTCGCGCAGCGGCAGCGGTTTACCGTCTGGCTGGGCGTGAGGTTGTACTTGGCAGTACATCCGGCTCGCCTCGCTCGTCACAATGTTCTCGGTGAAGAGGCGTGCCGTGACGTGGTCATCCGCGGCGTCGCCGGTGACGAACACGTTGAGCGCCGGCTTGTGCAGGTTGATGGTCCACGCCCGGCTTTCGGCATCGCGTCGGCCGGACAGGTAGAGGCACGTCCCGGCGAGCGCTTGGCGCATCAGTACGGACTCGAACGGGTCTGGCTCCCGGTCCCAGCGCCGAGCGTGGTCGAGGTAGGCCCGGAAGAGGGGGTCGAAATCAGCGATTGCGATGACGACGTGGTGTTCGTCGACGAGGTAGCGTGGAATCTTCGCCTCGCCGAGGGCGGGGGGAAGGGGTTGCGTCTCCATGAGTGCCTATCCGCTTCAAGAACAGCTGCGATTGTCGGGCTAAAGTTTTACCGTCGCAACGAGTTCTCCGTCAACGTCAGCGCGACCTCGATATCATCGTGTCGAACGGGGGTGCCACGAGCAGGATCCGGTGTTAGAGTCAGAGGGTTACCCTCGCCCCCGCCCGCTGTGATCCAAGGCCGGGGATCCCAGGCCCGGTGATCCCAGGCCCGGTGATCCAAGGGGGCAATTCCATTGCAGAGGATCCGACCTCGGCCGCCGAACCGACTGCCGGTTTCGCGCGAAACGCTCCGCGGTTGCGACGATCGTTGACCTCATGACGTACGAGAGGACTCTACTTGTCTCATCGCCTCCGGCGTCTCCATGACAACATCTCCCGAGTCGTGTTCGGTAAGCCGACGGCGGTGCGTATGGCCACTGCCGCGCTCTTGGCGCGCGGCCACGTGCTGATCGAAGACTCACCGGGGCTCGGCAAGACCATGCTCGCCCGTGCCCTCGCGCAGTCGATCGACACCCGGTTCAAGCGCATTCAGTTCACGCCGGACATGTTGCCGACCGACGTCACGGGCGTTTCGGTGTTTCATCCGCAGCGAGGAAGCTTCGAGTTCGTTCCCGGTCCGGTGTTCACGGAGGTCTTGTTGGCCGACGAGATCAACCGAACGTCGCCGCGCACGCAGGCCAGTCTGTTAGAAGCGATGGAGGAGCGGCAAGTGACCGTCGAGGGCGACACCATGCCGTTGCCCGAGCTGTTCTTCGTGATCGCGACTCAGAACCCGATCGACCTCGAAGGAACGTTTCCGTTGCCTGAAGCGCAACTCGATCGATTCTTGATGCGCATCGAGATCGGCTATCCCGATCCGGTTACCGAACAGAAGATCCTCGCCGCGCAGATCGAGTCGCACCCCGTGGACAGTTTGACCGCGGTACTCAGCGGGGACGAGGTGCGTGAGATGCAGCGCGATGTGCGTCGCGTGCACGTCAGTCTCGAGATTCAGCGCTACATCGTCGAGATCGTCAATCGCACGCGCGACCACAACGAGGTGCGCCACGGCGCGAGCCCCCGCGGCGGCCTGGCGCTCATGCGCTCGGCGCAAGCGTTGTCCTACATCGATCAACGCGACTACGTTTCACCCGACAGTATCCAAGAAGCGGCGGCCGCAGTGTTGTCGCACCGGCTTATTGTCGACCGCCACCGGCTGACGGCGGGAACGCCTCGGCGAGAGATCATCGCGCAGATCCTGAAAAGTGTCGCGGTGCCGACCGAGCGCGACGCGAGTCGAGACGGGTCCGCGGAGACTCCCGCGGAGCGTAGCTAACATGGCGCGTGACGAGAAGTCGCGCGAAGGGCTCGAGTTTCCCACGCGGTGTGCTTCCGGCGTCCCCCTGATCTTGCTAGGGTTCGTCGCCATCGCGGCGGGGCTCATCAAACGTAACCCGGGGCTGCTGGCGTTTGGTTGTGTCTTCGTTTCGCTGCCGCTCGTCGCGTACGTCTTGTTGCGTCGAAGTAGCCGGAATCTTGACTACTTCCGCACCGCTCCGGCTGCGGCGTTCGAAGGTGATTCCGTTCGGGTCGAACTGACGCTGCACAACGGATCCGATCAATCGGTGTTCTTTCCGCAGGTGGCAGAGATCTTCCCTCCCGAGATTCACGCCCAGAAACGAGTCGCCTTCTCGGGTCGACTCGCGCCGAACGAATCGGCGTCCCAGAGTTATGTCGGCTACTGCATTCTGCCCCGCGGGAAGTACCGGCTCGGTCCCACGGCGATTCGTCTGACCGATGCGCTCGGTTGGTTCGAGGTCAAGTGCGCGGCCGACGCCGAGCAAGCGTTCAAGGTGTACCCGCAGATCTACTCGTTTCCGGCCGACGAGCAATTGGGTCGTTGTTTGAGTTGGATTACTCAGGAACAGACCACGCGCGGAGTGGGAGAGTCCGAGGAGTTTCACACCGTCCGCGAGTACCGCAGCGGAGATAGTCGGCGCCGCATTCATTGGGGATTGACGGCTCGGACCGGGAAACCGGTGGTGCGTGAGTTCGCTCGCACCGCGGTCGGCGATCTGACCTTGGTGCTCGACGCTTCGAACGAAGGGTTGGTCGGATGGGGTCGGTCGTCGAGTACCGAGTACGCGGTGAAGATTGCGTTAGCCGTCGCATCGGAGACGTTGGATCGCGGTCACCGGGCGCGTCTCGTCTACGGCGGACCCGACGGTTGTATCGAATTCGACGCGACGGGCCCGACCGATTTCAAAGCGATTCTCGACGCCATGGTGACGTTGCGTCCGGGCGACATGAAGGTTCCCCAGCCCGAGTTGATCGCCGGGGTAGACACAGTGACCGGGACCGTCGTGATCATGATTCACCCGTACTTGTTCGGCGACGAAGGGCTAGAGCAACAATTGCGGCGGTGGACCGAGAACGGTTGTCGAGTGCTCGGCGTGCTGTTCGAAGGGCCGCGCTTTCACGACATGCCGCGGCCCGATGACTCCGAGATGTCCGCAGTCCACTATGCGACGTACCTAGATACTCTGAGGGTCCGAACCAAGGTGGTGACCTGCGGAGACTCCATCGACACCGTGTTCCCGGGGGCGCGACGCATTACACGGGACAACGTCTGATGAGAATGTACGTCGATCGATTCACAGACCGTGGCCGCACTCAGCTCGTTCTGATGGTCGCGGACTTCATCGGCATCGCCGTCACCATTACGTATGCGGCGGGAGCGTGGAGTCGACCCGAGCGGTGGATCGATGGCGTGTGCCTTGGCGTGTGGGCGGCGGTGCCGCGGTTGCTTGCGCCGTACATTCGCTGGATGAGACGAACACGCCCGTTTGGCGAAACCCTGATCTATGTCATCGGGTTGGTCTTGTTGTCGGTGGTCTTGTTCTTCGGCGGAATCGACTTGGTGTGGTCGGGGTTACCCCCCGAGCAGCAGCCACCGCTGCACTCGGTGCTGCTCATCTTTGCGCTGTGGGCGAGCACCTTCTTCTTGTTTCACCCCCCGTGGTACCGGGTCAACGACATTGCCATGGCCGGCGTGATGCTCATGGGCCTGCTCGAGAGGCAGCCGCACCCCGTCGTCGCCTCGGTGCTCTTCTTCGGCAGTTGCGTGATCTCGGCCGCTGTTCGCAACTTGCTGCACAACGTTTACCTCGACGTGCGGCGACCCTTGATCAATCTGCAGAACGCCCGCACCGCCGCGGTGATCATGGGGGCGGGCGGCACGGTGAGCTTCACCGTCCTCTTCTTCTTCTTCTCGTACTGGGTGCCGTTCGACGTTCCAGGCCGTTCGGTCGGGCGCGATCCTTCGTCGGATTCGGTGGCCGACCGCCTCGAACGCGACGATGACCAGGCGCTCTCATCCGCGGGGTCCTCCGGCCGGCCGAACGGTGGCGATTTCGGAAATGGCGCCGCTGGTCGTGACGGTGGTGGCAGTTCCGGGGGCAACTCCGGGGGAAGCGGTGCCGCGCGGGAGCGTTCGTCGACCGATGAACGCGTCTTGCAGGTCGGCATTACCGGGTCGGTCCAACTGACTGACTTGGGGAACGTCTCTGAGAACGATCAGATCGCGGTTCGGATTCGCGTTCCCAGCATTAACGATCGGGCGCGGTGGGGGCTCGACGCGAAGACCTTGTTTCGCGTCTCGTCTGCGGTGATTCCCGACGAATCCGGCGAGAACTGGAGTCCCGTTCTCGACGACAAGGTTCGTACGTGGTCGGCAGAGACCATCATTCGTGGCGAAGCGTACGGCGCGCCGGACCTCGTCTTGGCGGAGATCCAGATCCTGATACCGTCGATTCGATTCTTGCTCAGCCCGTACCGGTTAGCTCAGTACGGGCCGGTCGATCGTACGCGACAGTATCACCGCACCGATTCGGGTGACATTGTGCTGACGCCGAGCCTCGCTCCCGGCGACCGTTACGTCGTTCGCTTTCGCCCAATTGCGTTCGACCGACGCATGATCAACGCGCGCACTCGAGTGGCGACGGCGCGTCACCGAGATCCAGCCACGTTGCAGCTACCGGCCGATCCGGGATTCGATGTCGAGCGGCTGGCGTCGGAGATCTTCCGTGGTGAAGTCTCGATCGGCGGCAAGATTCGCGCACTGCGTCGCTACTTCCAACGCCACGACTTCAAGTATGCGCTGACGACTCAGTGGCGTGCGGATCAAGATCGCCTGGCCCGGTTTCTATTGGTGGAGCGGGCGGGCGACTGCAACTACTTCTCGATCGCGTCAGCGGTCTTGCTGAGAGCCGGCGGAGTTTCGACTCGCCTTGCCACCGGGTTCACGGGCGCCGAGCTCGACGTGAACACCGGGGACTACTTGCTCTACCAGCGGACCGCCCACGCGTGGACCGAGTACTACCTGCCGAGTGTCGGATGGGTTCCGATCGATCCGACGACGTGGGTGCCCACACTCGAATCCGAACCGGGCGAGGGGTCGAGTGGAGTTGCGGCGGTCGGTACCGACGGTAGCAACGGCAACGGCGGTACCGGCACTGACTCGAGCGGGGCGCCGACCGATCCGCGGGACCCGCGTCTTGCACAAGGATCCGAGCCGCAACCCGGGTCGTCGCTCTCAGGTGGTGGGTTCGATGACGACTCACCGCTGACCTCCGATTCGGGGGGGCGCGACACGCTCGCGGGAAGATCGTCTGAGTCGGGCTCACGATCCGGGGAAACGGGCGAGTCCGGCACTTGGCCCGATGATCTGGACCACCCGACCGCGTTTCCGGGGGACGCGGGCAATTCTTCCTCGCAACCGGTGGATCCGGTCGAGTCGGCCCGCAGGCGGCAATCGTTTGCGTCGGCCATCGCACGGCTGGCGTTGCTGCTCTTCGCGGGCATCTTGGTATCAGTCACCGTGCGACGGTTGCTCAGTCCGAAGTCGACTGAGCTGGAAGACGAGGTTCCGGCCGACGAAGCGACGGTGTCGAATCCGTTGGGCGGTGTCGCACTGGCGCCGCCGGATTACGAGCCCGTTGACGAGAACGAGTCGGTCGTTTTTCACTACCAGTCGTTGCAGTACACGCTGTCGCGCACGCGGTGCAATCGTCATCCGCACGAGACGCCGGCGCAGCATGCGCGTCGCTTTTCCGGCCAGAGCGACGTCCTCGACGACGCGTTCGCGTCGCTCAATTCGCGGTTGTATGCGTTGCTGTACGCGTCACGCGCGATGAACGCAGACGACGTGGTTACGGTCGAGGAGAGCTGTCGGGTGATTCGGCGCGAGTTGACGCGGTAACGCAACGATCGTTGACCGTCACCAGGCGCCAGACTCCGACTCGTCGGAGTCGTCCATCAACTCGCCGTGTCCGACAAGGGTGAAGCCACGCTTCTCGAGAATCTCGACGCCGAGATCCGGGTCGTCGATGCGGATCAGCAAGACGCCGCGATCGTTCGGACGACTGATCATCGGATACATGTAGTGCAGGTTGATCTCACCGGAGAGCAGGGCGCGAGTGACGTCGCGAATGCTCGAGCCTTCGTCCGGAACCTCGACTGCGATCGTCATGTTCTCGCTGACGTTGACGCCGGAGCCGGCGAGGATCGAGATCGCTTGGTCCGTCTTGTCGACCACCATGCGAATGACCGCGTAGTCGACGCTGTCGAATACCGATAGCGCGTGGATGACGATTTCGTCGCGGCTCAGGTGGCGCAGGACGTCGGCGAGCTCGCCCACCTTGTTCTGCAGGAAGAACGTGATCTGGCGGACGAACGGTTCTTGGAAGCCTCGGCTTTGCTGGATCATGGAATCGAGAATATCACGCTCGGCATCGCGGAGACAAGTCGGTGCGCAACGTAGGCGCTCATCGTCCGCTAGGAAAACGGGTTAGGTGGCGCGAGCCCGGCGACGCAGCCGGCCGAGATATGCCAAAAAATCAATTTGGTCGGTTGGCGAGGAGCGAGGATCGGGTACGCTTGCTTGCGCAATTGGCATTTGCCGTTGTCACCAACACGCCGTTTGAATGCTGGGAGGGTCAGAGTCAGGCCATTTCGGCGACTGTCGAGTGGCTCGAAAACGAGACCTCACGAGGTTACTCCCCTTTGCCCTCGTGAGTTTCGCGCCAAGCTTCGATCGCCTGTACTAGGTCCGGCCCGAAGCTCTCCCAGCGCTTTTCACCCAACCCTTTGATCGACATGAACTCTTCTTCGGACGACGGAGCCCGCCGCGCGAGTTCGTCGAGGGTCGCGTTGGAGAAGACGGTGTACGCCGGCTTGCCCCATTCGCTCGAAAGCGCCGCCCGAAAGCTCTTGAGCGTTTCGTGCAGTTCATCGTCACGCGGTCCGGCCGGCGCGCTTGGCTGCGCGCGAGATGCGCGTCGCGGCTCGGTCGACTCGCGTGACGGCAATGGCGGCAGTTCCACCACGTATTGTTGCTCGTGCACTTTTTCGATGACGAGATGGCCGACGTCGGTCAACGCCAACAAGCTCCCCCGGTGATGACCGTCCGCGGTGACGAATGCTTTGCGTTCGAGCATGCCGTGTTCTTCGAGGTAGTCCATGAGCGCGCGAATGGTGCGCTCACCGTCCGCCTTGAGCGCGCCGTAGTGTTCATTCTTATCCAGGCCGCGGTCCGTGATCTCGGGCGCGGTGCTGCCGTTGAGAATCTGAGCGAACTTGTGCGGCCCGAAGCGACCGTCGTGCGCGCTGACCGTTTCCAAGATAGCCATGACGCGCAGTTGTTCGGCCGGCTCCAGCGGACGCTTCTCGGCTACCCCCGCGTTACAGAGATCGCAACCGCCGCACGGCTCACCCGGGTGATCGAGGAAGTAGCGCCGGATCGCCGCGACCCGACAGCCCGAGGTTCGTTTGGCAAACTCACCGATCCGAGCCAGCCGTTCGTCGTCGCGACGCTTCTTGACGTTGAGCGCGTCGAGATCAAACGGGAACGCGGCGGGGTACGTCGACAACACTTCGACCATATCCCCACGCGCGCGAATGGCGTCTACCCGCTCGAACATGCGCAGCGCGGTATTGATCGCTCCGGAGTTCTTCTCGCCCGAACTCTCCGCGACATCGGCGTAGTCGAGGTGGCTTTGGGGTTGCCGCTGGAAGGTGTCGTGCAATCGCCGGAGCATCTGGGGTGACGGGTTGTTACCGTCGAGGAAGAATCGTTGCAGAACCAAATCACTACCATGGAACAGCAGCACGCAACGCGCGGGCTCTCCGTCACGACCGGCACGACCGGCTTCTTGGTAGTACGCTTCGAGCGATCCCGGCATTTCGTAGTGGAGCACCAGTCGAATGTCACTTTTGTCGACGCCCATCCCGAACGCGTTGGTCGCCACCAAGAGTTCGACGTCGCCGGCCATGAAGGCGTCTTGCACCCGAGTTCGCTCGCGATCGGGCAGACCCGCGTGGTACACGCCGACCGAGGTCATGCCGCGTTCGCGAAACTGCTCGGCGACCGACTCGACCGACTTGCGACTCGCCGCGTAGATGAGCTTGGTCCCCGTGACCTCGGATGCGACGACGCGGGCGACCGAGAATCGGTTGGCCTTCTTCTCGGACCGGACCACTTCGAAGGTGAGGTTGGGGCGATCGAACCCGGTCAAGATCTCGGCCGGTTCGCGGAGGCGCAGCTGGGTTTGTATGTCTTGGCGAACGTCGGTAGTCGCGGTCGCGGTCAGGGCAGTCACCGGTAGCATGCCGAGGAAGTCGAGCCCCTCGGAAATGCGGCGGTAGTCGGGCCGAAAGTCGTGCCCCCACTGGCTGATGCAGTGCGCTTCATCGACCACCAGTCGTTGCGGACGGTGCCGGTCGAGGAATTCGAGGAAGCGGCGTACGCGCAATCGCTCGGGGGCGATCAGGAGCAGCTTCATCCGCCCCTCTTCCATGTCCCGCGCGACTTCCCACTTCTCTTCGCGACTGGTCCCCGAGTGGACCGTGGCCGCGCAGATCCCGCGCGCTCGCAAGCTATCGACTTGGTCCTTCATCAACGCAATCAACGGGCTGATGACCAGCGCGTACCCCGGAGACATGACCGCCGGCAGTTGGTAGCACAGCGACTTACCGGCGCCGGTCGGCATGACGGCCAGGACGTCCTCGTTGCGCAGCGCCGCCTCGACCGCTTCCTGTTGGCCCTCGCGGAACGATCCAAAGCCGAACACTTCCCGCAACACTTCGGGAGCGGGGCGGTCGTCGCGCATCCCTCGTTTCGGAGGGCTGTCGTTCGAAGAGTCACCGTGAGGGTCGAAGAGATTGCTTTGCACGGAGTCCGTTTCGGTTCGGCCGGGGGAGCGCGTCGAGTGACGGAGTCGTGGCGACGGCGGATGCACTTGTCTTCTCTCAATCGGGGCGAACGATCAAGGGAATGGGTCGGATTTATTGCGACGCCGCGTTTCAGGAACCGTTCCAGCCCCCTCGTCCGCAACCGGCCGAGGATCGAATCGGCAAGGCGCGATGGACTGACGCCCTGAAACGTTCGACCATCGCTCGGCTTGCGGCGTTTACGTGAGTCGATGGACATCGTGCTATTTTGCTTGGAGAAGACCGATGAGGCATTTTCGACCTTCGGCTCGGTCGGGCTTCTGCCGCTGGGGAGCCAACGATCCTGACGCGTTCGTCGACGGCGAGCCGGCGCGTGTCGGGACCCAGCATTGGCCGAGTTGCCTGGACTTGAGCCGAGCTCACCCTCTAGTCGAAGGATCTAGCATGAACATTCTCACCGCCTTCGTGATCGCTTCGCTGACCACTTCAGGTTCGGCGGCACCGGCGGATGTACTTCTCGAGAATTGGCACGGGCGGTGGGTCGGGAGCCACACGACCATCGACACAGTGGGCAAGTCCGAGAAGACGAGGGTGGTCGTCGAAATCGGGCCTGACGGTGGTGGGCAACTCATCTGGAAAACCACCATCGGGTCGGGACCGTTCGTCATCGACCATAACTACCGGCTGCGGTCGGTCGAGGGTGCGGGGGACCGACTGGTACTCGACCAACAGAACGGGATCGTGCTTCCCGCGCGCCGAGTTGGGGACGTGATCTATACCGCCTTCACCTACCGCGACTGGCAATACTTCACTCGGTACGAGCGTCGCGGGGAGAACTTCCTGTTCGAAGTGATCAAGACCACCCCAGCCGAGAAGACTGGGAAGAAGTCCCAGATTGACACCTACAAGATCGACCAAGTGACGTTAGCCATTCTCCAACGAGCCGTTCCACCGAAGAAGCTGTGAGCCCGTCGCGGCCGAGCGCCTTCCTTCAACCACGGTGGGAGGTGCTCGCGGTCGTGTGAAGGCGCGATGGACTCCGTCCGGCTCCGAAACAACGGAGCGTGATCGTCCCGCTTCGGTCGGGTTCGGCGGGGCGAGTCTGTTGGGAGCGGTCGCGGAACTCGAACAGTGGGTGGCTTGCGGACTCTTATTGGGAGTGGCGGTTTACTTGCCAGTCGCGCGTTTCCTCAGGAAGGAGGATATGTGCGACAGAATGCCAAAGCGGTGACTCCCGCTCCGTCTCGAACTTGGATACTGAACGCTGTGTATGTCGACGGCTGCGAGGTTTGGCCGAGTCAGGAGGTTGACGAGATCCAACTCTATTCGTTGGGACTTGCTCAGAATGAATGCGGCGTGGCGCTCCACTCGTTCGACTGTCGTCCTCAGGGCGTCTCCGTTTCCTTTACCGAACGAAACGGCAACGCGCAGCAGTTCGTGAACCGGTTGATGGAACTCATGGACGTGGGTCTGTCATCGTTGTTGGGTCGCGAGGACTCGATCTGGCGCGGCCCCGTGGTGCTCGAGCCTCCCGGCGCGGGTTGGGGATTCTAGAAACCGAAGAATTCCGAGACGAGAACGCTGCGTTCTGTGAACCCGGTTGTGTGCAGCTCAGGCGGGTGTCCGCCTGGTGTACCGACACGACTCACAGAGAGGCGGAACCATGCGTCGATTGATCATTGGACTAGGGCTTGCCGGAGCGTTGATCGTGGCGGGTTGGAGTGCAGGCGGATTGAAAGTGTGGGCTGGGGGTCCTTCGAGTGGAGATACCGACGGTGACGGAGCGATCAACATCGGAGACGTGATCTACTTGCTCGACCATCTCTTCGGGTCGGGACCGGCGCCGGCGATCCTTTCCTGTTCGGGTGATCCCACTAGCATTGCGGACGCCAATGACGCGTTGCGCGCTCGGTCCGTGGCGGACCTTCAGAGCGTGGGAAGTTCCTTCGGCATGACGCTCGATCCGAGCACTTTGGAGATGCTCACCTTGCCCGGAGGCGTCTTCGGAAGCGCGACCATTGTCGAATTGCCGACCCTGCAGAGCCCTACCGACTACGTGGGTGGCAAAGACGTCGCGGTTTGCTATCTCGGTTGGTCGATCCCTTCGGGTACCTCCATGCTGCCGCCTGGGTTCTATCGCCACCGAATCGAAGTTGACCCCGCCGCTTACTCGGCCGGTGATCCTCAGTTCGCGAGCACCTACCTCGTGGACGCGGCGGGCGTTCAACACCCTCTGCCCACCTTCTCGGCTCACTTCTCGGGTTCGAGCTTCGAGGCGTCCCTCGGCGTGCGCTCTGACCTGTGCGACGAGACCACGGTTCTGCTAGCGAAACGTTACGTTTCTTGTCCGCAGCTTGGTGATCTCCTCGCCATGACCTGCTTTTCGTCGACGATTCAAGCGCCGACGATTCCTTGACGGTCGATGTTTCCTGACGGCGTCGTCGACTCGCAGCTGCACAGCCGCGAAGGAATGTGATACACCTCTCGGCGTGTTGAACCTCGACCGCTGACGCCGAAAGGGCAGGGATGGCTGGCTTCATGAACGCAACGTGTTGGTGGGGTGTCGTTGTCGGCGGGATCGCGATCGCTAGTGGCTGCAACTCAGCGCCTGCGATTCCCGAGCAACCGGAACCGCCCGTGAGTGTCGTGGCAGTCGACGTGTCGGACTTGCCGATTCACGGGGTATCGAACGATGGCTCGTTCACGGTCGCGTTCGCCACCGCACCGTTTCCGGTACCGCTCAACGAACCGTTTTCGATCGAAGTTGTAGTGTGTCGCGGAGAAGGGTTCGAAGCGCTCGCGACCGACGTCACGCTGAGGGCGGACGCCGGCATGCCGCAGCACCGGCACGGGATGAACGTGGTTCCCGAAGTGACGTCGCTCGGGCCGGGACGCTTTCGCGTCGACGGTATGGTGTTTCACATGCCGGGCGATTGGGAGTTGTACTTCGACATTACCGACGGCCCCTCGACCGAGCGTACGCAGTTCGAGGTTGTGTTGGAGTGAGTGGTCGCAGCCCCACGGCTTTGCTCAACTCGAAAAAACGGCGGTCGCTCGGTGAGCGGCCGCCGTTTTCTCATGATCGTTGTCGTCGCATGACGCGAAGTCTCGTTACGTAATGTTCGGATCCGGTGCGTCGTTCGTGGGTACGTCGCCGCCGTAGCACATCCGTCCCGGAACGCACTTCTCCGGGTTCGCGTCATCTTCGTCGAGTCCGAACTGACTCATGGTGCGGGTGCACTCGAAGATGGCGGTGTCGCCGGTGAAGAGCTGCTCCTCCAGAGGGTGGAGCCGGTGTTCGGTATTCAATGACATGGTCTTGGTGAAGAGGCACGGACAGAGGTCGCGAGGAAGGCAGTACGGTTCGTCCTGGTTGGCGTCGACCGTTCCTTCGGTAGCTTTCGGTTGTTCGCTCATCGATCTATCCCTTCACCGCTTTGAGAATCGCGCGCTTCAGCATCGCCTTGACGAGGGTCAGCTTGTATTCGTTCTGCTCCAGGGGGCGTGCACCACGGATCGAGAGCTTGGCGATCTTCTCCAAGGCTCCTGAACCGACACCCGATTCCACCAAGACCTTCTCGAGGTCTTTGCGTCGTACGGGTGTTGGGGCAATCGCGCTGAGCACCACGCGCGCTCGCTTCACGCTATCGCCGTCCATCTGCAAATTGACGGTTGCGCCGCACAGTGACCAGTCGAACGCGTCTCGCTCGCGCGCTTCGCAGTAAGCCGAGTGCTTACTGGTGTTCGCCCGATCGAGCGTGATCTTGGTGACCACTTCCTTCGAGGTGAGGATGTTCTCCTGAGTCACGTCGTCTTCCGGCGAGTGGAAGAAGTCCTCGAGGTCGATGGTTCGCGCGCCTTCCGGCCCGTGGATTTCGACTTGGGCACCATAGGCGATGAGCACCGGCGCCGTGCTCGACGGATGCGGTGCCGCACAGATGCGATTGCCGAACACCGAGTGGTACTCGTTCTCGCCTTGCTGCGCGTAGCAGATCTGCCCGCCCTTCTTGAGGCACGGATACTCGTCGTGGCGGTAGTACCAGCACCGAACGCGCTGGCACAGGTTGCCGCCGACCGTACCGACGTTGCGAATCTGCGGCGACGCGGCGTGGCCGATCGCTTCGACGAGCGCCGGCCATGAACGCTTGATCTCCTTGTGGGAGGCCAACTCGCTCAGTGTGACCAACGCGCCGATCTCGACCCCGCTATCGCTGACCTTGATTTCCTTCAGTCCGGGAATGGACTTCAGGTTTACCAGGACGTCGGGAAACTGCGTGTGGTCTTTGATCTCGGCCAGAAGGTCGGTACCACCGGCGAGGAACTTGGTTTCGTCGAAGTCGTCACCGCTGGCCGCGACGGCCCCCGGGACGCTCTTCGGCATGGCTACTTGGAAGCGTCTCATCCTCGCTTCTCCTTCCGAGCGAGCGCCTCGAGAACCCGGCGCGGGGTGATAGGTAGGCTGGTGACTCGAGCACCGGTCGCGTTGTAGACCGCGTTGGCGATCGCCGCGGCCGTTGCCACTTTCGGTGGCTCGCCGAGTCCCATGACGTTGGTGTTGTTGTGCCCCATGTAGACGTCTAGGAAGACGACGTCAATCTCCGGGCAGTCGGCCATGCCGACCACTTTGTAGCTTTCGAGGTTGGCGTTGACCATGCGGCCTTCACCGCGATCCATGATCCGTCGCTCGAACAAGCCGTAGCCGACGCCGCCGATGACACCACCGCGAACCTGGCTCTCGGCCAGCTTCGCGTTGATCACCTTGCCGCAGTCGGAGACCGCCGTGATCTTCTTGACGCGAACCTGTCCCGTCTCGGTATCGACTTCGACTTCGGCGATTTGCACTCCGGCGTTGGTGCCGGTGAACCCGTCGTAGTTCGGACGTCGATCCTCGGTGATGTCGATATTGTCCTCGACCATCAGTCCGCACGCGTCATTGAACGACAATTTTTCGGGTAGCGCCGCGCCGTCTTTGCGAACGACTTGCGCCGTTTGCAGGTCGAGCTCTTCGGCTTTCCAACCCTTCGCTTCCGCGACCACGGCGAGCAGCGCTTCCTTGGCCCGGAATCCGGCCAAGCGTGCTGCCGGAGTCAACGTCGGTGCAGTCGTTGATCCACCGCTGCCGGGGCCGCGTGGATCGTCGGTGTTACCGATGAAGGTTCGCACGTTCGACATGTCGATGCCCAGCTCTTCAGCCGCGCACATGCCGATGATGGTTCGCGTACCGGTGCCGATGTCTTGTGCACCGTTGCGGACGTCGACCACGCCGTTTTTGTGGATCACCACGCGAACCGCAGCGCCGCGACCACCGCGTTGGAACCAGAGCGAGCTGCCGATTCCAAGACCGGTCTTCACCGTACCCTTGCCCGAGCCCGCCACGACATTGCGCTTTGTGTCCCACTCGGAGCGCTCACGGGCGATACCGTACTGCGCTATGCGAATGGGGTGACTGTCGTGCTTGCGACGGAAATCGATGGGATCGACGCCGGCCTTCTCGGCCGCCATGTCCATGATGCTCTCGAGCGCGAACACGCCTTGCGGCCAACCGGGTGCGCGAAGAGCACGCGCGCCGCCACAGTTGGTGCGCACCGTGAGTTCTTCCTTGTGCTTCAACCCGAGGTTGTAGATCGAGTCGTTGTTGGCACCGGCGCCGCCGCCGCCACTGCCCGGGGTACCCCAGTTCTTGACCTTGTAGGCGACGATCTCGCCGTCCTTGTTGAGACCGAGTTTGATGTTCTGCTTGGCGTCGGGGCGGTTCCCGGCGTCGGTCTGCTCTTCACGACGGTCGAGCATGAGGTGGACCGGCTTGCCCGCGTCCTTCGCGAGTAGTGCGCACGCCACCCCTTCGCTGCCGGCGCTGAACTTCGAGCCGAAGCCGCCTCCGACGAATTCGCCGAGGACTTTCGCACTGGCCGCCTTGACCGAACCGCGACCGCTCGTCATTTCGCGTTGCACGCCGAAGGTCGCCTGCGTCGATGCGTAGCAGACCAGGTCGACGCCGTTCCAATCACACACCACGCCGTGCGTTTCGAGCGGGCTGTGCGTTTGGACCTGCGTGTTGAAGGTCTCTTCGATGACGGTCTCGGCACTCTTCAGCGCCGCGTCGACCTCTTCGACGCTCGGGCCACGTCCACCGCGTCGGCGACGCGCGGGAACAACGTTCTCTTGATCACCGCGGCCGACCTGCGGCGCGGTGTCTTTCATGGACGCCTCTTTGGTGACGCAGAACGGCAGCACGTCGTAATCGACTCGAATCGCCGCGAGCGCGTCTTCCGCTTGCTGCTCGGTATCGGCGGCGATGGCGGCAATGCCTTGGCCGGCGTAACGAATCGCGCTGCGGCCGAACACGTCGACGTAGGAGAGGGCCGCGCGTACGCCTGGCATCGCCTTCGCCTCGGTAAGGTCGATGTTCTTGATGTCAGCGTTGGCGTGAGGGCTGCGGAGGATGCGCCCGAAGATCATGCCCGGCAGTTGTTGATCGTAGGTGTACTTGGCGCGTCCCGTGACCTTGGCGAATGCGTCGGCTCGGTTGGGGGACTTCCCGATGAGTTCGAGCTTGTCTTCCGGTTGGTACGGCGGAATGTCGCCGGCGGGAAGAATGACCTTGATCTCTTTGAAGTTGTCGCCGTAGCCGACCTTGATGGTGGTCTCAGAAGTTTGCACGGCGTGCTCCCTTCTTGCCCTTGGTGGCTTTTTCGACCGCTTCGAAGATGTTCTGGTAGGTGCCGCAACGACAGATGTTGCCGGCGAGACCTTTGCGAACGTCGTCGCGTGTCGGGGTGGGGTTTTTTTCGAGTAGTGCCGTGCAAGCGACAACCATACCCGGGGTGCAGAAGCCGCATTGCAGCGCGTCGCAGTCGACGAACGCTTCTTGCAGCGGAGTCAATTTGTCGCCCGTCGCTAGCCCTTCGACCGTGGTCACGGTCTTACCCATGACGTCGATGGCCAGCATCGAGCAAGAGTTCACGGCGAGGCCGTCGACGATCACGGTGCACGCGCCGCAGGAGCCTCGATCGCAGACGCGCTTCGCGCCGGTCAGCCCGGCGTTGTTGCGCAGCGTGTCGAGCAAGGTATGGGATGGTTCTGCTTCTAGCTGGGTCGTCTTGCCGTTGAGCGTGAGCCCGATCGACATAGGACCCGGCCCGAGCACCGCTGTTTCGGCGGTCCCGGCTGGGGGAGAGCTTGCGATTGCTTGCGAGCCGGATACCCCGACCGCGGCGATCGTGATTCCAGCGCCTTTGAGGAAGGTCCGTCGCGAGACGTCGATGGCGTCGGGTGACGCGCTGGTCGACTCTGAATCGGGACCGGCAGGAGGCCTGCTATCTCGTGTCATTGTGCACCCTTCGAAAAGTGAGCCTCTATCGATCGAGCACGGTAGAACGGACGGACTTTCGTGGGAATAGCAGCGGGGACCGGAGGGCCGAGACGAGCGCCGAGGTGGGGTCCAGGCGGGACCGTTCTCGGCCGAAGTTTCCACCCCTTGGCGACTCCGTGCGGAGCACCTATCCTCGGGCGGCGTGCGGGGCGAGTCGCCGTGGCTCGCGGTGTGGACTTTGGTTTCGGGCGGGAGGGAGTTCGGGTGTTCACATTGGGATGGATCGTTGCGGTCGCGATGGTGTCATCGACGTCGATGGAGACGCTCGACGCCCGAGTTGCGGCCATGCTGCCGACCGCTGACGAGCAACGATTCCTCGCCATCCCGTGGCACACCGACCTGCTGCGTGCACGGCGAGAGGCGAACGCGCAAGGCAAGCCGCTCTTTCTTTGGATCATGAACGGCAGCCCGCTCGGCTGCACGTGAGACAACGGCCAAGCTGACCGCGTAGCGGTCTTCGACGATCCCGACGTGCAAGTCGCCTTGCGCGACTTCGTGCCGGTGGCGCAAGACGTTCAATACACGCAGTACCGTTCTGTCGATGACGAGCAGACGCAGTTCTTTGCTCGCATCATGGATCAAGTCCGCAACTTCAACGGCTCGGACGAGAAGACCACGCGGCAAGGGTTCTACGCGTTCGACGCCACCGGCGATGTGTACGGAGCGATGAACCGACGATCGGCCCGGCGACTCGTCGAGTTGTTGGATCGCGCCAAGTCCGACTTCGCCGCCGATCCGCCGCCGCGCATCAACCTTCCCGAAGCGGCCCCTTACGCCCGACCGAAACCTCCACGAGGGTCCGCCGTCGTGCAGGTCTTCGCGCGCATTGATTCCGAACCGGCCCGCTCCGTTCGCGGACGCCGTGGACGTCGCGATCGCGGTCGCCGCAACGAGCGACTCGGCCGCGACCATCTTTGGGTGCGCCCGTTCGAGCTACGACAACTCGCGCACGGTCGAATGCCGGATGGTCTTGCCGGCCGGTTGCTCCTCAACCACTGCCTCGACAACATTCGCGGCGAACCCGATCCGTGGGAAGTGTCGCATGTCTCTGAGGCTAACTTCGAGGTGACGCGGTCGCTGGTCGTTCGCGACGGCGTGCCGCAAATCGAAGTCGTACTTGCCGGGCGTTTCGCGATGGAGACGGGCGAGCGCGAGGTCGGATGGCGACGTCCGCTGCCGTCGTCGGGTTATCAGGGCCGCATGAGCGGTCGTCTACGTTTCGACGCGGCGACACTCGAGTTGTTGGAGTGGACCGCGATCGCCGAAGGCCGCGCGTTCGGTCGCAGCCGCTACACCAACGGCGAACCGGCGGGACACTTCCCGCTCCGCGTGGCGTTCGTGCTCAGCCGTGATCCGCGCCACGTCGAAGTGCCCCCCGGCATGTTCTTCCGCGGCGCCAGCGCGTACTGGGATCCGGGGCTCAGACTTCCGGTCGTCCCGATACATTGACTCCTAGGAGACGCCTGGTTCTCACATCGTGTGCCGCGATCGCTTCGTGTCTTTGGGAGCGAAGGTTGGATCAGGGGCAACCCGGAGCAGGTCCCGCGCAATCCAACATGTCTGGTGTCGGATCGATGCCACACGCAGGGTACGGCAGACTGGGTTGCGGCGAGCCCGTCACGAAAAGCGCGGATAGGGAGTAGACCGAGTCCGAGATGTCGACCGTCCCGTCGTCGTTGGCGTCGCTTGCGTCTTCGCAAGAGGAAGGAGCCGATCCCGGGACGAACAGTGCGGATAGCGTGAACACCGGGTCGGAGATATCGAATCCTCCGTCGCTATTCGCATCTCCGCGAACGAACCAGAAATCGGCGTAGGGCGGATAGTGGTATCCCATGTCGCTGGGCCCTGTATCTGGAGCCCCGTCGCTTCGTGTCGTTCCGGTTGGCACGACGCCCGGGTCTCCGCTGTCGACGCACGGGCTCTGGACAGTCTGGCCAGCAACGATCTGGCTCAGGTAGAACTCGCCACCGAGAAGGCCGGTGACGAACAATGGATCGAGATCGATCACTCCCGTCGTTAAGAGTGGTGACGTAGGTCCGCCGAGCCCGCCAATGGCGAGAACGCTATTCGAAACTTGCCCCGATCCAGTAGCCACCATGAAGATGGAGGGCCCAGCGGTCCCCGCGCTGTTGTCCCAGAAGATGGTATTGCGGATCGTGCAGTTCGTGACGGAGCCGACGTGAAGCCCACCTCCTAGGAAGTCCGCGTAGTTGTCGTAGATCGTGCAACCGTCGATCAGGACCTCGTCGACGTCGGCGACTTGGATCCCCGCTCCGAATCCGGCGCCGCTGTCGATGGCGTCGTTACCAAAGAAGAGGCACCCCTGAATTGTGAGATATCCGACGTCATTGCACTTGACCCCACCGCCGTGTAGAGCAGTGTTGCCGTCGAACACGTTACGAAGGATGACGGGGCTACTTCCGAAGTCGGCCACGATCCCTCCGCCGTAGTCTGCGGTGTTGCCCATGAACACACACCCGACGACCAGGGGGTGACTTCCATAGTTACAAGCCAGCCCGCCTCCAGCTCCTCCGGCACCCAATGGTCCGCAATCGTTCTCCACGATTAAGCAATCGACGATTGAGGGAGACGCACCATCGCAGAGAATTCCCCCGCCATTGGTATCGCCGCCGAACGCTACGTAATAGTAGCCTTTCCCGCCGGTGATCGTGAATCCCCGTAGTACGGAGTCTCTCTGCTCGCCGTTTCTGAATGTCACCGTACTGCATTGAATGTCGCTTCCCGGCGTGCACGCGGACCCGTCGATGATCGTGACAGCCGCGCCGTCCACGCTCTCCACCGTTATCGACTTGCCTAAGAAGTCGATGTTCTCGGGGTAGAGCCCGGAGGAGACCTGGATTGTGCAGCCGGTAGGAGCAGCGCTATCGATAGCGGCTTGAATGGTCGAAAAGTCGGTCGGAACTGTGGAGACCGTGGCGGATGCCCAAGATACCGGAGCTAGACAAACGGAAACCAAGATCACGAGGCGGCGGACAGTCATTGGGAGTCCCTATGGATTCAGCGGTGACGAGGATTGCCAATAGTTCACTCTGAGAGTACCCAGTTCTCCGCCGCCGACGGATGCTTTGACGTGGGTAACGAAATCTTGGTGATAGGCCGTCCTTCTAAGGGAGTACACGTCGGGAGCTGACGTTAAGAGTCAAATTGAGGTGTACTGGGCCCTACAGACCTTCGGCGATGGCATTCTCCAAGTACGTTCGCGACTCGGGATTTGAACGCACGATCGGGGCGCGATCCGTCAGTGCGTGTTTTCAGACTCAAGGGGAGGGCGGTCAAGAAGGGTCATCCGTTTGACGATGTCGGGAAGTGTCTGCTAGCGAGACAGGCCCATCTCGGGAGGCATCAGCGTCTCGTTGATCTCCGCAGTGATGGCGATCCGGACAATTTTGGCGGACCTCTTTTTCGTGAAAAATTCTTCTCGATTCAAAGTGCGATTCGATCGCACGGACGGTTGAACGGACGATCAAGCACGCCGAACGCGATGCAAAGAAGCCGGCGGTTCCGGTGTCGCTTGGTGCGACTCGGACCCGCCGGCGCTCTATCATGATCCAGGTAGGGCTTGTCGAACGTGGTCGATCAGAAGCGACGATTCAGTAATACACCGACGGCGTCGGTGGACGCGTTGCCCGTGACTACGTCGAGATCGCCGTCGTTGTCGAGATCGCCCACGACCAAGTCTTGAACCTCCGCACCGATTCCGAATCGACGCGGCGCTGCGAATGATCCACTACCGTCTCCGATGAGAACGGCGAGGCTCTGAGCGTAGAGCAGAGGGATCAGTAGATCGGAATTCCCGTCGCCGTCGATGTCGGCAATGGTCACGCTCGACGGGAGCAGCCCGGTGTCGAAGGTGACGGCCGCGGCGAACGCTCCGCCACCCGTCCCGATCAGTACGCTAACCGTTCCAACGGTGTAATCGGCGGAGGCAATGTCGGCGATTCCGTCTCCGTTGAGATCGCCAACCGCCGCCCCGAAGATGGTTGCGCCAGCCGTCAGGGTTGGGCCGAACGTGAAGCCACCCGCTCCGTCACCCCACAGGATAGCCAGCTCCGTCGTCAGGTAGTTGTTGGTGAGGATGTCGAGGTCGCCGTCCCCGTCGAGGTCGGCCACCGTAAAGTCCCAGATGAACACGCCAGTTGCCGAAGTGAAGGACGTACCGGCCGCGAATGCACCGCCCCCTGTTCCGAGATACACCGTGACGTCGTTCACCGTCGCGGTGATCAAGTCGACGACGCCGTCGGCATTCACATCGGTGGCGACGATCGCGTTGGTCGACGTCGACGCCGTGAGGTCGGGTGCCGCGACGAACCCGCCACTGCCGTCGCCGAGCAGCAGGCCCACCGCACCGTTACTCTTGGCCACGCAGATGTCGAGAGTGCCATCGCCGTCCAAGTCCGCCACGTCGGCGTCGACCGGCGAGCCGATGAGCGGCACCACGATTCCTGGTGCGAACACGCCGGTCCCGTCACCGAGCAGCACCGTGACGTCGTTGCTGTCTTCGTTCGCCGTGGCGGAGTCGAGGTTGCCATCGCCGTTGAAGTCGCCGGTCACAACCGCGACCGGTTGTTGGCCGACGGCATACTCTTCATTGGTCTCGAACGAACCGTCGCCGCGGCCGAACAAGACTCCGACGCCGTTTTCGACCAAGTCCGCCGTGGCAAGATCTAGGTGGCCGTCGTCGTTGGCGTCGGCCAGGCTAGAGCGATAGGCAAGACCCAACGACGACGCGTAAGTGGCGACGACGGTGAATGTGCCCACTCCGCTACCGATCATGATCGCCGCGCCGTCGTCCACGGTCGCGACCAAGTCGAGATTGCCGTCTTCGTTCAAGTCTCCTGCCTCGACACTTTGCACGCCTGCGGCGGCGGTTGTCACCGCCGTCGACAGCGACCCCGTGCCGTCCCCGAACAGCAGGCTGATCGATTCGGCTTGGTCGTTGGCGGTGGCCACGTCGAGGTTACCGTCGTTGTCGTAGTCACCTAGCGCAAGGCTGCGTGATGTTCCGCCGGTCAGAAACGTGAGCGTGGGCAGGAACGTGCCGCCACCAGCGCCGAGTAAGACGTCGACAGTGCCCGCTTGGGCATCGGTGACGACGAGGTCGGAAAGTCCATCGTTGTTCATGTCGCCGACTTCAACTCCGGCCGGTTGCACGCCGGCGGGATACGTTACCGCGGAACCCAGCGCTCCCGATCCGTCGCCGAGCAGCACCAGGATCCCGCTCGGGAACCAACTCGTGATCGCGACGTCGAGCGCTCCGTCTCCGTTGAAGTCCTCGAGCTGCATAGAGAGCGGCAGCAACCCCGCCGCGAACGCGGTCGCTGGGCCGAACCCGCCGGTGCCGTCGGCGAGAAATACATTGACGCTTGCGGTGTCGGTTGCCGCGTACACCAGGTCGGGCCAGCCGTCGGAGTTGAGATCGCCGACCTTGACCGCGTACGCGGTCGAGCCGGTGGGCATGAAGACTGGGTCTTCGAACGCGCCGTTACCGCTGCCCGCGATCACAGTCAATCCTGTCGACCCAGAGACGACCAGATCCATGGCGGCGTCGTTGTCGACGTCGGCAAACTCTACAGACCATGCGTAGGGGGCGACCGTGAAGCGCTCTTCGAGGAAGAGTCGCCCCGCCGAAGAGACCAGCTCGGTGACGCCGAGGTCGGTGTCGCCGATCGCTGCAGTGACGATCTCAGCCGACACCGCGGTGAACGATCCGAGCGTTGCGTCTTGCAAGCTCCCGCGCACGCGCACCGGACTCAACGCTTGCGGCCACTGGGCAAGGGTGAACGCGCCTTGGGTGTCGGTTGTCGTCGTGTACTGGCCAGTCGGGTCGTTGACCACCGTGACGTTGACCGACTCTGCCGCGGCTCCGCCGGGTAAGACGAACGAGCCGACCAGCGTGGTCGTGGCGTCGGGTGTCGTGAGCGAGAGTCCGACGATGAATTCGAAGCCGTCACTCAAGCCGTCGTCGTCGGTGTCGGAATCGAACGGGTCCGAGCCGAGGCTGATTTCGTTCCCGTCGTTGACCCCGTCGTCGTCGCCGTCCGGGTCGAGCGGTGACGTCGCGTAGATTGTGATCTCTTCGAAGTCGGTCAGCCCGTCGCTGTCGGAATCGGCCAACGTCGGGTTCGTCACGTAGCCGAGCAGTCCGAGCACTTCTTGCGCGTCGGTCATCTGATCGCCGTCGGAGTCGGCCGAAGTGGGGTCGGTGCCGTAGACGAGGACCTCCGGCCCATCGGCGAGACCGTCGTTGTCGGTGTCGTTGTCGAGCGGATCGGTGACGTAGCCGTCGAGGCCGGCGATGACCTCTTCACCGTCGAGCAGTCCGTCGTTGTCGGAGTCCGGATCGGAAGGGTCCGTACCGGCCGTCAGTTCGTCGATGGTGGACAAGCCGTCGCCGTCGGGATCGCCGATGTCGTCGGCCGGGTTCAACGGATCGAGTCCGATGGCAATCTCTTCGCCGTCGTTCAATCCACCGCCATCGGTGTCGGCGGCGACCGGCGAGGTGCCGAGGAAGAGCTCTTCGGTCGACGTCAGGTCGTCGCCGTCCGGGTCTTCCTGCGCGTCGGTCGGATCGAACGGATCGAGTCCGTACTGCACTTCGAACGCATCGGGCAGACCGTCGAAGTCGGAGTCCGCGCCGATCGCTACCTCCGGCTGCGCCGCGGCCGGCACGCCGCGGACCAGCACTTCGACGTTCCCGGTGGCGGTGCCCGTCGCAATGACGACGCGAATCTCACCGTGATCGACGAACGTCACCGGTTGCATAGCGCCATCGACGCGCACTTCGACCGCTTCGAGTTCGTTGCCAAAGTTGCTGCCGAGGATCGACACGCTAGCGCCGATGCAGGCGACGGATGGAAGCAACCCGGAAACGATCGGTGCTACTTCGAAGAAGACCGGGTTGGAGTCCGATCCGCCGAAGCCGCGAATGCGGATCTCGCCCGACGTGCCGAGTGACGCAACCGGAATGTGAAGCGTCGAGCGGTAGCCCGACAGTGGGAACGACAGCGGCACCGTCGAGATGACATCCGCCGTGACCGTGGTCACGTAGTCGAAGATCGCGAACGCATTGCAGAACTGTTCTTGGGCGTGATCAACCGTGACCTCGACCACGTCACCGACGGCACCCGTGACCACGCCGAGGATGTCTGCGATCAAGGATGGGTTGGGCAGGACGGAGTATCCGACCAAGTTGCTGCGTCGTCCTTGATCTTCCAAATAGAGGTACCCGCTGCGGAGGTCGCCGGAGCCGCTGAGCGGCAAGTGGATCGCGATCTGGCTCCCGATGACCGTATAGTCACTCGTCGACAATGTCTGGAAGAACGGCGAGAGCCCTCGGATAAGATGGATCTCGGTGCTCGCCGAGAAGCCCGAGCCGTTGATGATCCAATCGCCCGGTCCGTTCGGGTCGATCGTGATGGCGTTCATGTTGTGAATCAGCGGCGGCATGCCGCTGGGATCGTTGGACGGAACGACGCCCGCTCCCTCCGGCGTGTCGTCGAGCAGCCACGTCGCGACGCTCTCGCCGACTGAGCCGAAGCGGGTTAGTTCGTTGTGATTGGCCCCGCTGACTTTCTCGTCGAGAGCGGTGTCCAACCAGCCCGCGGTTGCACTGTGCACGTTCACCACCAAGTCTCCGCGCGTCGAGAAGACCTCGTTGATGTAACCGGCGAACGGGTAGAGCGTGTCGAGGATCGGAAGGTCTAACCCTTCGCAAATGATCGAGCTGACCTCGCCGCCGATGTCGAGCCCGAACCCTTGCTCACCGTAGTAGAAGCGGTAGTCGATGCCATCCGTGAATCCGTAGCTCGGCGAGGCGGCGAGGTTCGCCTCGAAGGAGAGATCATCGAGCGAGCACAGCGGCATGGGCGAGCCCAAGAGTGGAAGCTCCAGGAAGTCGGCCAGCGCATCGCCTTGCACCGACGGGCGGCGCAGGTTGTCGACGAGCGACTGCAACAGTACCTGTGCACGCGGGTCGGCCGGCGGGTTGAGCGCCAGGTCGGCAATGTTCACGTTGCGGCTCGCGGCGGCGGCGCCCAAGTGTGGTGTGCCTATGGTCACGAGCCGACGAACGTGGGCGGCGCCCACTTCGTCGATGGCGCGGCGGCCGGCGAGTCCGCCGTACGAGTGTCCGACCAAGTCGAAGCGCGTCGCGGCGATGCTCTCTGATTCGAGCTGCGTCTGCATAGTGCCGATGCGATCGACGACCCGGTCCACGACGCCAGCCGACAGTTGGTTGGCGTGCACGTCGACGTAGTTGACGAAGTACGGAGAGCAGTACACCCCCTCGAAGCAACCGTCGGTGTTGGTGCTGAACACTTGGTCGCCGTTGATGGCGACGAACGGTTCGAGGAAGTCCGGCTTGAAGTTCTCGGGACTGGCGATGAAGCCGTGGATGAATAGCGTCGGCGTGCGCACGACGTCGATGTCGATCGGCAGCAGGGTCGAGCTCGACGCTTCGATCTGGCCCGTGCCATTCAGCTCTCCGCCTTCGATCGTGAAGCCGACCCGTCGGTACTCGCGGTGGTCGGGACGGTCCGGATAGAGGTAGCTCGGGATCAGGCCGAACTCGATGGGCCCTTCGTAGCGAATCGCCTTCAAGTTCTGGGCCAGCTCTTGGTACGGAATCCAATCCGTCGTCGCGCCGACCGGTTCACCGACGTTGCCGTCACCGGGCGAGGCGTCGAGTCGCAGTCGACCCCAGTCCGTCACGAACGCGCCCGTGCTCGGATCGTCGGCGATGGTGACGCGCACGTAGGTGGGTGGTGTGGTGCCGGTCGGTTGGATCGATAGCTTGACCGAGGTTCGTTGCGGAGAGCTGGGGGTGCCGAACCCCTCGGTGCCGTCGGCGGCGATCGCCGTGACCGGCGCGTCGAGGCCGGGATACGCGTCGTCGAGTTGATCACTGACGAAGGTGACTTGAAACGTCTCGAACACGAAGTCGACGTCGGTGGTGTCGGTCGTTGTGATGGCGACGTGTCGGCTTTGGTAGAGATACACCGACTCCGGTGACGCACCGAACTCTTTGCTGCAGTTCAAGGTGATGGTGAGCGGCGGACCATCGCAGCCGAGCGGGAACGGCACGATCGTGTAGTTGCCGTTGACGTCGGTCTCGGCAAAGTTGCCGCCCCAACCTTGAACGTAAGCGCCGACCACCGGCTCGAGGGACTCGGCGCCGGTCATGGGGTCGATGGTTCGCGCTAGCACTTGACCGCTGATGCTGCCTTGCACCGGGCTGCAACAAACGCCGCAACACGACGCGCGCGACAAGCCGACCCCGGGGTCCGATACGATCACGGTCCCGGTCGGATTGACGGTGCCCGTTCCAATCTCGACCCACTCGCCGCAGTCGGCGTCCATGGCCATGATCGGAACCGTAGCCCCGGGCGGGTGTCCATCGTAGTTGGGAAACGAGATCGGCGCGGGTGGGTCGAACAGCGTTCCCGACGGCTGCACCGAGAACATACTCTCCGAGATCATCCCGGCCGGAAGTTGAATCGGCACCTGGTCGGGCGGAATCAGCGTGAACGAAATCTGCCCGGTGGTCGAACCGTTGGGGAAGGTCGCGCCGCCTTGAGCGAGTTGCAACGACGCGCCCGCGTGATCGGGAATGGTGACGGTCTGGCTGGCCAGCGCGTGCACCGGCGCCGACCCGGTCGAGCGGACCATGGGAATGTGAATCACTCCGGGCAGCACACGCTCTTGCCCAGCCGTGACGTCGACGTTCAGTCGCATCTGAAACGAACTCTGCGGTCGTCCGGTGCGCGCATCGAACCAGAGCGCGGACGATCCCGCGGGAACGCCGATCAACTCGAAGCGTCCGTCGACGTCCGACTCCGTGGTGACCGCCGTGCCCATGACGGAGACCGTCAAGCCGCCGATCGAACGCCCGTCGTCGGCGATAACACGCCCGCGCACGGTGCCCGTCGTACCGGAGCCACACGTCGTCGGCCCAACACAATCCAAGCTATCGGGGGTCGGGTCTGCACCGCAATCCGGGAACGGCTCGGGCGGCGCCGCACCCGCCTGGAACAGATACGCGAGGACGTAGACAGGATCGGAGATCTGCGCTTCCCCGTCGTCGTTCCCGTCGATCGCATCCAGGCAGTCGGCGGTCCCGCCCTGGAATAGATACTCGAGGCTGAACACCACGTCGGAAACATCGAGCGCGGCGTCGCCGTTGGCATCGCCACGGACGAACGGCTGCTGCCCCGACAATACCGGGGCGGTCAAAAGACAAAGCAGTAGGGCGGTGAGTAAACGGTTCACGGAACACCTTCCAGGTGGGAGTTTCTGGGTCGTAGGTGTTCGAGGAGCGGTCGGAGAAGTTGTGACCGAGGAAATCGAGATTTCCTGGAGGCGGGGGGAGGGGGGCGTTTCAAGCGTGCTGGGGTCGCCGGCGCCTCGTCGTCGAGACGCAGTGGTGTGATCCGGTGCTGAGATCACGTGGCTGAAATCCGGCGGCTGTGCGCAAGGCGCGGAGAATCAGTCGCGGTCTTCGTTGCGCTGCAGGGCGCGTTCGACGAACGACTCCCACTCGTCGCCGAGGCACTCTCCGATCGAGACGTAGACTTCGTCGAGTTCACGCCAGTCGAGCGAACTGATGCACAGCTCCGGAGGGCGAGCGGGGTGTCCGTCGAAGAGCAGGGCGGCCCCGAAGTAGAGCCCCGCCGCTTCCGCGTGTTCGGTTTCGGTGTACGCGGCGCCTCGGGTCTTGCTCGCGTCCTTGAGGTCGAAGAGTTGGTGAGGTGTCGGCAGCGACTCCGGGGTGAGCGGTTCGTCGAATCCCGCGTCGCCTGCTAGCGCGGTGGAGATCAACTCGAGCCACCACTCTCTGGCGCGGGGTGATCGAAGGCGGCGCAGGAGTTTCACCTTCGGGTTCTCGATGGCGTCGGCGACGATGCGTTCGACCATGATTTGTTCCAACGGGCGGTCGGTGTCCGAACGGCCCGGTTCGTTCGACTCGTTCATAGTCGCTCCAGAATGTTCATGATGTCGTCGTCGTCATATCCGAGTGCGCCGAGCAGGCGCTGGGACTCGTCTCGCACCGCTTCTCGGAAGCGTTGCATGATCTTCCGCGCGTTGGCCGGGCTCTCCCCGATGGACTGAGCGACGTCCTTGTACCGCCGGTTCTCGACGTGGATCGCGCGAAACAGCCGGGACACCTTGTCACGCCGATCCGCGGGGTAGGTCCCGAGAACCTGTTCCACGGCGCACTCGGCGATTCCGGCGAGTTCCATTTTTTGCTCTTCGAACTCGTCGATCGTATCGATGGACGGGGCGTCCGCTTCGATCTGCGCCGCCTCGAAGTCGGCAAAGACGCGCTCGCGTTCGTCGCGCCGCCATCCGCTCTTCGCCGCGTCTCGACAGAACAACCGGAAGTCGGTCTTGATCCAGTGCCGAAGGTGGCGCGCTGGGTTGTCGGCGTGTGTCTGCCGCCAACCGAGCCACTTGCCGTACCACGACCCTTCGGCGAAGTCTTCCCGTCGCACCCGGTCCATGAAGTACTGATTGACGATCTCTTCCGGCTCCAACTTGGGGACAGTGGGGAAGCTGTCTTTCGACCCCGCGTGCCGACGGTAGTGGTTGATCAACGGCTCGCAGTAGATCGAGCACAACTCTTCCCAGAGTTTTTCCAGATCGCCCTGGTCGTACCACTCGAAGAACGCGGTGCGCAGTGTTCGCGGGAACTGGGAATCTTCATCCTTGCGCGACTCCGCGATGGCGCGTGGATCGAGCCGCTCGGCTGCATGCGGATCATCCGGCTCGGAAGCTCGTCCTGGACTTTGACTCATCGTGCATCCCCGTATCGTCTGCCGCATTCGATCCACGTGTCTCGATTCGTTGTATCCCGGACCGGCCCGGTTGGCGACCATCCTTCCGGTCGCAACACTCGAGGACTACCGCTGGATCGTGTGACCAGAAAAACCAGGGAGTGAGCGAAATAAAGTCGACCAGAAGAAGCACATCGTGGCGTGGCTCGAACACCAGTTGATCGGTCGGTCACTGGGGCCCGGGCTGGGCGATACTGTGTCGCTCGACATCGTGACGCTCCATATTGAGACCTCGCCCCGCACACAGTTGTTGGTTGATCGACGGGTCTCGATGGCCGAGAAGCGCATCAGGTGACGTGGGCTGGCGCTCAGTCGTGACTCCTGATCCGAGATCGGTTTGCGGGGTCCGCTTGGCTTTCGGAGAGTGGGATTGAGTAGTAGGCTATTCGTTTGACTGCGCCCTTCTGGCTGCAGCACCCGCGGAAACTACCGGCTCGAATCTATGACCACTGACCCCGCCAACTCCAGCCCTCCCGATGGCGATGATCATCCGGCGACTGAGCCGCTCCCGCCTCCAGCCCCTTCAAGGAACCGGCCGGGTCCACCCGGAGCGTTGCGGTCGACGCAGTTTCTGCGCCCTGCCCCGGCGTTGCGTCGGATACCCGAGACGTTGGGGCCGTACCGAATCGTGGAGTCGGTGGACTCTGGAGCGTTCGGTCACGTCTTCATTGGAGAGCGTGAGAATCCGAAGCAACGGGTGGCGGTGAAGCTGCTTCGTGAAGACCTCGAGGTCGACGCTGAGATGTTTCGCCGGTTCGAGGTGGAGCGGGAGGCGCTGGCGACGCTCAACCACTCCGGCATTGCCAAGCTGTTCGACGCAGGCCTCCATGTTGACGGCCGGCCGTACTACGCCATGGAGTACATCGACGGCGATCCCATCACCGAGTACTGCGACAAGAACTGCTACTCCATAGAGAAGCGGATTCGTCTGTTTTTGAAAGTGTGCGACGCGATCGGTCACGCGCACGAGGAGAGCGTCGTGCATCGGGATCTCAAGCCGGCGCACATGATCGTGGTCGAACAAGACGGTGAGCCTTGGCCCAAGGTGATCGACTACGGGCTAGCGAAAACGACGAAGGAAGG
>JAJFFE010000191.1 GCA_021776775.1 Planctomycetota bacterium | reverse complement strand
GAGGGTTCCGTCGACGGGGGAGGCGGGCGGACTGTCGACGAAGCGATGAAGGTGAATCCACGCCCCAACCCGTTCCAACGTCCAGGATCCCGGAAGTGCGCAGCGATGCCCGTCGCTCCCGCACAGGAAACGATCGACCTGCTCGTAGTGAGCGCGGGTCAGGCCGGAGTTGGACTCGTGGAACTGTCCCCAAAGTCGCCGCAAGATCTCGGGTCCGGTCGACACCGCGATCGAGCCATGGACGCTTGCGCTGGCGATTCCAGGGCCGCGAAGAACCCGATGCAGCGACGCTTCTTGGCGCGTCGCGCGCGCCTCCGACGATAACCCCGCGATCGCCTCGCGGATTCCTGGATTGAATCGTTCGAGAAGCGGGATCAACTCGTGCCTAATACGATTGCGTGTGTGCTCGAGGTGGGCATTGCTCGGATCGTCTCGCGACGAGAGCTCGGTCGACTTCAGATGCATGGCGAGCGACTCTCGGTCGTGCTTCAGAAGCGGGCGTAGGAGTACGGCCCGGGTTCGGGGAATGGGGCGCTGCCAGGCCATTCCTCCGAGTCCGTTCAATCCGCACCCGCGTACGATATGGGCAAGCACGGTTTCCAACTGGTCGTCAGCGTGGTGTCCCGTCGCGACCGCGTGCAGCCCGTCTTCCTGCGCCCATTCTCGGAAGCACTCGAGTCGTAGATCTCTCGCCGCAGTCTCTAGCGACTGGCCCCGCTCTCGCATGCAGGCGCGCGTGTCCACGTGCTCGAGCCGAAACGGCAACGAGAAGCGCGCAGCCAGCTGAGAGCAGAAGTCCGCGTCATCATCGGAGTCCTGGTCCCTGAGGTGGTGATGGACGTGTCCGATCGAGAGTTGCAGATCGGGACGTCGCCGTTGGACGAACTGCGAGAACAGCGCTACGAGTGCCGTCGAATCCGGCCCTCCGGACACCGCCAATCGGATGGAGGCGTGCTCGGGCAGATCGATCTCATCGCGCAGCGCTCGAAGGAAAAGTGGATAGGCGTCCATGGCAAGACGATTGTATACGACCCGGCTGCCGGAGGTACCCGGTTCGCGAGAGCTGCACGATCGGCCGGGCCTCTGACTTTTCGGCCGGGCCTCTAGCTATCCTTTTCTGCCCACCGACGCCAAGAGCCCTCTAAGTGTCCGAGCGTAGTGAACGTTGGGTGTTCGCGCGTCACTTGATCAGCCGGTCCCGTGGCCAGTTCTCTCAGGAACGACAACGCCTCTCGTAGGCCCAGCCGTGTGATCAGGAATCGAGTGACCGAATTGGACTGAGCGTAGAACAACGCGGCGCGTTCTTCTTCTGGGTACGACGTCATTCGGAAGAGATCGGTGATCGGGAAGAAGGTGCCGTCGTCGAGGGCGTCTCGGACCACGCGGCGATAGTAGCGCTGCTTGAACTCTGGTTCTTCGGTCGTCGCTAGCCCTTCGTCGAGCCAAAGTGGTGCGCGCGCCTCCTCGCCGATCAGCGCCGGTATCAGCACGTGGCACAGTTCGTGGGGCAACGTGGAGGAGAGGAACTGCGGGGCGGAGGCGTCGAAGTGGACTTCGTGTGAGAAACAACGTCCGAACCGATACTCGTGACGCGTGATTCCGGAACTCCACGACGGAGGCGACACGGCCTCTTGAAATGCTTCTTTGCTCGGGTGCAGGAAGACGTCCACTTTGGCTCGCAGCGGTAGTGCTCCTCGAAACCACCGCTGGCGCATCCGGCCGAAGTGGTGCTCGAGGTAGCGCTCTGTCGTCACGGCGCGATCTTTGATCGTGTAGTGAATCTTGAAGTTGCGTGTCTCGAGCACACCCTTCTTCTTGATGGAGGAGCTCCAACGCTGAACCGGCTCCGGCAGCTCGATACTCGTTGTTTTGGAGAGTTGCGACTCGGCCGCGTCTTTGAGAGCGAGAATGTGTTTCTCGTTGTTGATCGTCTTGTTATCGGGGCCCGCGAGAATCGAGTAGAGATCAGCGGCACGCGACAGGTTGCCGGCTCCCTGCTCGGTAAGGGCGAGGTAGTACGTGATAGCGGGGTTCCCGGGAAGCACGTGTGACGCTTCGGTGAGGCGGACTCGAGCTTGGTCGAAGTTGCCGTTCTCCAAGACAGGGATCACGGCTTGGATTTCGCAGAACCCCAGCGGCACTCGGATGTATTCGATGAGGTCTGGGTCGTTGGCAAGAGCCTCGTGATAGAGATCACGGGCGTGAGCGAACTTGCTGTCGCGAAGCACGCTGTGACCTTTCACGACCGACAATCTTGCCAACTGACTTCGCCAGCGGTCGCGTCGCTCCGGGTACTCTTCGACGAGTTGACGGACAGACTCGTACGCGACATCGACTTTTTGCTCGACCAACGCGGCTTCGGCCCGCGTTTCCAGCCGAACCAGTTTTTCGAGCGCAGCCCGAACCGAGTCCCGCGTTTTGAGGAGCTTCCCGTTTGTGTCGTCGAGATCTAGGGCCTCGGCTATGTAGCCTTGCGCAGCTTCGAGTCTTCGTTTCGAGACGGCCTTCTCCGCGCTCATTCGAAGCGCGGCTACGAGGGACTGCCGCGTCGATGGACTCGGCGACTTGGCGTGAGCGCGGCGCAAGAACTCGATTCCCTTGGCCAGGTCTTTGTGCCGAAGCAGGTTTCGGCCCGCCTTCTCTAGATAGTCAGCGTCCGACTCTCGCTCGATCTTCTCGATCTCGTTGCGCCGGATGCGCATGGTGCCGTACGGGAGCTCGAACTCGATCAGGTCTCCGACCTCGGCCTTCAGCTTCCCGCGGATCTTGTTCCCGTTCTTGAGGATGATCACGTCGGCGCTGGCCGGGGCCGCGCCGAGAAAGATCAGCAGCAGGACCGCGGCAAGTGGTCGCGATGTCGGAAGACGGTGGCCCGGGCGGACGGGCGATCCGTCGGCCCGAAGTGTGGTGCCGGTCGGCATTTCGTTCCCTCTCTGTGGCGCGTGGCGTCGCCCCTATGTGTAGGGGGGACTCCGTTCATTCTGGAATATCGGCACATAGCGGGAGTCCGTTCGGTGTTTTTCCGAGCCGATTTACGATCCCCGCCGGGTCCGTCTACACCGGTCCCTTTCTCGCCCGACTGGGTTAGACTGGCGCGCTTTCCCCGCGGTCGGCGAGTTTCCCCACCGAAGCTCGCGACTTGTGCGTCCATAGCCCAGCCAAGCGGCGAGGGAAGGTGTTTGCGGTGTCTTCTTCCGGCGAGACTTACGTCGATCCATTGACCCAACGTTACGCCTCTCGTGCCATGCGAGAATTGCTCTCTTCACGTCGTCGTGCCTTGATCTGGCGCGACCTCTGGATCGCACTGGCCGACGTTCAGTGCAGCATGGGTTTGTCCGTTAGACCGGAGCAAGTCGCGGAGCTTCGCGCGCACCGCGACGAGATGGACCTCGATCGAGTCGCGGAACACGAGGAGCGATTACGTCATGACGTGATGGCGCACATTCACCACTTCGGCGAAGTCGCTCCTGGAGCGAAGGGGATATTGCACCTCGGCGCGACGTCCTGTTTCGTGACGGACAATGCCGATCTGATTCTCTTCCGCGAAGCCATGTCGATGGTGGGTGATCGCCTTCTGCGAACGATTCACGTCCTCGCCTCGTTCGCTCGCGAACACGCAGGCCGCCCGACGCTTGGCCTCACTCACCTGCAACCCGCCCAGTTGACGACGGTGGGCAAGCGTGCGGCACTGTGGCTACAGGACCTCGTCGACTGTTGGCACACGATCGATAGGTTGCGACGCGAGCTTCCGTTTCGCGGCGTCAAGGGAACTACCGGGACGCAGGCGTCTTACTTGCAACTCTTCGACGGAGACCACTCCAAAGTCGAGGAACTCGAGCACGCCGTCGCCACCCGAATGGGCTTCGATCGAACTTTCCCACTGACCGGACAGACCTACCCCCGGGTGTGGGATCTCCGGATCGTCAACGTGCTGGCCGAACTCGGCGTGGTCTTGCACAAGATGTCGACGGACCTCCGATTGCTCCAGAGCTGGGGAGAAGTCGAAGAGCCGTTCCGCAAGAGCCAAGTCGGTTCGTCGGCTATGCCGTACAAGCGCAATCCGATGCGTTCCGAGCGAATGAGCGCCTTGGCCAAACACCTCTTGTCGTTTCCGACGAGCGTTGGCGCGATGGCCGCGACGCAATGGTTCGAGCGTACTCTCGATGATTCCGCATTGCGCCGCATGACCATTCCTCAGGCGTTCCTGACGACCGATGCTCTCCTCATCATCGCTCGAAACGTCTGTGATGGACTGATCGTGCACGAGCGTGTCGCCGAGCGCAGAGTCGCTGAGCAGTTGCCGTTCATCGCAGCGGAAGAGCTGCTCATGCTCGGCAGCTCCCGCGGTGAAGATCGGCAAGAGCTGCACGAACGAATTCGTAAGCTTACTTGGGAGGCGGCGGAGAGTCTCCGAGAGTCAGGTGGCGAGAATCCCTTGAGGTCGCTGTTCGAAGCGGACCCGGTCTTGGGTCCCCTGCTCGCCGACGTTGCGGAGTGGGACCCCTTGCGATTCGTCGGCCGCGCGCCAGAGCAGACCATCGACTACCTCGACTCGTCTGTGAGCACGCTTCCCGTTCCGCCGGACGACGACGTTCGAGAGTTGACTGTCTAGTGTCCAATTCTGTGAAGCTGCGGCTGTTCCGATCTGTCCCGGCTGGCGTCGCGCGGTTGGTCATATCATGACGGCCTCGAACGAGTCCGAACTCGTCGAGGGTCTCGTCGTTTTTCGTTCGAGTCGTGAGATCAAAGCTCGGGTGGGGGAGGACGAGCTTTTGTGCGAGCTCCGCGGCGCACTGAGGCAGCGCAAGGAAACTGTGGTCGTCGGCGACGTCGTGCGTATTCTTCCCGGTGGCGCGGGGCGCGGCGTGGTCGAGGAGGTTCTCCCGCGATCCAACTTCCTGGCCAGACGTCGTGAGGTCGGCGGAGGTCGACAGCTCATCGTCGCCGCCAATCTCGATCAGGTTCTCCCTGTCTTCGCTCTTCGGCAACCCAAGCTCAAGTTCGGCGCACTCGACCGGCTTCTCGTTGCCGCGTCTCATCGAGATCTTCCGGTCGTCATCGTCGTCAACAAAATCGACCTCGGCCCCGCGCCAGACGTCGAGAGCGAGTTGTTGGTTTACGAAGAGATCGGCTATCGCGTCATCCGAACGAGTATCGAGTCCGAGCTCGGTCTCGAACAGCTACACGCCGTGGTCAGCGGTCGCGTTTCGGTTGTCTCGGGGCCGTCCGGAGTCGGAAAATCCTCGTTGTTGAGCCGTGTGCTCGGCGTTCCCATTCGTGTCGGAGAAGTGAGTCGACACAACGAGAAAGGCAAGCACACCACCACGGCCGCAACCGGCTACGGGTTGCCGGGTGGCGGCGCGGTAATCGACACCCCGGGATTCCGTGACTACGGTTTGTGGGATATGGAGCCAGCCTCGCTCGCGCACTGCATGCCGGATCTCGCTGAACACGCTCAGCATTGTCACTTTGCCAATTGCCTCCATCGAGGAGAGCCCAAATGTCGGGTCGAGTCGGCCGCCGAGGAGGGGGCCATCCGCACCCGCCGACTGCGAAGCTACCGCGGTATACTAGACACCCTGCTAGAGCAGCAGTCTGGCAAGTAAGTGCGCAATCGGATCGCGAGGTTCATCCGATGAGCGCGTCTTTAGTGACTAGTGCCGTGCCTTTCTTCGGGAAGTCCTAGCCCTTCTTCAGGAAGTCCTGGGGCGAAGACACGGCCGTAACACTGTTCTTCGACTTGCCTTGCATGCCGAAGATCACGGTGGAGTAAGGGGTCCGATGGATGACGTCGCTCGACGAGAACTCGTCGACCGAGCCGCCGATGGCGATCGATCTGCGTTCGCCGAGTTGGTGGAACATCACCGTCGGGCCGCGGGCGGAATTGCCTACGGAATCGTCAAGGAAGAGCACCTTGCGGCTGATGCCGTGCAAGAGGCGTTTTTCAAAGCGTTCCAAGGGTTGAAGAACCTCAAGGATCGAGAGCGATTTCTCCCCTGGTTCTTGAGCATCGTTCGGAGCTCCGCGACCGATCTCATTCGCCGGCAAATTCGCTGGGACAGCCGCGAGGTGGGCTACGGGGACGACGTCCCGACGCCGATCCATGGTTCGGTGGGAGCTGCCCGTGCGGCTCCGCCCGAAGAAGCGGTCATGCAGAGCGAAGAGGCGGGTACGGTTCGCGACGCTCTCGAATCTTTGTCCGATGAGTACCGGGAGATCATCCTTCTCAAGCATATGGAGGGTCGATCGTACCGTGAAATCTCGCGACTACTCAAGCTCAGCGTGCGAGCGGTAGAGTCTCGGTTGTTCCGAGCGCGCCAGCAATTGAGCCGCAAGTTGGAGGCGCTGCGAGCGAAAGATTCGCTCGCCGACGACGAGCCGAGGTCCGGTTCGTCAGATTCTTGGCGATCGGATGTCGCCAAACAGGTAGACGTGTCGAAGCGAAACGGGACCGGCCGAACGCGGGAACAAGGAAGGTCAAAGTCGTGACTCCACAGGTCAATTGCTCGTTGGTCGAGCGTTGGATCGATCTGTCGTTGGACGGAGAGCTCTCCGATGATCAGGAGCTGCATCTCGATGAGCACCTCGATGAGTGCGCGGAGTGCCGAGCGCGATTCGATGATGCGTTGGCCGATCGACGGCTGATCGACGGCGAACTTCAGAGTCTGTCGGGCGCGTTCGATGAACTGCTCTCGGAACGAATGACCGAGTCGACGATCGCCCGTTTCGAACAGGAGTCCGCGAGCGACGCGGCGGCGTCGGAACGTGCGAAACTAGGTCGATCGTTACGTCGAGCTGCCGCGATTGTTGTCATTGGCGTCGGCTTGTTCGTGGGTCTGTGGGCGATGAGTCAGCGACTGTCGGGGCTCGGTAGCACGCCGAAGACGTTGGCCGTCGCATGGTGGCCTGAGGGAGAGACCCCGCTCTTCACCCGCGCGGGTGGATCGACGCGAGAACCCGCAGGTACGCATTGCGAGATTACGAATATCGACACCGTTGAAGTCCGAGACCGAAACCAGCTGCATGTGCGATACCCGGACGGGTCGGTGGCGACCGTGGTCGGTCCCAGCCGAATCGAGCTGCGACAGGTCGACGGTCGTCGTCACTTCCGGCTCCTCGATGGCATCGCGGAGTTTTGGATCGAACCCAACGTGCGCGGATTCCATGTCACGACTCGGTTGGCGATGATCCGAGTCGTCGGAACTCAGTTCACGGTTGAACACAGCGACGAGGCCGACAAGACCGGAGTGCTAGTCGAAGAGGGCATCGTTCGCACCGCGTGTCGCACGCGCCCTGAAGGTCGCCTGGAGCTCACCGCGGGCGATGTCGCTTGGGTGTCGGAGAAGTCCATTCAGATGCGTCAGGGTCTGCTCGAGCCCGACTCCGCGGCCGCTGAGAGAAAACCAAACCCTCCGGAGTCCGTCACGAGCGCGATGGTTCCGAGCGAGGCGCAGGCGGTCGACGGCCCTAGCGATTCCAGCCGCCCCGCGAGAAAGGTGCCCTCGAAGTCGCCCGCCCTCCGGGGCTTGGATGTTCCAGTGAAGTAGCAAGCCAATTTCTTGCCGTTTTCAGAACTCATTAGCTGTCCTCACTGTTTGCGATTAAGCTGTGCCATTGGCTCAATGGGCCCGGCCGAAAACCAGTTCTCGACCGCAATTTTCCACGAACGATGTTCGCTCGCTCAACCAGCCTGTTCTCTCGAGTTGAGGGGGCACGGTCAGGTAGCGATCCGCTGAACTCCCTGTGTGACGAGTTCGGCCTGTCTCTCCGTCATTCGGTGAGGCTGCAATCCACCGGGCATTCGTCGAAGACGCAACATCGCGATCCGCCAACCAGGCGTCGACGTCGGTGATTCGGGCGTGCCTCAACCGGCGTCGCTTCGAACCAGCCGTCCGCCGACAATTTGTTGTGCGAACACTAGCCGTAGGGGGGCTCGATTTGACGTCACGGGAAAACGAATCTCAGTTGTACGCCGCTGACGATCTGAGCTTGCCCTGGTCGTTCGGATCGAATTCGTCCGTGGGAAGCCCCAAACCCTCGGAATCTCAGCAGGAATCCATGGTGTTGATCGAGGGGACGCGAGGGACGGGCAAGCGTGCCCTCGCGCGGGCTATTCACGCGAGCTCCGTCCGCCGTCGGAAGATGTTCCGTGTCTTCAACTGCCGATCTTGCTCGCCCCTAGAGATGCGGCGCTTGTTCCTGGGGGAGCTGCACGGCGGCCGATCAGACGGTGGTCGCTATATTCGCTACCTGGGTCTGTTCGAAGAGGTGACCGAAGGTACGTTGTATCTTGAGGAAGTAGAATATCTACCGCTCGACATGCAGCGCATCGTCAGCGACGTTATTCGTAGTCAGGCCTTTCGCCCGATCGGAAGCGAAGTGTCACTTCCGTTTCGAGGTCGCGTGATTCTATCGACCTGCTCTGACGAGGAGTCCGACGGACGAGGTGCTCTATGTCCGGAGCTGGCTGAACTCGAAGAGACGCAGGTGTTTCACACCGACGGACCCCGCAACTAGGGGCGCTTCCGATCAGTCATTGCACCGAGAGTGCCGTACTGACGTCGCATCTCATACCACGAGATGTTCGACGAATTCCGGTCTTCAAGAAGGAGCGACGGCAGAGATTCGAGGGAAGCGCAGCCTGCGCGGCTTCCCCTGATGAATCGTCCGGGCTGCCGGGTCGCTTAGTCTTCCACCCAGCCAAAGACGAGGTCGTCGACGAGGTGGACTTGCCGATCCTCGAAGACCCAGAGTTCGAACCGTTGATCGTCTCGGTCTACCCAGGTCACCTGATCGGGATATCCCCACGCGGTTAGAGCTTCGGTGCGCTTCATGCCTTCGTGAAGCTCTCGCTTGCGAACGTAGCTCTCGTACTGGGTGTTGGTCAGCCCTCGAAGCAACGCTTTACGTTTGCCGCTCGTGCTCCAGGCGTCCGCGATCTCTTCGAGCGCATTTCGCTCTGTCGTCACCACCGTGTCGCCGCGTCGAACCATTCGAAGACTCGCGAGGAACTCGGTTTCACTGATCCACTGATTGCCGGATTCGACGAAGCCGAGGTCTCGAACAATTTTTTCGATCGACTCGGTTGGCGGAGACTGATTGGCTAGGCGAGTGATCTCTCGGTCCCAGAGCGGAGTCTGTCGAAGAATCGCTTGGCGTTCTTGAAACAGTTTCAGGATGAATTCTAGCTCTCCATCTTCCGCGTCGGCGCCATCGACACGGGCCAGAGTTCGTTCGAAGAGTTCGATCGCGACGAAGTTCGCGTCCGGGTTCTCTTCTGGTTTCAGAGAGAACACCCAGTTCACGACAGCGAGTCGGCGCTTGCGCGGGGTTGTATCGAACGTTATCCGCACCGTTTCCAAGAGCTCCTCGTGATTGGGACCTTCAATGATCCCAAGGACCTTGATCTTGATCGACCCAGGCGCTTCACCATGTTGCACACGGCAGCGAATCGAGAGGGACGTCGCACGAAGGTCGAACGCTCGGAGTGCCGGGTAATTGGAGTCTCGATCGATATCGAATTCGTACTTGCACTCGTCAAGCGTCAGTCGATCGCCCATACGACTCTGGTACCAACCAACGACAACAAACTCCTGACCCGGACTGAGATCGAGGAAGGGAAGTTCGGTAGCGAGGGCCGGTCGATCGCCGGTTAGGCCGGCAATCCAAAAAACCGCAGCGACGGCGAGGTTCATGGTGCGTTCCCTTCGACAACAATGATTCCACCGGTCTCGAGGAACACGATCAGGTTTCCGTCGAAGCCCACCCGTACGTCCTCGCACTCTCCGCCGATGGCGACGCTCCATTGAAGCTGCCCAGAGGCGGAGAAGGCACACAAGTTGTTTTCGCTGTCGGTTGCGTAGACGTTGTCTTCGACTCGAATCGGTGGTGTAGCCATCTCCCGGGGTATGTCGAAGATCGTCGTAGATTGTCGGTCGACGAGGACGAGCTGGCGAGAGTCGCTAACGTAGGAGAGCACCCCGTCTCTGTTCAAGATCTCAGAATTCGGTTTGGGCAGAGAGTCGTTCGAGCCCACTCGCCCGTCGTCGAACAGCGGCTCGCCGTTCGGCATGAATCCTAGAACGGGTGACGTTAGATCCTCGACGCCAACTTGTCTTAGATCCGGAATCGAGAAGGTGACGAGCTGGTTACGCCGTGTCGCTATGCGAACGCGTTCTCCTACGTGGACGGCTTCGATTGGGAACCCCGTCTTCACAGAGTTCTCGATGTTGCCAGTCGATGAGTCTAGCAGGTAGATCGATCCTCGTTCGTCGCCAACCACGATCCACGCCTCGGACGGAGAGATCGTGGCGCTGAGGAGCGGCTCGTCGATTCCCTGAGACCACACCGTCTGTCCGGAGAGCGCGACTCGCTGAATCGTTCCGTCGAACGACCCGACCATGAGGTCGCTACCGATGACGGAGAGCTTCGCTGCAGGATGGCCTGGGACTCCGACCCGAAGCCTCCACCTTGCTTCCTGACCGATCACTTTCGAGTTCGGGGTGGCGTACAGCCAACCGTCTCGACTCGACACGAAAAACGTCTCTCCATCCGAGAGAACCGATCCACCGATCGGTGGAAAGTATGTCTTCGTGAGCGCTTTTCTCTCGAGCTCGATTCTAAGAATCGTTTGGCCGTTGTCCTTGAAATTCACCGTCTTTGGCTCGCAGCCGCGACGCTGAATCGCAATCGTGAACTCGGCTTCTGGCTTGTACTCGTGCAGAAATGGCGTCGAACCGGCCGCGCTACCGTCGATCTCGACGACTGCGCCACGCGGGTTGGTATCGATCAGGAGCGGGAAGAATATTGAACTCGCATCGACCAATGGGCCGCATTCTTCGAGCAGTTTGGTTCGTACTTCCCGGAGTTTGGTGTAGTCCACCGACGCGATCGCCGACTGTTCTTCCTGGCGAAGCTCTCGGAGTCGGTCCTGAAGATTGTCTCGCAGCTCTCGTTCGGCTTCGTCTCGCGAGCGCTTGATTCGTTCGACGTTGGCGCGAAGACCCGCTTCCCAGGAGTTGAGGTCGTGAATTGCATCTCTGGCCATGTCGACTCGACTCGACATGGAGTATCCATCGATTAGCTCTTGGTACGCCAATCTGATTCTCTCAGCGGCATCGGCCTGGTGTCCTTCGAAGTGTCGCAGCCGATCGCCCGGCGTCTTCTTCTGTTCTTGGGACAAGGAGCCTTTGTCGAGTTCGTATGCGAGAGCAAGAGAGTTCGTATCGTCGAACAGCCGTCGAGCATTCACCTCGTAGGTCGTCGCATAAGCGAATGCCACGACCAGGACCAGGGCGAAGCACGCCGCGATGAAGTGTCTTCGTCTTCGCGTCGCCTCGCGCATCTCTCGGCGTCCGAGAGTCTGCTTGAGCCGTTCGGCGATATCTTCTCGATCGGGATCGAGGTCGTAGATTCCGCGGAGCAGCCGGATGATCTCGGTGTCGTCTCGACCTTCGCGTAGAAAGTCGAGTGCGCGCTCGTACCACTCTGCCGCGACGCGCGGGTTGTTCATCGCACGAGCGTTGTCGCCGCGAAGGACCCAATACGACGCATCTTCTCCGCACGCCTCGAGCCCCTCTTCGAGGATGACTTCTAGCTCGTCATTCTCGTTCTGAGCCAACAACTCCTTCGTGAACACCGTGAAGACGTCATTGACGGTGCTCTTCGAGCCCGCGACGTGTGCTGGCCACAACGAGCGCAGGAGATCGAGGCTGGGCCGTTCGAGCTCGATCAAGCGGAGCCCGATAGTCCAAGCAATGCTGTGCTCGCCACTTCGAAGGTACGCTTCGAGCGCTTTGGTGAGCGGGGCAACGGCGACTTCTGGGTTCCGCATGTCGGCTAGGAAGAAGCCGGATTCCTTGAGGAACTCTCGATCTGCCTGAGCACGTGGCTGGGTCTCGACTAAGAATTGGTACAGCTTTGCGGCGTCCTCGGTGTTGCCGAGCTTGCGTTCGTCTCGGGCAACCGCTAGGTGCTCGTGATAGTCCAGTCCGCGAAGCCAACCCGCCTTGATCAGCTGATAGAGACATTCCATCGTGTAGAAGCGGGTCAGAGGCGAGTTGTCCAAGATCTCAGACGCCGGACCGCTCTTCTCGGTCAGTCGCCAAACATCATCGGCGTCGTTCGTGAGTTCTGCGTCCGGCTCTTCAACGACGCGTTGCAGGATCATCCGTGAGTCCGGAATCAGCTGCCGAATGACCTTGAACTCGTCGAGTTGACGGAGCCCTTCCATGATCAACGCGGAAGGGTCGATCTTCAGCTGGGTGAACCGTTGCAGCGGGTCCATGAGCTCGGCGGGGCAATAGTCCGAAAGGAACTCGAACTCGCCGTCCGGCCACAAGAAGAGGTCGTAGATTTCTTCTTCGACCTTCTTGCGGAGCGCGCGCTGGATGTCCTCTAGGGCGACGTACTCTTTCTCGACCAGGATTTGGCCAAAGAGCTTACCCGAGACCTTCTGCTCTTCCGCCGCTTGTTCGAGCTGTGCCTCGCTGACACAACCCTCGCGACGAAGGATCTCCCCAATCCGTACCGATTGCCCTGTGGATAACAGAGTGATCGTTCCGGTCGAGAAGTAGATCTTCTTGTGCTCGGCTTCGCGTTCCAGCATGAGCGTGCCGGTATGGCGATTGAGCGCAAGGGTCTGGAGTAGTTCCCCCAGGCCAAAATTTTCGAGCTTGCCTTTGAGTGTCATATACCGCTACTCGGAAAAAGGTCGTGGTCCCTCGATTGAAGTCTACGGCATGGTTCGGGAACGGGCCATCTGGCGCGCTTGGCCGGGTCGCGCTCAACGGGGTATGCTTGAAGTGTCGAGTCTTGAGAATGAGTCTCGGAATTGCTCGGGACCGGCGGGAACCGCAGAGTCATGTGACTCGTGGGCATCGCAAATCGTTGTTCTCGCGTCACTATTGATCGACGACCCAATCGACGTCGCGGCAGTTTCTGCCGGTTTGAGGATGTATGGCGAAGCACGAGAACTTGCTGCTCGTGAGAATGCTTCGGTATCAGGGACAGCTGGCAGACAGTGATCTGCAGGTTGTACTGAGCCACGCAGAACGAGCGCGAGACCATCAGGAACTCCTGAAGCAGCTCGGGCAACTCGGCATCGTCGATGACGACTGGATCGAGCGGGCGGGTCGTTACTTGCGCGCGAAGTCTCGGTCCTGCCGCGGATTGGGCGAAGATCTCGGCAGGTTCGATCGATCGTTCGGACAAGTCGCGTTGAGCAAGGGTTGGATCGAGCTTTCTCAGCTCGAAGCCGCCCTGCTCGAGCAGGAGCGGCTACGTCGTACCAATCTGAGCTTTCGCTTGGGTGAGATACTGGTGCGGCTGGGTTCGCTCGGCGTCGATCAGGTTCGAGATATCCTGCGTCAGCAGGGCTACGAAGTCATGAAGTGCAGGAGCTGTGACTTGGTTTTGGCCTTCGGCGCGGAGGAACTCTGTCCTACGTGCGAAGGGGCCCTCGAGCCGACCGAGTTCTTGGACATTGTGCGATCGGATGTTTCGTCGCGAGCGTGACGTGTTCGCGTTGCGGCGGGTGTAGCACTTAGAATTTTGGGGTGGGAGCAGGACCATGTCCACAACGGACGAACAACGCCTCGGAGAAGAGCTACTTCGCGGGAGAATCCTGACGGAGTCCCAGCTCAGGACGATCGAGGAATACCGCGCCTCCCTCGGAGGTCGGTTTCAAGACATCATCGTCAAGCTTGGCTTCGTTCCGGAAGAACGTCTCAACGCGTTCTTGACTCACCGCGAACACACCCAGGCGATCGACCTCAATGCGTGTGATATTGACCAAAACGCGATGCGGCAGATCCCGCGCGAGTTGGTGGAAACTCATGCGGTCATCGCAGTCGCCGTCGAAAATCCTGAATCGCTGCTGCTTGCCATGAACGTGCTCGATCTCGATGTCGTCGAGGAAGTTCAGTCTGTGACGAACCGTCGCGTATCGGTGGGAATGGCGCCGCGTTCTCAGATCCTGGAGAGAATTGCGCGCTTCTACGACATGGAAACGTCGGGAGGCGGAAGTGCGCAGCCCAGCGATCGAGAGCTGATCCAGATGATCTCAGACCCGGTCGTGGCCGCGATGGCGCGGGCTCTGGTCGACGCCGGAGTTCTTGACCCCGACGCCTGGAGCCGTGAACTCAACGCTGGTCAATAACGGCCTTCAAGAGTTGGCCGAACGCGACGAACACGCCGAGCAACACAAGCAGTGCGACGAGCCAGACTATCGGAAGCACGTTCGTCGAAACGCGGCGCGGGTGTCCACTCGCGGCGCTGAGCGGATCCCTCAAGGGCAAGACTGGCATGTCCGGAACGGGCATCGCCGCGAAGTGCGCTCGCAAGCGTTCACTGTCTTCACGAAACACCGTTAGCGTGTTGCGGCACTCTTCGCACGAGGGTTCTTCCACCGGTGTGAACGACTCTGAGAAGTCATACTCCTCGAAGCAGCGCTGGAGAAACGCTTCACAGTCATGTTGAGCTCCCCTTGTGGTTTTCATGTCCGGCGCTCCGCCTGTTCCACCCCGCGAATAGTTTTTAGACCTGACTGGCGGACATGTGCCGCCGAAATCTTGTCACCCGTCGAGTTCGTCGTTCGAGCCGTTGGGACCTCCTCGAAACGCTTCCGGAGCTGCGCGTGCGCCCGGAAGATTCGATTTCGGATAGTCCCTTCCGGCTCCCGCAGGAGCCGCGATATCTGAGCCGGGGTCAAACCGGACCAGTAGCGCAGGATCAAAACCGTTCGATATCGATCGTCGAGTTGATCCAGCGACTCTTGCAGTAAGCCTGCCTCCTCCGCGCGCTCGGCCGCGTCCGGGAGTTCCACTGTCGCGCTTGCCGCATGCCCCTCCGGTTCGCCCAGCGGCACCTCGGGACGGACTCCCCGCCGCCGACGAAAGTCGATGATCTTCCGAGAGGCGATCGTCAGCAGCCAGGATACGAAGCTCTCCTCGCTGCGCAGAGACTCTCGTTTCGCGAAGGCCGTCAAGAATGTCTCCTGGGTGAGATCCCTCGCGAATTCGGCGTCACGTACTCGCTGGCGGACGAAAACGAAGACCATTCCCCAACACTGCGAGGCGATCACGTGGAATGAATCTCGATCACCTTTGAGTGCCCGTTCCAGGGTTTTCGGATCGAGTTCCACGGAGCGGGTCCTCTCCGGAATGCTGACGGCCGACGGAATCGTAACATGCTTCCAAGGCAACGCTTGGACGTTTGCCGATTCGGGCCGCACGGTCGTGGACGGGCGGTGTGCCCCCGCGTTGCAGGTCCGTCATTTGGCGCGGGGAATCAACGCATTGTAGGCTTCTAAGCGATCGTACCACCCGGGCATTCTCTCCGGGTCCCCGTTTTATCGCGCTGAACCTAGATCGTCTCCCAACCAGGAGCCCGTATGTCTGAACGCAATCCCGACCTTCCCGAGGAACCCGAACTCGATTCCGAGATGACTATCATCATCGACGAGTCTGACTTCGAAGACGGCATCCCAACGATAGTCGTCGAGCCCGACATGGAAGAAGAGGTGTTGGTCGTCCTCCCCGATGAGGACGGCGCCGAACTCGAGGACGTGCCACTATTATCGCAACATCCCGATGTCGACGACTCCGAAGTTACCGAACCGCTGCCCGTCGACGTGTATCAGGATTTCCTCGACGACGGACCTGACACCGCGGAAGCAGAGGCGCTACCTGACCTGGAGCACGTCGAAGATATTACTGCGATGCTTCAGGACGAATCGGTGCAACTCGAGGCGCCTACCGATCCGCACGCTGTTCGCTACGAAGCGGCGACCACACGGCGTCGAATGCCCTGGCTGTCGCTGGCGGCGGCGGCGTGCGTAGCCGCAGCTGGTGTGTTCTACGGGCCCGAATTGATCGAGCGTTTTGGCTCCGCGGACTCGAACACAGTTGCTCAGGCTCAGCCGAAGTCCACCGGCAAGAAGGACCCTGTCGTTGGTCAGGGGCCAGCCGTGGTCGATCCGATGGTCGACGCCGAGATCGAGAAGGTGGCGTTTCGTGAGTGGGTTACCACAGCCCTATCGCACAACCTCGGGGCAGCCGTAGCCGCACCGCAATCGCCGAGCATGGACGATGACGAAGACGCCAGCGCAGCCTCGACGAGCATGCCGGTCGAAGAAGCACGCTCGGTAGACGCTGACTCCGTCAGCGATCAGGAGAACAAATGAAAGTTCTGACTCGCCTCAGCTTGGTGATGGTCGCGACGCTCTTCGTCGCTCATACGCAAGCGGACGCAGGCTATGTGTTCCTGAAGAACGGATACATTCTCCAGGGGAAGATCTCTGAGAAGACCGACGACAAAGTCGTTCTCGATTTCCCTGGCGGCGCAGTCACCGTCTACGACCGATTCATCAAGCACGTCGTGCTCGACCCCGCCGAAGAAGCGATGAATGAACGTCGCCAGCGTCAAGCTCGGGAAGTCTCGACGGAAAGTCCAGTCTTGGAGACGGACGTTCCGTTGGAGCTGCCCAAGATCGATGAGCTCATGAATTTCGATGGCGGCCAACAGCCGCCGGTTGCCGTCGATCCACCCGTCGCCGTCGATCGCGGTGTCCCGATCGACCCACCCGTCGATCCCACCGACGTCGTCGTCGGTCCGGTGGATCCGATCGAGCCCACCGATCCGACGACGACGGTCGTGGTCGCAGAGATTCCCGAGCCTGATCCCAACGCGGCTCCACCGCCGGAAATGTTGGCGGCGATCATTGCTCCGGGCGTTGGCATCTCCGTCAGCCCGCCGGCCGGTTGGACTGTCGTCGACGAGGATCCGGCCGCGTTCGTGGTTGTCTCGGGTGATCAGGCTGACGCGTCCCGGCTCACCGTACAAAAGCTGAACGAAACCGGACTTTCACTGGTCGACGCGTCGAGCGAGCTGAAAGCGGTCTTGGAGGCGGGATATCCTGGTATCGAAATCGTCGAAGAGGCGGACATCCAACTTGGGTTCGAACGCGCACACAAATTGACCGCTCGAGACCCGCGCGATGAGTCGCGGCACGTCCAAGTTCTCGTGCGACACGACGGTGCGATGTACCTCGTCGGACTTCGCTGGATGCAAGGCGCCGAAGCCGATCGAGAAGTACTCGAACGATGCATGAACAGCTTGGCCTTCGTCGATTGATCGACAAGCGTTCACTGCGATGCGCGGCGAAACATGCCGTTTCGCGAACCGGTTATTAGAAATTTTTTCAAAAAAATTCTGGTTCGTCGGGAACGCCCGCGAATGACGTCGGTGACGATGTCGTTCGTGGGCGTTTTCGTGTTCGTGCAACACGTTGCTGCATCGAGAAGTAGCGGTGCGACAAGACAACGCGATGATCGAATTCTGGCAGTAATAGGGCGATTGGTGTGCACAGATAGCAGTTTGGGGTTTCCTCTACCATGTCTCGACACCATCGGCGATGCGGTACGTCACGTCGGTATGGCAACACCGAATCTATTGAAGACCGCGGTCGACGCGGGAGTTACGTTTGCTGGGTTCAGTTGGTGCTCGTTGGCTACAGAACCGAAACAGGATTGAACAAAGGGTGGTCATCGATACGATATCCCACGTGTAGAGCGATGACGTTACCCGGAGTGCGTCGTTGGGTTGCGAATCGAATTCGGCCGGTGGCTGATTTCAACTCGCAACGGCTGAAGAGTCGCGTGGGTCGCGCTCTTCGGTTCTGCCTCGGTGAGGCTCGGTGATCAAACCGAGAGTCGAGGTCGCGACGAAGCCTTCGCTGGACGCCGGTCGAGACGAACTCGTTGAGTTCACGCCTGCCACTCGCCGGAACTGTCCGCTGACGACTTTTGTCGTTAGGTGCAGTCATGCGGGCGACGCTAGTCGCGTCTCGCACGTTGCGAGTCGTGGACGGCCAGTCGTTCAAAGAGAAAGGTTGGCAGAGTCTGGACGATCCGATCGTCGTGGGAGACTCAGCATCCTGGGAACGTATCTCCTTTGGAGATGGGGATTCACAGGGTACTAGCCGGCGAGCGAAGAGCGTTGTAGCTCTTCGTCGGCAACCCGGCCGCTCGACACTCGCGAACCGAATGCGGGGCGCGGGAGCGGTGACATACTTGACTGAATTCAGTCGAGCGCAGGGTATGGGTCGCAGTGAGCGTTGTGTGGCTCGCGTACGGCGTCCAGTCTTGATTCCAAATAACAAAACTGCTTTTGAATTCGTACATCCCTCGTCGACTTCCGGGTTTCGGCACCCGTTCATCGAGAACGGGGTAAAGAGGCCTAGAGACGTGAGCCAAGGGACGGGCTCGATCGTCTAACGACTCGGGCATCTCGCGTTGAAGCGAGGCGGTGTTCGGATAGCTCGAGTGCGATCGGTCGCAGCGGTGTGATCGGGCGGACTCGAGTCAAGAGAGACGGGGTGCTTCGCGCACCACAGTGGCACCACGCGACGGTGCGTGCGTGCGAAACCATCAGGGTTGAGGGGAGATCCCCCGCGAAGGAGTAACTCCATGGCTAAGAAGAAAGCCAGGAAGAAGAAGGCCAAACGTTCGGCCACGAAGAAGAAGGCCAAGCGCAAAGCCACCAAGAAGGCTACGAAGAAGAAGGCCAAAAAGAAGGCCACCAAGAAAAAGGGTAAGAAGAAGGCCACCAAGAAAAAGGGCAAGAAGAAGGCCACCAAAAAGAAGGCCAAAAAGAAGGCCAAAAAGAAGGCCGGAAAGAAGAAGGCCAAGAAAAAGGCGGGGCGACGAAAGAAGACCGCGCTGCGCCGAAAGTAGAAGCTCCCGGCAAGAAGTTGGGCAAACGGTCCAGGGCAAGGCCTCGGCCGCTGGGAACCAAGCCCAAGTTCAGCTTTTGGGGCGACGGATTGTAAGCGAGTCGCGAATCACTGTTCGATTCGCGTCACGCCTATGGTCCGACGCTTCGGGCGCGGGAGCGAAACTCGAGGTAGCGCCCAAGTTCGCTTGGGCGATACGAAGCAGGCGTGGGAGGATTTCCTCCTCGCCTGCTTTGTTTCATCCCGGGCGCTGTTCATTCCGGATTCCTCCGGACACTGTTCCCGGCTCCTATCCTCTGGCCCCTCCACTGCTCTGTGGCTAAGGCCCTTCTTTCTGACGCCTCCCGGCCTTCTGCGATCGGTCGGCCAGTCCGAAACCAAGCCGCGAGCCCTGCAAGTGCCAACGCCACATGACGTTCTGCCGCCGATCCGCGCCATGGATCGCGCGCCCCGCGCATGATAAAATAGCTCAATTCCCGGGGCTGACCCATTTCGAACAAACGAGAACATTGTGAACCTCAGGGCTTGTGAACCTCAGGACGAGGTCTGTCTCACATAGCGTGGAGACGAGACCAGAGTTCTAGCGTTCCAGAGGTTTCGCCAAACGAGTGAGAAAGAGAGTCGAGCGAATGGTCAAACCACTCGCGTTCGGTCTCATCGTCGCGTTCGCCTGCTGTCCGGCTTTTGCTGGCGGAACGCTGAATCCTGAGCTGCTATTGTCGACGCCCGGCGCGGCGGTTGGCGAGCCGAACCTCTACATAGGCCCGGGCGATAACGTGCTCATGGCGTTCGTCGAGAACGAGCAGGTTTATGCGCATCTCGGCGGTGCAATCCTGGTGAGTGACAGTACGGGACATTCGAACCCCGCTGTTCATCTCGCATTGTCCGGGACCGCAACGGTCATCTATGAACAGGCCGATACGACGCCCGGGTCGCAAGGGGCGGAGATATATTACGCTCAGGCCCAAGTCAGCGGGTTCGGCCCCGCCACCAATCTGAGCATGTCCTTGGAGCAAGACGTTCGGCCTGTCATTACGGGCGGTATCAACGCGGCGTCGACCAACGTGGTCTGGGTTCGTCCGGGTACGAGCGATGTCATGATGGTCACCGACCTTGGCGCGCCGATGGTCGTCGCGGCTGGAGAAGAAGCCGACCTCGCCACAGAGTCGTCCGGTGAGCGGCACTTGCTCTACGTTCGGGCTGGCGCGGTGTATTACCGCTTCGACGACGGTACTGGATTCGGAGCCGAGGTCGCCGTCGATCTTGCCGCAACCGCGACCGCCCCGACCCTAGCCGTGGACTCCTTCGGCAACGTCCACGCGGGTTACCTCTTCGACGGCGATATCTACTACTGCAATCGCCCGGCGGCGTCTTCGACTTTCGCAGCCCCGATCAACTTAACGGTCTCGCCGACGCCGGTCAGTTCGCCGGCCGTTCTCGCGGGGCCGACCGGGCTCAAAGTGCTGTTCTCTCGCGACGGAGACCTGTGGGAAATCCTCGGAGCGGGGCCCATTTTCCTCTCCGCCGAGAACTTGACCAACTCTCCGTCCGATCCAGAATCGGATGCCGAGTTTGCTGTCGACTCCCTCGGTTATCTCCACGTTGTCTACATTCGTGATGGAGCTGCCTACTACCGCAACGGCGTGCCCGTCCCCGATTCGCAATTCGCGTTCGATCCCGCGTCGGGCGAAGTACCCGTCGAAGTTCAGTTCACGGACTTGAGTACCGGTGTCATCGAGCAGTGGTCTTGGGACTTCGGTGACGGAGAGTCAAGCTTCGAGCAGCACCCGTTTCACCTGTACGACGCGACCGGCACGTACGACGTGTCGTTGACGACCAGCGGCCCCGGCGGGCAGAGCACGCTGACCGTGTCCAACGCGGTTCAAGTGATCGACCCGCAGAACTTCATGAGCATTCAGCCCGTGAAGTTGTTCCAGAACCAGCAGGACGCGTACATCCCCGTTCTGGGAACTCACGTCGATCCGATTCAAGGGTTTCAGCTGTCGTTGGAGTGGGACTGTGGCGCGATCGAGGTGCTAGACATTACGCTTCAATCGAGCGTCATGCTGATGGTCGATGCCGAGTTCGTCGTCGCCTCGATCGATGAGATCGAGTGTTTCGCGATTCTTGGAGTCGTTTTCGACGTGCTCGATCCGTTCGATGGCCAAACCTTGGCGCCGAGCACGAATCGGCGTATCGCGAACTTGGTGTGCGATGTTCCTGGGCAAGCACCGCTCGGCTTCTCCGAAGTTCGACTGGTGAACGGCTTGTCGGATCCACCCATCTTCAACATCTACATCGTCGACGGTGTCAGCGTCTTGCCGGTTCTGTCGCCAGGGCTCGTCGAGATCGTCCCGTTTACTTTCCCGCCGCCGACGTTGTTCTTGCGCGGAGACGTGGACAACAATGGCACCGACGAGATCACGGATGCGATTAATCTTCTCGCCTTCTTGTTCTCGGGCGGTCCGACGCCGGTCTGTCTCGACGCGGCTGACGCCAACGATACGGGCGTCGTCGACGTGGCGGACGTGATCTACCTGCTGAGTTTCCTGTTCTCGGGTGGGGCGTTGGTGCCTCCGCCGTATCCGAACCTCGGACTCGATCCGACCCCGGACCCGCTCGGCGACTGCTAGTGTCGTCGATGCGTGTGAAGAGCCACGAATGCCAGGCGGCGTTCGTGGCTCCTTTTGTATCGACAGTGCTGAAGCGTACGCCTTCCGCCTCAAACCGACGCGATTCTCGGATGGGGGCGTAATCGTCTCGTGGGGTACTACGGCCGCTGAGCCTAGGTATAATCTCGCCTGCCGGTGCAAGACGTCACCGGTGATCGCCACTGCCTGGACACGATATGTACCGACGAAGCCGGGCGAGTGCGACTTGCCCGCGCTGAAGAGAGTGAACTTGCAATGATTCATCGGTTGCCGATATCGCCGGCACGCACCGGCGTTCGGAGCGTCGTGCCCCTTGTCGTTCTGCTGCTCACCGTGGCTGGTTGCGAGCGGCCAAGCAGTGGGAACAGCAACGGAGAAGAGGCCACGAGTACCGAGTCTGACGCGAATCCGGGCAGCGCAAGAACCACTGTCGTCGAGGTCGTGTCGCTCAAGCAGGGTCGGGTTGAAGACAGTATTACATTGAGCGGCGATCTGAAGGCGGAACAACGCGCGGATCTCACTAGCCAGATCTCGGGGGTTGTCGTGACCGTTCACGTCAAGGAGGGGACCGCCGTTGTTCGTGACCAGCTTCTCGTCGAGCTAGACAAGGAGCAACTCGAACTGACCGCCCGCGAAAAAGCGCTCGCTCATCAAGACTCTACCGAGCGCGCGAAGACGTCGCTTCTCGAGGAGAAAGAAGCCGGCCAAAACGAATCGTCCCGAAAGCTCGCCTTCGACAAAGCGGAGCGAGAGTATCGACGCATCGAGTCGATCGTCGCGACGACCGGCACCAATCCATTGTCCGAGGAAGAGGTCGAGACGAAACGGTTTGCGCGAGACGAGGCGAAGATCGCCTACGAGACAGCCTCCGTTGCGAAGGAGCGAAGCGAGATCTCCGCCAAGCTTGCCGCCATCGTCGTCGAGCAGGCGCGGGCCGCTTGGGACAGTGCGCTCTTGCAAGTGAAGCGGGCGGATATCCGCGCACCGTTCGACGGGGTCGTGTCGTTCGTGGAGATCCGTCCCGGAGAGCTCGTGCAGGTCGGTGCACGTGTTGCCGAAGTCGTCAATCCGACGCAGCTCTACACCGAAGTGCGTGTTCCTCAACGTCGTTTGGCGGTGCTCGAAATGGGCCGTCCCGTTGAACTGACGCCGGAGACCATGCCGGGCGCGACGTTTTCGGGGGCGGTCGAAGCGATTCACCCTACCGTCGATCCCGAACAAGGTACGGTCAAAGTCCGCGTCAAGGTCTCCGACGTCGACGGCGTCCTGCGTCCGGGGATCTACGTCAGCGCTCGGATCATTCTTACACGTGACGATTCGGCTTGGCTGATCCCCAAAGAGTGTCGCCTTCTCGAGGGAGGTGAATCCATTGCGTACGTCGTTCGAGATGATCTTGCGGTGCGGGTCGTGCTCGAAGAGGGTCTGCAGACGACACATGAGGTGCAGGTCATACCGAGCGACGATGGTTTGCGCAGCGACGACCGAGTGATCATTAGGGGGCAGAATCACGTTCGCCCGGGTTCGCGGGTGCGCATCGAAGGCGAAAGCCAACCATCGGCTGAGTCGGCGACCGCGCGCGCGTCCGACGACGCTGCCACGAAAAAGGGGTAGCGCGTGCACAACGCGGACACCGACGGTTCCGCCGAACGAGATTCCGGCTTGGGCGACTCCCGGGATTCGAGTTCTGAGAACCCCATCATCCGACTGGCTGTATCGCGACCCGTCGCCCTGCTCATGATCGCTATCGCCGTCTTTGTCTTCGGCATGATCAGCTTGGTTCGTCTTCCGATGGACCTCATGCCGGAGATGTCGTACCCGACGGTAACGGTGCGAACCGCGTACCCCGGCGCCGCACCCGAAGATGTCGAGGACCGCGTCTCTCGGAGGCTCGAACAGTCGTTGTCGGTCGTCAAAGGGCTACGTCGGATCTCCTCCATTTCCCGTGCAGAGTCGAGCGACGTCGTTCTCGAGTTTCGCTGGGACGCCGACATGAAAGCGTCGGTCCAGGACGTGCGCGAGAAGCTCGACCAGACCTTTCTGCCCGACGAGGCGGAGTCGCCGACCATTCTCAGGTACGACCCTAGCCTAGATCCGATCATGCAGATCGGACTCGTCGCCCCGGGCAGCTTGGAGTCGGTTCGTCTCATCGCCGAAGAGATCGTCGAGCGACGACTCGAGACCGTCCCCGGAGTCGCGGCGGTCAAAGTACGCGGCGGCCTCGAAGAGGAAATTCGGATCGAAGTCGATGAGGCGCTTGTTCGCGGACGTGGCATTACCTTGCAAGAGGTCTCGAATCGCCTGCGGCAGGAGAACCTAGACCAGGCGAGTGGGCTGTTGCGAGAAGGCAACGTCACTTACCTCGTTCGAACGCGCAATGAACTCGGAACTCTCGAAGAGATTGCGTCGATCCCGATTCGTCGCGACGGGGATTCCGTCACTCGTCTGTCCGACATCGCACGAGTCACACCGACCTACAAAGACGATCGAGTCATCACGAGGATCGACGGACGCCCCGCGGTCAAGATCGAAGTGTATCGCGAAGCGGGCGAGAACATCGTCGATCTCGCGCAGCGCGTGAAGGACGAGTTGTACGGGACCGAGGCTGAGCGTGAGCAGCTCGAGAAGCGAAAGGCCCTCCTCGCCGGTGCGGCGCCGGAGGAGCTCGTCGCAGAGGACGAAGAGTCCGACGAGAGCAAGAAGCGAGGCAAGAAAGTATCCCTCGCTCGACCGGACTTCGTCGCCGCGTATCTTCCTGAGGGCGGGAAGACGACGATACTGTCGGACCAATCGGTCTTCATTCAGGGTGCGATCGACGATCTGTTGCAGACCGCTCTACTCGGAGGTCTGATCGCGGTAGCGGTGCTGTTCGCGTTCCTGGGGCGGCTGTCCTACACGTTGATCGTAGCGGCTTCGATTCCGTTCTCGGTCGTCGCGACGTTCGCGCCGATGTACCTCGGGTCGATCTCGCTCAATATCATGTCTCTCGGGGGGATCGCTCTCGGCATCGGAATGTTGGTCGATTCGAGCATCGTCGTGTTGGAGTCCATCTTTCGACGCGTTGAAGCCGGGGACCGAGTGTACGAGGCGGCAGTGCGCGGAGCGTCCGAAGTTGGCAGCGCGGTTCTCGCCTCTACCTTGACGACCGTCGCCGTCTTCTTTCCGATCGTCTTTGTCGAGGGAGTCGCCGGGCAGATCTTTCGTGACCAGTCGTTGACCGTCGTCTATGCGCTGATCGCTTCGTTGGTCGTTTCTCTCACTCTCATTCCGATGCTCGTGAGCCGGCTCGATCGCTCCGGTTCCCTGGAGTCCGTCGATGACCGACGCTGGTTCTGGTCGGCAACCGCATGGCCGCGCCTGAAATCGGCGTACACGTCGGGGTCGCTGCTCGCGAGGTCTCTGCGCGTATTGATCTTGCCGTACTACTTGCTCGCCATCGTGGTCGAGTGGATCGGCTACGCCGCTCACTTCGTCTACATGGTGACACTTGCGTCCATCGGTGCTGTGTTCCGCGTGTCGAAAGCGGTCGGCGTGGCGGTGACCGGCCTCCCGCTGCGGCTCACCGGTCGCGTCTTGAGCTGGGTTGAGTCTGCGTACGTGCGCTTGCTCCGGGCCGCGCTGTCGCAGCGCGCCCTCGTGGGTCTCGTCGTCGTTGCGATGGTGGCGGTGGCGGTGTACGCGGGCGGGCGATTGGGGTCCGAGTTGATTCCCGAAGTCGCCCAGGGTGAGTTCGTCGTGCACCTGCGATACCCGGTCGGAACGCCGATCGAGACGACTGCCGCGCGCTCACAGGTCTACGAGCGGGCCCTCGTCGACGTCCCGGAGATCGCTTCCGTTTCGACCACGGTGGGCGTGGATCCCGATGACGTTTCGGCCACGGACGAAGGTGAGCACACGGCGCGCTTTCGCATCCGCGTCGCGCGTACCCGTGAGAAGCTCGAGGACGTCGAGTCCCGCGTCTTGCAGACCGTCAGTGAGATATTCGGCGGGGTCAAGGACCACACGATCGATGTGAGTCGTCCGGTCTTGTTCTCGTTCAAGACGCCGATCGAAGTCGAGGTTCGGGGACATCGACTCGACATCTTGCAGAGTCTCGCAAGAGACGTCGAGCGTGTGCTCGTCGACTACCCAGGTGTTAAGGATGTTCGGTCGACCGTTTCCAGCGGTAGCCCCGAGTACCACATCTATCCCGATCGCGACAAAATGATGCGATACGGAGTGACCGGGGCACAGCTCGCCGAAGTCCTGCGCCGCAAGAACATGGGAGAGGTCGCGACCCGCTTCCGTCAGAAGGATCGAAAAGTTGACGTACGGGTCCAACTCGAAGAGTCGGACCGTGACACGATCGACAAGCTTCTCGGAACCGTGGTTCGAATCGACGAAGCCGGCCGGACCTGGACCTTGGCCGATTTCGTCGCGGACTATGAGGTTCGGGAAGGGCCGGCGGAGATTCGTCGTATCGATCAGCAGCGTGCAGCCGTCGTTTCGGCCGGACTCACCGGCCTCGACTTGGGCCGTGTGACCGAGGGTATCGAGAAGGAGTTGCTCAACGAGCTCGTCGTTCCGCCGGAGTTCGATGTCGAGGTCGTCGGACAAAAGAAAGAAATGGAACGATCGAGAGCGTCGCTCTTGGCAGCCTTGGCGCTGGCGATCTTTCTCGTCTACGTCGTCATGGCGTCACAGTTCGAGTCGCTGCTGCAGCCATTCGTCATTCTCTTCACGATTCCGTTGGCGGTGATCGGGGTCGTGCTCACCTTGTACGTCACCGGCACGTCTCTCTCCGTGATGGCGTTCATCGGAATGATCATGCTCGCCGGAATCGTGGTGAACAACGCGATCGTCCTCCTCGACCAGATCAATCGGCTGCGGCAGGACGGCTTCAGTGTGCACGAAGCGATCGTCGAAGGCGGGCGCCGGCGCCTTCGCCCAATTCTGATGACAACCCTCACGACTGTCCTCGCTATGTTTCCCCTCACCGGTGTCCTCGCTCAGATTCCCCACGACGCGTGGCTCGACTTCGTCCTGGGATCGGGGCAGGGGGCTGAGATTCGTGCTCCCATGGCTTACACGGTGATCGGCGGTCTGTCGTCGAGCACCTTCCTGACGTTGCTCGTCATACCGGTCGTCTATTCCCTTGTGACGCGCGAGAAGGTGGTGCGCCCGACGGAGGAGCTGGCATGACCGACGGAGGCGGACGCACGCCAGCATGGGTGAGAGCGTCTCTGCACCGACCGATTACCGTTCTCATGCTGCTGGTCAGTCTCGCGGTCGTCGGTTTTCTCGCCTATCGATCGATTCCGCTGCAGCTCGTACCGGCGGGGATCGTCGAACAGTCGATATCGGTTCGTATTCCGGTGCCGGATTCGACGCCGACCGAGGTCATGGAAGAAGTGGCCGAGCCGGCCGAAGAGTTGATTCGAACGATCGCCGGGGTCACCACGATCGTGAGTACCTCGTCGAGCGATTCGTGCTCGATCCGCGTGGGCTATTCAGCGAGCGCCGACAGCGACTCTATCTACGCGGACGTGCGCGATCGAATGGAGCGACTGCTGCCTTCTCTGCCGGAGGGAGCTGACCGGTACTTCATTTTCAGGTTCAACATCGAGACTGATCTTCCGATCATTCAGATGGCGGTGACCTACGGGGATGACGTCGTCGATTCGGACGCGCTTCTCGAGAACGTCATCCGTCCGAGGCTCGAAGGGATTGACGGGATCGCGCGAGTCGAGGTCCGTGGACTTGTCGTGAAGCAGGTCGCGGTAGAGCTCGATCCGCAACTCGTCGAGGCGTACGCGCTCGACATACGAGAGCTGATCGACCGCTTGCGTGGAGACAACGTGATATCTCCCGGGGGCATCGTCGATGAAGGCGGCCGCCGATTCTTGTTGCGGCTGTCGACACGCTTTGCTGACTTCGATGAAATCCGCAACTACCGGATCAGTGATTCGCTGACTCTGGGTGACGTCGCCACAGTGGGCTACGACCTCGGGTTGCAGAACTTCTTGGTCCGAGTCAACGGACTGCGTTGTAAAACGCTCGTCATCAGCAAGGAGTCGGAAGCGAACACGCTCGACACGTGCGCCAATGTGTTGGCTGAACTCGAGAAGTTGCCGAACGACCCCCGCCTGGCGAGCTTCGGCTACTTTCCGTACTTCAACCAGGGCAAGGTTATCGAGGACTCGATCGACAACCTGAAGAATAGCTGCGCCTGGGGTGGCTTGCTGGCCATCGTCGTTCTCTACTTGTTTCTCCGACGAGTGAAGATCACGCTCCTGGTCGCAGCCGCGATTCCACTATCGCTTCTCATTGCGGTGGTCGTCATCTTCTTCACGAACGGTACGTTCAACGTTCTCTCCTTGACCGGTCTCACGCTCGGGATCGGGATGTTGATCGACAACGCCATTGTCATCTCGGAGAACATCTTTCGCTTTCGTAGTCGAGGCGAAAGCCCACGTCGAGCGGCAGAGCTGGGGGTTCGCGAGGTAGGCCTCGCGGTCACGCTGGCGACGTTGACCACCGTCGCTGTCTTCCTTCCCATCATCTTCCTCGGCGGCAACTCCAATATTCGCGTCATGCTGGCTGAACTCGGTCTTCCCGTCTGCTACTCGGTGCTCGCATCGCTGGTAGTGGCCATGGTGTTCGTGCCGCTGTCGACGACGTACTTGCGAGACACGGACGTCGCCCATCAGCCCGGCTCGGACGGCGGGGCTGGACGACTTCACGGAACGTATCGGCGGATCTTGAGCTGGACACTGCGTCACCGGTTTGCGGCGGTGGTCTTGTCCCTGCTCGTTCTCGCGACCACTCAGTTCCCCATCGCTCAGCTCGAGGAGAAGGGGCTGAACCAGCCGAAAACCCGTTCGGGCTCGCTCAGAATCGAATGTCCACCGCAATCGAGTCTCGCCGAAACGGACGCCGTCATGGAGCGGATCCGCGAGGCCTTCGAGCCGATCCGTGACGAGCTACACGTCGAGAATCTCGTCACGTGGTTTGATCGGACCGGTGGCATGTTCATGTTTTTCATGAAGCCGGAGGGAACGACGACCCGCGCGAGCTTTATGGAAAAGGTGAAGCCCTACGTTCCGGAGATACCGGGCGTCGAGATACAACTGAGTGATGAGAACGAATCGGGCGGGGCAGAGAAGGAGACCTGGATTCGAGCGCGCGGGCGAGATCCGCGGATTCTCATGGAACTGCTATCGCAGACGGCGCGTCGCCTTCGCCAGGAACCCGGGGTACTCGAGATTCTTACCCCGGAAGACTCGAGTCGGGCTGAAGTGCGCGTCGATCTTCAACGGGACCGCGCTCAACGGTTCGGAGTCGATCCGAGTATGGCCGCCAACCTCATCGCGTGGGCTCTTCGCGGTGCGCCGCTGACGGACTACCAAGATGACGATGCCGAGTTGCCGTTCTGGATTCGGTACCAGGGAAGCGACATGGAGAGCTTGGGAGAACTTCACCGGGTCTCGGTGTTTTCTTCGACGGGGGAGTCCGTCTCCTTGGGCAACCTCGCGCGCTTCGGAGTCGACAAGGGCGTGCCGAGCATTCGTCGGCGCGGCGGACGTGTCGAGAGCGCCATGCGTGTCGTGACGGCAGCCGGCGTGTCTCAGAAGAAGCTGCAGATTCGCTCCCATCAAATCTTTCGGGAGTTGGACGTGCCGGACGGGTACGAGCTGATTCTCGAAGAATCGGGACGCGAGATGGAGGAGAGTCTTCGCGACCTCGCGAGCGCCTCGATGTTCGGGCTGATCTTGATCTTCCTGATCATGGGCGTGCTGTTCGAGTCGTTTGTGCTTCCGATTTGCGTGATCGTCAGCATTCCGTTTCTCGGTGTCGGTTCGTACTGGGCGATGTATCTCTCGGGAGAAGCCATGGGCGAGGTCGCCTACATCGGCTTCGTGATCTTGCTCGGAGTCGTGGTCAATAACGCGATCGTGCTCACCGATACGATCAATCGTTTTCGGGCACGCCCCGGCAACTCGAGTCGAGGAGCCGCGATTCTCGACGCCGGAGTGGCGAGGCTGCGGCCGATCCTGATGACGGCGTGCACCACGGTGGTCGGACTATCGCCGCTGGTGGTCTTACCGAACCCGGGTGAAGGTCTCGACTATCGTCCGCTCGCCATCATTGTCATGGGGGGGCTGACCGCCTCGACTTTTTTCACCCTGGTGGTGGTGCCCCTCGTCTACACGTTGCTCGACGATCTGCGATCGACCATGAGTCGTGGTTTGAACGTCATGAGACGGCCGATCGCGCGCGAGCACTGAGTGCAGTCGATCAGAGTTTCGAGTGGGAGCCGTCGCAGTAGGGCGCATTGCCCGTGTGACCACACCCACAGATCGCGAGCGTTTTCTTCTCTTCGACGTCGATGATGGTCGGACCGACTCCCGAGCCCTTATGAGAACCATCACAACGTGGAAGGTTGGCTGACTTTCCACAGGCACAGACCGCTACTTTGCCCGCGTCGCACTCGATGATGTATGGCTGCTTCTGCATGACGTCTCCTTCGGTTGGTTTCAAACTCGGGGGGAAGTGGAGCTGCTGCGCCTCCCGGTTCGCGGTTCACAACCCGAGCACCGAGAGACTACGCCGTCGAGGATTACGAAGGAAGAGTTGGCGGTGGGTCACGCGGTAGAAACGGTAGAAGGCGGATCGAACCGACCGCGAGTTTGTCACGTGTTGACCGTCTGTTTGCGGCGGCAGAGAGTGACGTCGCGTCGAACTCCGGCGGTGATCTGATTCCTCAGATCCGCCAAGTTGCTCAATTTTGGGGGCGCGTCCAGGACGCATCTCGGCTTCCGTAGCGAGAGTCTTAGCAGGGTGACTCGTGCCCAGAAGGGAGAAGAAATGAATGCCGAGGGAGGGACTCGAACCCTCACGGCCCGTAAAGGCCACTAGGCCCTCAACCTAGCGCGTCTG
>JAJFFE010000020.1 GCA_021776775.1 Planctomycetota bacterium | reverse complement strand
CTCAACACGAGTGTCTTGGAGGGAGTGAACAACAAGATCAAAGTGATCAAGCGAATGGCCTACGGCTTCCGAGACGACGAATACTTCTTCCTCAAGATCCGAGCCGCATTCCCCGGACATCCGCGATGAACCCAAAAAAAGCGGGGTAGTCTCCCAAAGGAAACTACCCCGCAAAACTTCGCAATCTCAGCTCGCGAGAGCGTCGATCACGTCAACCACTTACGGACAAGCCATGACGGGCTGCGTAGCGCAGTCCAAGGCATCGGTATCCGTCGGGTCAACACCACAAGCCGGGAAGGTCGGAGCGGCCGGCGGCGGGGAGCCACCAACGAAGAGCGAGCTCAAGAAGGAGACCGGGTCTCCAATGTCGAAGCCGCCGTCGTCGTTAGCGTCACACGCGTCGAGGCAATCCGGAGTCGGGGTACCACCAACGAACAGCGCGCTGAGAGCCGATACCGGGTCACCGATATCGAAGCCACCGTCGTTGTTGCAGTCACCACGCGAGAAGACGTCGCCAATCGGCCCGCCACCGAAGACCTGGCCGTAGCAGAGCGCCAGGGCAGCGGCCGGATCGTCAAAACCAGCCGGCTCGATCGACATGGAGATCGTGTCACCAGCACCCGGAGCGATGGTGTCGTCGTGGATGTAGTGAACACCAACGTTGTACCCAGCCGCGGGCGAGAAGATGACAAACGCGTTGTTGTCGCCCATGACCTCGGTACCGGCACCCGGAGCAGCAAGCTCCAGGACGTCGGTCCAGTCGTTGCCGGCTTGGTCTTGCGTGTAGACACTCGTGAGACCCTCGGTGAACGTACCAACTACACCTTCGAGGTCGGTGACCAGGTCACCACCGTCGGCGGAAGCAGCTTCGTCGATACCATCGACTTGGTCGTAATCGGTCGGACCCGCGAAGCCCCAGTTGTCACCACCGTGCACGATTGCACCGTTACCGCCAAGAACGCAGTCACGGATAGCGGTCATGACGCCCGCGTCGACGGGAGCGTCGTCCGGGAACGTACCGTTGTTGTAGATCCAGCCTTCGTTCGGGCAGCCGGAAATCGGCACACCGAGACCAGCGGTGATCACAACGTAGGTCTTGCCAGCGGCCGTCAAAGCGGCTTCGTGAGCAGCGTGGCTATCAAGAGCGCCACCGCCCAATTCACCGTTGACGAGGGCAATGTCGAAGCCCGACACGTCGATCGGAAGGATCTCGGTGATCGTCATGTCGCCGGCACCCGAGGCACCCGCGAAACCGGTCAGACGAATCGTGACCGTCTCACCCGTGAGCATGGCGAGGTCGATTTGCGACTGGAGACCACATGAGTCGTCGTTGCACGCGAGCACGGTGCCCCCGGCGCTCGGACAGTCATCGTAGATCTCGAGCAAGCTATCGAAGCCCGAGGCGCAAGTGTCGAATCGGACAGTTGCGTCCGCGCTCGCGGTGAAGGTCCACCAAACGTCCGGATCGGTGGGGGTCGGCGCACCACAGCTGGCCAAAGGACCATCGTTGGTGGCGCAGATCGTGTTGAACGGGTTGGGCCCGACGAGGCCGACAAGTGCGTTGGCACAATCGTCGTTGGCCGGAGCGGTCGCCGAAGCGTCGATCGTCAACGTACCGACGCCCGTGTCGCCACCGAAGCCGGAGACCTGGATCAGGTACGTAACGCCCGCAAGCATCGGAACGGTAACCGCAGAGGTGAGGCCAACGCCTCCGTCGTCGTTACAGTCAATCTCGGTACCGAGGCAGTCCTCGTGAACCGCGATCGTCGTATCGAACAACGAGCCGTTGGTGTCGATCCCGTGATCGCCATCGCAGACCGGCGTGAACGAGAACCAAATGTCGTTCGACGGGCCGACCATGCAGCTCGCGCCGAAACCTTCGTCGACAGCACCGACGTTGGAGAAGCTAGTCGAACCAGCGTTGACCACCGAAGCGGTCGCGCAGGTGTCGTTCAGGAGCGGACACGGGCCGGAGCCGGTGGCCAGCAGTTCTTCGAGGCAGTTCGCGGTAAGGTCGCGGCCACCCTGAGTGTCGAGTCCGTCGAGCACGGAACCCAACGTGAACACGTTGTTGTTGCGCACGAGCGCCGGAGCGCCGGACGCGAACTCGCCGCGGGCAGTACCGGTTCCGAGGGTGAACTCGTCACCATCGTCGAACCAGCCATCAACCGCTGCGGGGCCAACGGCCTCGCCCGGGAGGGCGTTCGGAGCGTTCCAGACGCTATCGCCGATGCAGCAAGCGCCAGAGCTAAGGCCCTGGACTGCCGTGAAGTCGACGCCAGACGCGATACCACACTCAGCCAGCAGTGCGGCATCAGCGGTGTCCATTGCCCAGTACGCCATGAAAACGTTACCGCCAGCAGCGGCGTGAGCCGTGATAGCAGCTTGGCCTGCAGCGCTGATCAGGTTCGACGGGTTGTCGATGATGATCGTGTTGTAGGCGGTCGCAGCAATTTCGGCATCGAAAGCAGCGCCATCCGTGACGACGGTCGTCGAGCCGGTGAGGCCGAGGCAATCGATCGCCGCAGCAGCGACGCTGTTGTTCGAGGTCCAGTCGAGGAGAAGGATATCTCCACTACCGAGCGGACAGCCGGAGCCGAGGCCTTCGAAGGGCTCCTCGGCGACGTTGATTTCGCCAATCCATCCGGTTCCGCCGCCGCCCCACTGGCCGACGCGGACAAGGTAGGTGGTACCAAGCGTCGGGATGAACGTCGTGGTGGAAGCGAAGCTTCCCACACAGCCGTCTCCGTCGCAGGCGACTTGGAAAGCCGTCAGGTCGGTACCCGGGGTGCAGACTCCACCAGCCAGATCGTAGACGATCAGGTCTGTATCAAAACCCGTAACACAGGTGCTGATAGTGATTTCCCAGCTAGTCGGCGTGACGCCGTCAGAGCTGCACACGGTGTCAGTCGCGGGCGCGGTGTAGGTGTACCAAGTATCAGCGGACATCGCGCCGAGAACGTTGCACCCAGTCGGGTCGAATGCGTTGGCACTATCGGTCGCTCCGGTGCTGTCGTGCGCGGTGGCACCCGCAGCCAAGGCCGGAAGCGCCACAACAGCGCCGTCGCACTCGTCAGACGTCGTCACGCCAACCTGGGCCCAGACGGGCGCGGCGGCGAGCACGAGAATGAGAGGGAGTAAAAGCTTTCTGGACAAGACACACTCCTTACGCGTTTTGACTTACGTTTGCCGAACTCGGGAAGCCACCCTCCCTGGGCGCTACTACCGAAACCGGCAACGATCCGAGTCGAATCACCTGAAAGCTGTCGAACATCCCCGAGACATTCGAAGCGATTCTTCCCTGACGTAGTAAACGCCAGCCGCGTCCCGACCGTTTTCTACATTTCGGGACGGACGTGTCCACGACCGGGGAAGATTCCGGTGAAAATCGTCATGTTCTTCGAGATGGAATTAGAGCCACTAATTCGCCATTTGATCCAAACCACCAGAAACCATAGGGGGGCGAGGTTTGGTTTGCACCCTTTTTTTCGAATCGCTGGGCCGTTTTCTCGGGTCGGGCATGAATGGCACTCCACAAATTTGTTCATTGCCGTAGCTTCCGACATGCTGGCACAAATTCGCTTGCGGGCCGCACACTTGCCAGACTTGTCGACGCGCCCAGTGGGGCAATAGGTAAACCGGCACCCCAATGTAGAGGGGTTGTTCCGCAGCCGCGGAGTCGGCCAAACTACGAGACGCACAGGACCCTGCTGTCCCTTCCCGTTGCCCGGAGCTCGCCGTGAACCGCCTCGCCTTTCCTGCGTTGTTACTGTCTCTGCCTCTTTTTCTCACGGGCGGCTGCGAGAGCCGTCCCGGGGCAGGAAAGTCCGGCAGCCCTGACTCGAGCTCGTTTCCGTCGGTCGCGGCACAACAGGGGCTTTCCTTCCAGCACGACGCGAGCGAAGGCGCCTTCTACATCATTGAAGAGATGGGCCCCGGGGTCGCCTTCTTCGACGCCGACGGTGATGGCGACGTCGACGTCTACTGTGTCCAGGGCGGCCGCCCGCCCGGCACGGAGCGAGGAGAGATTAAACCGAACGCGCTGTACCTCAACGACGGCAAGGGGACGTTTCGGCTAGCCGCCGATTCCGGCGCGGAAGACACGCACTACGGGATGGGTGCCGCCGCCGCGGACATTGACAACGACGGCGACATCGACCTCTACGTCACCAACGTTGGGCGCGACACGTTGCTCGTCAATGACGGTAACGGGCGCTTCGAAGATCGCACGGAACTGGCGGGGCTCGGCGCGGATCAGTACTCGGCGACGGCCGCGTTTGCCGACTACGACTCCGACGGGCTACTGGACCTGTATGTCACGGTCTACGTGCCTTGGACACCAGAGATCGAGCAGACCTGCTTGGATCCGTTCAACAAACAGGACTACTGCAACCCGACGGTCTACGCACCGGGCCAGGACCGGCTGTACCGAAATCTCGGCGACGGCAAGTTCGAAGACGTCACGCTCGCCGCCGGCATCGGCGGCTCGACCGGCTACGGCCTAGGTGTGGTCGGCGGGGATTTCGATGGCGACGGCCACATCGACTTTTTTGTCGCCAACGATCACCAGCCGAACTTCCTGTGGCGAAACCGCGGCGACGGCACGTTCGAAGAGGTCGGAACCAAGCTCGGCTGCTCGTACAACGCCGACGGTCGACCGGAAGCGAGCATGGGTATCGTCTGCGACGACCTCGACGTCGACGGTGATCTCGATCTCTTCATCACGCACTTCTACCGAGAGACCAACACGCTCTACAAGTGGGACGGCGGGGAGTTCTCGGACGAGACGACGCCCACCGGACTGTCGTCACACGGTGTGATGGACACCGGGTTCGGCACCGGTCTACTCGACATCGATCATGACGGCACCGCAGAAATCTTCATCGCCAACGGTGCGGTCTTGCGCAGTCAAAAGCCGATCCGCCCCGGACACCCGTACGTCGAGCCGAACGCCCTGCTCCATCTCGGGGAAGACGGACGGTTCCAAGACTGGAGCAGCAAGCTTGGCCTGAGCAACGACCGTGCAGAGATGAGCCGCGGAGTCGCGCTGGCGGACATCGATCGTGACGGCGATCTCGACGTGTTGGTGGCCAACAATCGTGGGCCATTGGAACTGCTGAGGAACGACACGCCCTCGCAAGGCAGTTGGCTGATCGTCGAACTCGAAGGCAAGACGGTGAACCGTCAAGGGCTCGGGGCCATCGTGACCGTTGATCGCCCCGGCGCCAAACCACTGCGCCGCCACCTATGTCCGCAAGCGAGCTACCTGTCGAGTCACGAACCGATTGTGCACTTCGGGCTCGGCCAAGGCTCGGACCCGGTCACGGTGTCCGTGCAGTGGCCCGGGCGTCGCGAACGGGAAATTTGGGAAGGCGTCGCTCGCAACACGCGGCCGCGTTTGGTCGAGGGCACCGGAACCAAGACCGAAGCGATCGCGAACTCCACGACCGAGAAGACCGCGCCGCCACCCCGCCTCGCCAGAGAAAGCGTGGATCATCCCAAAGACGAGGAGTGGAACCGTCTCGTAATCCAGCAGCTCCAACGGGGCCAGCTCGTAGTAGCCCAGGATCAGGTCGCCAACTGGCTGGCCACCACGGCCGACGACGTGGGGAAATTCCACTACGCGTACACGCGGGGGATCGTCGCGCAAGGCACGATCTATCGCGTCACCAACGACGAAGCCGCGGCGGAAACGCTGTACCTCGAAACGTTGAAAACGCACCCCGATGAAAACGCTTCGGTCGCTCTACTACACAGCGAGCTCGGAGGCATGAAACTCAAACGCGGTGACGCCGCCGGGGCGCGTCCGCATCTCGAGACGGCGCTTCGCATCTTCACCGACCATCTGGGGGTCGATGCCACCCCGACGACCGCGGCACGAAACCGTCTCGGCGAAACGTTGATCGCTCTCGGCAAGCGAAATGAGATTCTGCCGCTCCTGACGAGCCAATTCGACTTGTGGTACGCCGACGGAGAGCGAACCGAAGCGTTCATCCGGTTGGCCCGACAAATCGGAATGCAGGCCCGCACCGAAAACAAGACGGCGCAATCTGCCCGATACCGGTCCCTCGCGGTTGAGGGACTCACGGGGCCGGTGCGCGAGACCGAACTCGTGGCCACCGTCTGGCACGAACTCGGCGACGACTACAACAAACTGCGCGACTACAACCGTGCTATCAAGGCGTACCAAGAAGCGTTGAGGATCCGCCAACGGGTTCTCGGCGAGCGCAGTCTGGACACCGCGGTCTCGCTGAGTCAGCTCGCCAACGTGGAACTGAAGAACGGCGACCTCAAGTCCGGCGAAACGCACGTGCGAGACGCGCTCGCGTATTTCATGGAGGAACTCGGGGACGAGAACCTGCACACCGTGACCGCCATGCGCACCCTCGCGCACGCCGCCGTACTTCGAAAGAGCTACGCCGAGGCGCAACAGCTCTACGAAAGGGTGCTCGTCCAGTACCGCAAGTCGCTCGGTGACGCCAACCCCGCGACTGTCATGGTGCGTGACAATCTCCGCAAGCTGCGCAAGCTGACGCGGACGCCGTAGCTTCTGAGCTGGGGCATGATTGCAGAGCGCGGTTGCGTGGCCGGGGAGTAAACGAGACAATCACCGACGGCTCTGTACTTCGTGTCCCGCGGCAAGCGCTCGCGGCTGGACCCAACTTTCTCTTCTGCAACATGGCGTTCTGCCGGTGAACACACCGATGGGACCTCACAGCCGTAGCCGTCTTCGGTTATGGCCCTAGGGTATGAGACTCATGAGATCGATCATGGCGCACCATCGCGACCTGTTCTTGCTTCTTCTGGTCTTCATGCTCAGCGGAGGGTCGACCCGCAACCTTTCCGGACAAGAGCCGTTCACCGAGGAGGCGGTCGCGCGAGGAGTCTTTGCCGTGACGTCGTTCGGATTCGGCGGTCCGATCTTCGGCCACGGTCTGGCCTGCAATGATCTCGACGGCGATGGTGATCCCGATCTGGTTCTCACCGGCATCGACTTGGGAGTGGTCGCCGTCTACGAAAACGACGGCACCGGCAACTTCATCGAGCGAACCATCGGCAGCGGCCTTCCCGTCTCGCTCGCCTACACCGGCGTGTCCTGCGCGGACTACGACGCCGACGGCGACCTAGATCTATACCTCACCGCGTGGGAAGAACCCGATGCGTTGATGCGCAACGACGGCAACTTCGTTTTCACCAATGTCGCAACTGCCGCCGGCGTCGACCACGCGGGCGAGGGCACGATGTCGGCCTGGGGTGACTACGACGGCGACGGGTGGCTCGACCTCTACGTCGTGAACTATGCGTGGGGCGGCGATTACCATACCGACGTCGCAAAGAACAGGCTCTACCACAACGAAGGCGACGGCACCTTCACCGAGGTGGGTGCCGCGCAAACTGTGGACGACGGGTTCGGCGGCATGTCCGCGTCGTTCTTCGACCACGACCTCGACGGCGACCTAGATCTCTACCTGGGCAACGATTTCGGCACCGGCGTCGACGGGAATCACAACAAACTGTGGCGCAACGACGACGGACAGTTCGTCGACATCTCAACGGTCTCCGGCGCCGGAATTCCGATGTCCAACATGGGCATCTCCGTCGCGGACATGGACGGCAACGGGCACTTGGACTTGGTGTGTTCGAACAATCCGCCCCTGCAACCGCTGATCTTGGCCAACGGCGACGGCACCTACACCGAGAGCGGTGGCGCGTGGGGGTTCACGGGACCGGGACGCGGCTGGGGTTCGGTTGTCTGGGACTACGACAACGATACGTATCTCGACGCGTTCATCTGCAAGGGCCCCAACCTCAATGTGCTGCACGAATACAACGGAACGACGCCGACGATCGAAGTCGCTGGAACCGTGAACATCGACAGTGCGGGCTGGTCGATGATCCCGGGAGAGTCTTTCTGCGCGGCGAGCGGAGACATCGACGGCGACGGCGACGTCGATCTCTTGGTGCAGACCTATAACGAGCCGATCGCGATCTACGTCAACCACGAAGGCGATGAACGCAATTGGCTTCGACTGCGGCTTCGCGGCGTCGACCCCAACCCGTTTGCCATCGGCGCGATTGTCACGATTCGCGAAGGGCCGACGATTTGGCGCCAACAGCTCTTCGCAGGGACGGGGTTCAAGTGCTCCAATCAGTTCGTCCTGCACTTCGGGATGGACGACCTATCACTAGTTCACGAGCTGGCTGTGCAGTGGCCCAACGGCGAACTTTCACTACTCGAAAGCATCGCGACGAACCAAGTCCTAGAGATCGATCAAGCGACCGCGCCGGTGGCCGCGGATTGCGACGGCGACCGGGTACCGGATGTCTGGCAGATTATCGACGACCCGAGCGTCGACACGGATGGCGACGGCATACTCGACGCGTGCCAAGTCACGTTTCTTCGCGGTGATGTCGGCGGCGATTCAAACCGTGACGTCAGTGACGTGATCGCGATCCTCGGACACGTGTTCTCGGCATCGCCGCTCGGTTGCCGCGACGCCGCCGATGCAAATGACGACGGCACCCTCGACGTGGCCGACCCGATCTACCTGTTGAGCTTCTTGTTCGTCAGCGGCCCCGCTCTCCCGCCGCCCGCGTTGTCGTGCGGCCTCGACCCGACGTCCGACTTAGTGTCCGATCTCGGCTGCGACACACCCTGTCCTTGAGTCCGACTGTTCATGAACTAGCTTCAGCTTGGGGGATCTTGCAGCGTCTCCAGTTGGCGTAGTGAAGAGGCCAGGACCGGGAGAGGCGACCACGAACTGGGCTGGTCCTGGACATCGTCCGGGTTCGTTGGTATCCCAGCGCATCGCACGCCTACCTCATGCGACCCACGCGAACCCACGGCCGGCAACCCGCCCGGCCACGCGAGCAGGAGAGGGGGCCCAACGAAGAGAGCCCCCGCGTTGCCTTCCCAGGACCCCCCTCTCGACCCGCGCGACGACTACGACCCTGAGTTCACGTACGCCAACGATGGCTCAGACGGTCACGACGATTCACACGGTGATCGCGCGGGCAAGTCCGGCGGCGGTTGGCTGCTACCGTGGCTGATGGTGATCGGCGTCGTTGCCCTGCTGTTTCTCGCGCGGGGGGGCGAAACTGAAACCGACACCTCCGCGCCCGAAGTCACTCGTGACGTCGCGTTCGAACTGCAGGCAAAGTTCGCGGTGGGGCTAGCGTCGCTGCAGGAACAGATCTCGTCGTTCGTCGATCAGCCGGTATCGCTGCCCGAAGAACAGGTCGCTCAGTTTCGAGGTCAAGGGAGCGTCGCGCAGCGTTGTTCGTCTATCGTCCTGTTATCTGAACTAGCCGGCGTCGAGACGGCGCGAGACGAACTGCGCGCCCTCGAGGCTGTGATCAAAGAACAACCGCGCGACAGCTGGACCATGACCGAACGGGACGCCTCGCTGGTCGCGCTGATGCAGCGTGTCTACGGAAGCGGCGACCCGGCCGACAACGTAGAGCAACTCGAAGAGGACGATCGACAACTGTTGACCGATCGATTGGGCTGGCTCGGTCAGCTCGCCCTGGTCCCCGAGGGCACGTCAGCTATCCAACGCACCGAGGTTCTCTCGCAAGCGACTCGAACTGCCGTCGTGTTCGGCGTGATATTCCTTTCGATCGTGGTGTTTGCGTTCTTCGGGGTCGTGGCGCTGTTCGCCCTCATGGCGCTGTCGAGCGCGGGCCGCACTCAGCGACATTTCCGCCCCGCCCGCATGTCAGCGGCTCGTTCGATTCAGATCTTCGCGGTCTGGATGGTCGTGTTCGTCGGCTTCCAACTGTTAGCGGGACTCGTGGCTTCCGCCACCTCTATCCCGGCACCGTATCTCAACCTCATCGCCTTCTTCGGAAGTGGAGTCGCGTTGTTGTGGCCGATCCTCCGCGGTGAGACGTGGAGCGACGTGCGATCAGACCTCGGCCTACACTTTGGCCGCAACGTCGTCGTCGAAGGAGTGGCCGGCGGTTGGGGATTTTGCATGATGCTGCCGTTCATGATCACCGGCGTCGTGGGAACCGTGATCTTGGCGACGTTCGTCGCTCAGTTCCAAGAAGCAGCTGGCGGCTTGGATCCCATCGAGACCGCTTCGCACCCCATCATTCCCGACGCTATGAACGCGACTACGCCGGAGAGGGTTGCGCTAGTGCTCATGGCGGTCGTCGGCGCACCCATCATCGAAGAGATCTTTTTTCGCGGCGCCCTGTACCGTCACCTTCGTTCCGTCACTGCGGCGGGTGGCGTGGTCTTCAGCGTCGGCTTCTCGGCGCTCTCTGGCAGTATTCTCTTCGCTGCGATTCACCCACAGGGACTCGTGGCAATCCCGGCCCTCACCGGAATCGCGTGCGGAATCACCGTTCTTAGAGAGTGGCGCGATACCATCATCCCAGGCATGATTGTCCATGGTCTATGGAACGGCCTTCTCTTCGCCACGCTGTCGCAACTCTTGTAAGCCGGCTACTCGGCTGAGTCCGCAGTGAGGGAAACCGTATGGAAGTCATGATGTTCTTCGCGTTCGCAGTCGTCGCCTTCGCGATGATTTGGAGCGTTCAGAGGGCCCGCCGTAAGCTCGCGTTCCAGGCGTGGGGGCGGGCCGCCTCGGCGTTGAGTCTTCAGTTCAGCGCCGGCGGGTTCACCTCTGGGAGTCGAATCAATGGCACGCTCAATGGGTTTCGCGTTCAGGTCAATACGGTGCGACGTCGTCACGGCAACCACAGTCGGACACTGACGGTGTTCACGGCGTACTACCCTAGTCTGATGCTCGGCCTCAACCTGAAGAAGCAAGGGATGCTAGCGAGCCTCGGAAAGCTACTGGGTGGACAGGACGTCGAAGTCGGCGACAGCACCTTCGACCGAGCCGTCGTCGTGCGCGGGAACAAGCCGGCGGCCCTTCGAAAGTTCCTCACTCCAGGCCGACGCTTGCGAATACGCCGCTTTCTATCGACGGCATTGAACGCGCGCATCGATGACCGCTCGGCCAAATTCGAAGTTCGTGGCGTGATCGATAGCTCTCCGGAGATCCGCCAACATCTCCGACGGGTTGTTCTGTTGGCAGAGTGCTTCGGCACGGAGAAGGAGAGCGACCGAAACCTCTCCGAAGCGATCGAGTTCCAGCGCGACGGCGACCTCGACAACGCGCTCGATCGTCTGCAACGGGCAGATTCGAACAGTCCCGAAGACGATCACGAAGCTGCGCTCGTCGAGGGCGAAATCCTGCTGGCGGCCGGGGACTTCGAGGGAGCGGAAGCGGCACTCGCGCCTCTCGTCGACACCGACCCCGAACACGACGCGGAGTCTGCCGGGTTGGTCGCGCTCGCGGCCGAACGTCGCCAGTCGGTGGCGGCGTCGCCGTCGCCACCACCGGTCGTCGACGAGGTCGAGTCGGGCGAACCAACTGAGACCCCGCTGGTAGAGACGATCAACGCTCTGTTCGGCAGCGACTTGCTGAGCTTCGAGATTCAACGACGATTCGACGATCAGTTTGCCGGACGTTCGATTCGGTGGAGCGGGTCGTTGATCAACGTGACTACATTTCAGACGGACCGCATCTTCGGTGGCGAAGCGGGGTGTCGTGCAACGTTTGACTTGACCGAGATCCAATCCGACAACCACTTCGCCCGGACCGCCCGCGCCATCGTTGGGCTCGGTCCAGCGGCGCGAGACGAATTGTCGAGCCGCGACGGTGATACTCTCGAATTCACCGGTATCCTGGCGGCGTGCGACGCATTCGGACGTACCATTTTCGTGCGCGGGGGCGCGGTCACTTCGTAAGAGCCGTCCGTACTCGTCCACTGAACTCTCGGAGAATTCATGTTGTTCTTGTGGTTGTTGAACTTCGCCGGCCTATTCGCAGTACTGGCGGTGGTCGGGATCGTTGTACTGGTATCACGGCGCGGCCGATCGTCGGAGCCGTCACCGAGCGCCATGAAACCCAAGACGAAGCTCATCGCCGGTATCCTCCTCGGCATGCTCGCGCTGGGAATCGGCGCG
>JAJFFE010000190.1 GCA_021776775.1 Planctomycetota bacterium | reverse complement strand
GTTGGCCAAGCGACGACCCTCGAGCCAAAACAAGAGTTCCAGCTGATTCGACGGAACCTGCGAGCAATAGGTGGTGGTGTCGTGCCCGGTGAAGGCGTTCGAGTAGCCGCATACCGACTCGATGATCGAGTCGAACGTGCGACCAGCAGGGTACTGATGCCGAAACATCAAATGCTCGACGAGGTGCGCTAGCCCGCGACGGTCGTGCGGATCGGCCGCCGACCCCACCGCGAACGACAACGACATCGCAACGGTGGGAACACCGGGCGTCCGAGAGGTCACGATTCGAAGTCCGTTGGACAATCGTGTCTCTTGAAGCGCAGGTGCGGGAACCCCGAGCGTCGCCCAGCAAACCACGCCCAGCATCACGGCCATCGCGGCCGCTTGTCGTTTCATGACGCTCCGCTTTCCTGAGATACGCGCCAGGGGAATCGTCTCTACCCGAAAGATTCTCGGTAGTGGTCGATATTCCGACAGCCGCCTCGAGCCGTTGTATCACGGACGAAGCGACGACCGAGCAGTATTCCAACCGGTCGAATCAGCAAGTGCGCCCAACCAACCTAAGTCCCACCGTCAAAAGACTTCTCGCTGAATCACTGCGATGCCACCCCCGCTGAGCCTCGACAAGATCGCATCGAGCATTCCTCGCGGCGGCAGCACAGCCCGGAGCGTTGTGCAGTGTCTCCCGACAACGAACCAGCGATCGCTTCCAGCGATCACTCCAGCGTTGAATTTCGGGTAGTGGGTTGGTGACGACAACGGTACTGTCACGGGTCAGCTGTTCGGGTGGGTCCCCGAACGACTGAGCTTGGCGACTGTTTTCGCTCAACGCAGCGGCGACGGTCGCTCGCAAGTACGAGCGCGACAACCAAAACAATTAACTAGTGAGAAGTCGATGCGGAAAATCCTTTCCCTCATCGTAGCGCTGATCATCTGTCACTCCCCGATCCTGGCGCGTCCGGACGGGTTCACCAACGAACTCGTCGTCGGTGATTTCGCGGCGGCGGTCGGAGTACGATTCGCGGCCGACGGCCGCGCCCTCGTATGGGAGAAGTCTGGTCGGGTCTGGACGGTGACCGACGGCGTACGCGACGCCAACGCGCTGCTCGACATCTCAGACGAGATTGCGAACTACGGCGACTACGGGCTGGTCGGACTCGCGATGGATCCCGCGTTTCTCACCAACGGACACTTCTACCTGCTCTACGCCGTCGACCACTACCACCTGACCGAGTTCGGTGACGCCGAGTACGAGCCGACGGAGAACGACTACTTCCGCGCGACTATCGCTCGGCTCACACGATACACCGCTGATCCCGCTACCAACTTCCATACCGTGCTGCCGTCGTCGCGCACCGTCTTGATCGGCTCGGGTCCGACCACCGGTATTCCGTTGATGGCACAGTCGCACGGGCCGGGATCGTTGGTGTTTGGTCGCGACGGCACGCTGCTGATTTCGTGCGGCGACGGGGCCAGTTCACAAGTCGTCGACACCGGCGGAGATTCGCAAGGCACGTATACTGTGCAGGGGTTGGCCGAAGGTATCCTTCGCGCCAAGGAGAACATCGGCGCCTACCGCGCCCAACTCATCGACTCCATGTGCGGCAAGATCCTGCGCGTCGACCCCGCCACCGGCAACGGTCTGCCCTCGAACCCGTTCTACGACGCCGGGAATCCGGCCGCCGCCAAATCGCGCGTCTGGGCCCTCGGCTTTCGTCAGCCGTACCGCATGACCGTGAAGCCCAACACCGGCAGCACGGACGCATCGCTCGGTGACCCCGGCACGATCTACATCGGCGATGTGGGGTGGGCGGTCTGGGAAGAATTGAGCGTCGTCACCGCGGGCGGACAGAACTTTGGCTGGCCGATCTACGAGGGACTCGAAACGCATCCGCAGTACAGCCTGGTTTCCCCGGCCAACCCGGACGCTCCCAACCCGTTGGGCTGCGCGACGTATTTCGGTTTCGATGACTTGCTCATTCAAGACACGCTCGACCCAACCCCGTCGTTCCCCAACCCGTGCGATGGGGCGCAACAAGTCCCGTCCACCATCCCCCAGTTCGTACACCGCCGGCCCATCCTCGAGTGGAACCACGAGATCGTGCAGTCACGTTACGGCGCGTACGACGGCACCAGCGCAACCGCCGAGTTGTTGGGCGTCGCGGGTGCGTCGGTCCAAGGCACGGCGTTCTCGGGATCGTGCTCGACCGGTGGCAGTTGGTACACCGGTACGCTCTATCCGGCTGAGTACCAGAACCACTACTACCACGGCGACTTCGTCGAATCGTGGATCCGCCGAGTCTCGGTCGACTCCGAAGACCGGGCGACCGAAGTGCTCTCGTTCGTCGATGCACAGAACGTGGTCTCGATCACGGAGAACCCCGTCGACGGCATGCTCTACTTCATCAGCTACACCAACGAACTGCGTCGCGTCGCCTACGCGCCGTGCGGCAATCAACCTCCGGTCGCCGTGATCGACGTCGACAGCTTCTTCGGCGTCAGCCCGCTCTCGGTACAGTTCGGCGCCGCCGACTCGTTCGACGCCGACGCGGAACCGCTCGTGTACTCGTGGGACTTCGGCGACGGGACAACGTCGACCCTCTCGGCGCCGAGCCACACGTTCACCGCCGCGCCAGGAACTCCGACCCGGTTCGACGTCGCCCTGACGGTGACCGACCCCTTCGGCGCTTCACACACGACGACCCAACTCATCTCGGTCAACAACACCCCTCCGACCGTCACGATCACCAGTCCGCTCGACGGAGAACTGTACTCGGTGACCGGCGACATGGTGTTCGCGTGTAACGCCATCGTCGACGACGCCGAGCACGATGCGAGCGAGCTCACCTGCCAGTGGCAGACCTTCCTCCACCACGACACGCACAACCACCCAGAGGCGATCGATACGGAGTGTTCGACCACCACCACCACCTCACCGGTCGGTTGCGGGGGCGAAGTCTACTTCTTCCGGGTTATGTTGACGGTGACTGACGCCGCCGGCTTGTCGACAACGCAAGAAGTCACCTTGCTACCGGACTGTTCGGAGAGTCCCCTCGGCGTGATTCACAGCGAAGTGCATCCCCACGAGGCGACGGTGGTCAGCGGCGACGATCTAGAGTTCACCATCGACGTCGGCAACGGCGGCGCCGTCGACCTCACCAACGTGCAAGTCATCGCGGCGTGCGACTCGCTGATCCTCGTTGGCGGCGACGACAACACCAACGGCATCCTCGAGACCGACGAGACGTGGCACTACACCTGCACGGTCACCGATATCACGGCAAGCTTCACGCAAGTCGTCACCACCAGCGCAGACTCGCCCACCGGAGTCGTCTCCGACGAGCACTCGGTCCCAGTCCTGGTAGTCCCGGCCAACGCCCGAGTCACCACCGGACAGATCGCCGTCTATGCGATGGACGAGGGCTCGGGCAACACGGTGCACGACGTCTCGGGCTACGCGCCACCCATGGACCTCGAGATCGCGGACTCGACGGCTGTGTCGTGGCTACCGGGTGGCGGACTGGCGGTGACTAGCCCGACCACGATTCTGTCGGACGGCCCCGGCGGCAAGATCACCGAGCGCCTTCAAGTCACGCAAGAGTTCACGGTCGAGGCTTGGGTGCGCCCCGACACTACGACGCAATCGGGGCCGGCGCGGATCGTCGCGCTGTCGATCGATAGCTTCCCCAACGGTGCGAACCTCATGCTGGCGCAATCGCAGTCGGACGTTCGCTTTCGCTTGCGAACCACGCAAAGCAACGAGTTCGGTCTGCCGGCCGTGCCGATCCCACCCGGAACATTGACCGATACTTCGGTCCATCACGTCGTAGTCACACGTTCCATCTGCTCGGGCACCCGGTTCTACCAAGACGGCAATCTGGTCATGGAGACTCCGCTCGAAGGTGACCTGGCCGGGTGGGACGCGACCGCGCAGTTCGGACTCGCCAACGAACCATCGGGCAACCGCGCTTGGCTCGGAGACCTTCACCTCGTCGCCGTCTTCGACCGCGCGCTCGACGCCGACGAAGTCAGTCAGAATTTCGTCGCCGGACCGCAGGGGGCGATGGTCAACGTCCCGACCATCGACGCCGGTCCCTCACCACTGTCGCTTTGTGCGGGAGACGCACTGTCCCTCTCCGTCGCCGCGTCGGGTGACGGTCCGTTCACGTTCCAGTGGCGCCGGGATGGAGTAGGCCTCGTTGGGGCCAGCGATCCGACATACGACGTGATCGCCGTCTCGATCGCCGATGCCGGCGAGTACGACGTCGTCGTCTCCAATGCCGTCGGCAGTGTGGTCAGCGCGCCGGCGATCGTCACCGTCGACTCCGCCCCCGCGGTGGTCGCCGCACCGGTCGATCAGTCGGTGTGCCTCGGCGCGAGCGCGACATTTACGGTAGCAGTGACGGAAGCTCCAACGAGCTACGAATGGTACCGCGATGGCGTCTCCCTTGGGCTACACGGTACCGAGCTAACGATTCCCGTCGTGAGCCCGGCCGACTTCGGCGAGTATGTCGTCGAGGTTTCTGCCGCGTGCGGATCGGTCACGACAACCGCGGCCCTCCTCTTGGAGACGCCGGCAGCCGACTGCGTCCCGAGCGATGATCCGTTGTCGGAAGACTTCAGTTCCTACGTCGCGGGCGATCAACCCGCTGGGTGGATCGACACCACGACCGCCCCTTCACTCACCGTCGACGACGGATTGTTCGCGGTCGCCGAAGAAGCGGGCGAGACGTTCCTGCGCACAACCTCATCGCAGACGAACATTCACTCCCACTACGCGGGGCCGGTGCCACTGCCGGTTCCGGGATACCGGTACTCCGGTCGCCTAAGGATCAGTGACCCGTCCGGAGGCATCGGCGTCACCGCGTTCAGCCAGCTACCTGGATCGAACGGCTACTACCGCTTGCGCCGCTACTTCGACCAGCCGCTCATCCTCACCGCGGGAGGAACCTCTTTCACCAGCGGCAACACCAGCACTGGTGTCGTGCCGGTCGCGAACACTTGGTACCGATTCGCACTCGAGGCCGAAGACACGGGAACGCAAACAGAGATCCGCGCCAAAGTGTGGCTGGACGGCGCGGCCGAGCCGGGCACTTGGCAAGCGAGCGCCGTCGACGCCAACCCGACTCGTTGGACGAGCGGAACCATCGGCGTCTGGAGCTTCTTCAACGGGAGCAAGGACTGGGACGACCTCGCGGTCGACCCGCTCGCTCCCCCCGGACCGACGCTGACCGTCGACCTGTCCGGCCTGGGCAGCGGCACGATCACTCGCAACCCTGACCTGCCCCAGTACGCAGTTGGCGATGCGGTGGAACTCACGGCGACCGCCGCCTTCGGCTCGCAGTTCGCCGGTTGGAGTGGAGCGGTCACGGACGTCGCCCCGGTGACGTCGGTCACCATGACCGGTGATTTGAACGTCGTTGCAACATTCGAACTCGCTCCCGGCACGTACTACGAAGGGTTCGACGCTCCCACCACGGACTGGGTCGACACGGAAGCGTTCGGCAGCTTGGTCGTCGACGACACGCTCTTCTCGATCGCTCAAGAAGGCGCGGACACGTTCCTGCGAACGATTTCCACCGCGACCAACATCCACTCGCACTACGACGGCCCTTCTGTTCCCGGCGCGCCCGGTTACCGGTACACCGGTCGGTTGCGCATGAGTAACAACAAGGGCGGCATCGGCGTCACGGCGTTCAGCGGTTTCCCGGGCAACACCGCCTACTACCGTCTACGCCGCTATCTCGACAACGGATTCCACCTGACGGCAAGCGGCACTACCTTTCAAGGAGGCACCACCGAGACCGGGGTCATCCCGAACGCCAATCAGTGGTACCGGTTTGCGCTGGAAGTCGAAGACACCACGACGCAAACCGACGTCCGCGCCAAGGTCTGGCCGGAGGGCGCCGCCGAGCCGGCGGCGTGGCAAGTCAGTGCGTTCGACGCCAGCCCCACCCGCTTGACCGGAGGAACGTTCGGCGTTTGGAGCTTCCACGCCGGGAGCAAAGACTGGGATGACATCCGAGCGATTCCGCTGTCACCACCCGGACCAACGCTGACCGTATCTGTCGCCGGTACCGGCGGCGGAACCGTAGAGCGTAACCCCGATCAACCGAGCTATAGCGTCGGTGACGTCGTCGAACTCACCGCGATCCCGGACCTCACATCAACCTTCACGAGCTGGAGCGGCGCCGCTTCCGGAACGTCGCCGGTCACCACGGTGACCGTGACGGAAGACCTGGAAGTCACCGCGGCCTTCGACACGCTACCGACCTTCGCGCTTACCCTCACCACCTTGGGAGATGGCACCGGCGCGGTGTTGCGTGACCCGGACCAACCGAGCTACCTCGCTGGCCAAGTCGTACAACTCACGGCTTTTGCGAACCCGGACTCGGCGTTCGATGCGTGGGGCGGCGACGCTTCGGGAACCGAGCCTTCGACGACCGTTACGATCACCGGCGACCAAACCGTGACTGCGACGTTCTCGGCACTGCCGGGCTACGTTCTGACCACGGCGACGTCGGGATTGGGCAGCGGCCTGATAGTCCGCAACCCGGACCTCCCCGTTTACAGCGAAGGGCAGGTCGTCGAACTCACCGCGGCGGCCAACTTCGGCTCGGTGTTCACCGGCTGGAGCGGCGACGTCACGGACAGCGTCGACGTGATCACGCTCACCATGGTCGGCGACGTCACGCTAGATGCCGCGTTCGATCCGCTGGAGGGCGCGTTCGAGAACTTCGACAACTACGTCGCCGGCGACAACCCCGCCGACTGGGTCGACACCGGACCGTTCAACAGCCTCGAAGTGGATGACAGTTTGTTCGTCGTCGCCGAGGAAGGTGGCGAGACGTTCCTACGCACCAACTCACCCACGACCAACATCCACTCCCACTACACGGGGGCCGATCGACCCACCGGGTCCGGGTACCGCTACAGCGGTCGAATGCGCATCAGCGATGCCGCCGGTGGTATCGGACTGACCACGATGAGCAGTTATCCGGACGCGACTGGCTACTACCGCTTGCGGCGCTACTTCGACGGCTCGTTCTACCTCACCGCGACGGGTACTACGTACCAAAGCGGCACCACCGACACCGGTGTCGTCCCCGCGGCCAACAGCTGGTACCGCTTCGCCTTCGAAGTCGAAGATACCGGAAGCACGACCGAGATCCGCGCGAAAGTGTGGCTCGACGGAACCGAAGAACCGAGCGATTGGCAAGCGCTCGCGTTCGACAACAGCGCCACGCGATGGCTCGACGGCACGTTCGGCGTGTGGAGCTTCTACAACGGCAACAAGGATTGGGATGACCTGTCGGTCACCCCTATCGCGACGCCAGTCTCACGCTGAAGTGATGCCACCGGCCTACTTGGCGCGACTGAGCACCCTCGCCTGCGCGAACTGACGGTGCCCGGCCTTGGAACCGTGGTAGCCATAGCCACTCTGCTTGGCTCCGACCCACGGAGAGCCCGAGGCGCCACCGCACCCCTTGTTCACGCCGATCATGCCGGCGTCGAGTCGACGCGCGACGGACAGGGCGCGATCTTCGTCGCCGCCGAAAACAACCGCACCGAGACCGTACGGCGTATCGTTGGCACGCGCGACCGCCTCGTCGACATCCTTGAACCGCGCAACACACGCGACGGGACCAAACGTCTCGTCGCGCATGATGCCCATGTCGTCATTGAGGTCCCCGAGGATGGTCGGGTGAATGAAGTTGTCGTGGTGGTCCTTGCCGCCCGCCACCACCCGCGCGCCCGACGCCACCGCGTCGTCGATCTGGCGCAGCACGTGATCACGTTGAGTCGCGTTGATCATAGGACCGACGCGACTCGCCTCGTCCATGCCGTCGCCGACTGGCATCGTCTCGAGCATTTCGACCATGCGATCTTCGAACTGCGAGGCGATCGACTCGTCGACGAAGATACGCTCGGTGCTCACACAGACTTGGCCGGCATTGCGGAAGCTATTCATGACCGCGAACTTCGCCGCCTTCTCGATATCGGCATCGTCGAGCACGACAAGTGGGTCCTTGCCGCCGAGTTCCAGAATAACGCGCTTGAGACCGGCCGCGGCCGAGCCGAGAATCGCCTGCCCCGTCGCGCGCGATCCCGTGAACGCGATCATGTCGACGTCGGCCGCGACTAACGCCTTACCTTGGTCGTCGGCCCCGTGCACGATTTGCAACACGTTCGCCGGTAACACTTCGCTCAGCACGTCGGCGTACGCCTGGGCGATGAGCGGCGTCTCTTCCGATGGCTTCAGCACGACGGTGTTGCCCGCGATCAATGCCGGTACGACCATCCAGTGCGGCATGGCGAGCGGGAAGTTCCACGGCGTGATGACGGCGCACACCCCAAACGGGTCGTGATGCACGGTCGAGAAGGTGTGATCGTCTTCGAGGGTCTCGGGCGCCAATGCGTCGGCGACTTCCTTGGCCGTCGCGGCCAAGCTCGCTCCGCAGCCGCGGACTTCGCCGATGCCTTCACGCAACGGTTTGCCCATTTCTCGCGTCAAGAGTTCGCCGAGTTCATCGGCACGTGCGACGAGCTTCTCCCCGGCGGGGGCCAACACCTCGGCCCGCTGCGCGGCCGTCAATGCGCCCCACTCGATTTGCGCGGCGCGCGCCCGAGCGACGACCTCCGCGATTCGATCCGACGGGGTGACCGGGACTTCGCCGACCGGTTCTCCGGTCGATGGGTTCAAAGAGGTGAGCGTTGCGGACATGGGCGGAAGCCTCCAGGCAAAAGAGCGGTCGCGGACGAAACGGTCCATGATGACAGAAGGCAGCCAATCCCGTCAACCGGCGACGATTCGGCGCGAGGAACTCATCGACTCGAAGTGCAGGCTCAAGCGCGGTCCATCGCCTTGAGGAGCTTTTGCCACGGCTTGCCCTGCAGCGTGCCGTAAGCATCAGGGAACCCACCGCGCAACTCTTCAGCTCGACGCCGATACCGTTCGTCGAGCATGCCGAGCACGAACGCCGACTCGGCCGGCAGTCCCGGCTCGTCAGAACCGGTGAGCATTCCGCGAAGCTGCTCGCGAGCGACGTCGGCATCTTGGTGATCGCCGAGGAGATCCTGCAGCGCTTTCAAGCTCTGAATCACCCGAACGGCCGGCTTGCCGTACAACGATCGGTGAAACTCGATGGCGTAACGAAGCGCCTTCATGCGCACGCGCAAACGGTGATAACGATCCGGCGGCGAGTCGGGGACGATTCGATCTCCCAGTTTGCAGACACGCCGGTGAGCGCGCACGATCAAAAGCGGCGCTGCCTCCAGGATGGAACACGATTCGATGGGCGGACCGGCGAGCGTGCGCACGATGCGATCGACCAAGGTGGTGTATCGCTGGGAGTTCAATTCGCCGAGCATGATCTGGCGCTCGCGATGCCAGCGACCCCGGATCCGATCTTTGACCGAACCCAAAGTGCCGGCGTCGCGGTCGGAGAGCGAACTCCTCCAGCCGTCTAGTTGTTGCAGTTGAACGTCGAGATCGCGGACCGGTCCGAGCACTCCACCCAACCACTTGAGGTCGCCCGCTAGGTCGAGCACCGCCGGCGCAAGATGCGATCGAAACAGGGCGAGAGCGCTGCGCATGCGCCGAATCGCCACTCGCATCTCGTGAAGTTCTTCGGGATCACTGCCGAGCCGAGTGCCCGCAACCTTGGACATGCAGCGAGCAAACTGCTGGCGAAGAACCCTCTCCCCGGCGCAGCCCGCGTCGAGATCGCGATCGATGGGGTCGGACCGTGACCATTCGTCGACGCGACCGCCGAGTGCGCTCGGTGATTCGCTGCTCGGTGATTCGCTGCTCGGTTCGTGCATTGACAACTTCCCCGGTTTAGCGACTCGCGACCCTGAACTGCCCGGCCGACGATCCGCCTGCCACCCACTGAGGATATCACGCCCCTCCTCGGAATATCGGCGGACGCGAACCTTCCTGAATCGTTTTCCGTTGCCCCGCCGTGGCTCCTCGCGCATCGTGGGGGGATTGGGAAGGACCCACGCTTGCAACTAAAGACGTGCGAGATTCTTAGCGCGGTAGCTCTGCTGACCTTCGTGGCCCTCCCGGGCTGCGCTCGCCACGCAAACTCCGAAACGGTGATCGTCACCGGATCGAGCACCATCGCCCCGCTCGCGGCGGACGTCGCGCGCGAGTTCGAGCGCGCTCATCCGGGTGTCCGAGTCGACGTGCAGACCGGCGGATCGTCGCGCGGGCTCACCGATACTCGGCGCGGCTTGGCTCAAATCGGCATGGTCTCTCGCGCGCTGGGTCCACATGAACACGACGTCGTTGGCTTCTCGGTCGCTATCGACGGCGTGTGCGTGATCACCCACCGCGACAACCCCATCAACTCGCTGTCTAAGTCGCAGGTTCAGAAGATCTACACGGGAGCGATCGAACACTGGAGTGAAATCGGCGGGGCTCACCAGCCGATCACCGTGGTGAGCAAGGCGGCAGGTCGATCGACGCTCGCCGTGTTTCTACAGTACGTCGGTTGCGACTCGACCGACATCGACGCCGACGTGGTGATCGGCGACAACGAACAAGGCATCAAAACCGTGGCGGGCAATCCGACCGCGATCGGATATGTCTCGGTAGGCGCGGCCGAGTCAGCGCTGGCGCGAGGGGTGGCCATTCGAATTCCCTCACTCGATGGGGTTCAACCTTCGACGTCGACCATTCGCGATGGCAGCCATCCCATCCGCCGAGTATTGAACCTGGTCACGCTCACCCGCCCCGAAGGAGTGACACGACAATTCATCGACTACTTCCGCTCGGAAGCGGCGCACGAGCTCATCGCGCGACACTATTTCGTATCCGTTGACCCCCCGTAGCGACCGCCCCGTCGCGCTGTTCGTGCTGCGTTCGTGCGCCCTGGGAACCATCACGATTCTCGTTCTCATCGTCGCCTTCGTGGTCGGTGAGTCGGTTGACGTCCTACGCAACGCCGGCCTCAGTCGACTGTGGACCGACCCCACGTGGCATCCTGCGAGCAAGACGAATCCCACGTTCGGCGCTGTCCCGATGATTGTGGGGACCCTCTTCGCCACGGCGGGAGCCGTCGTCGTCGCGCTGCCGCTCGGTCTCCTCTGCGCGGTTTTTGTCAATTATCACGCGACGCACACGCTGCGTCGGCTCGTCAACGGGGTGATCGAACTGTTGGCCGGCATTCCCTCCGTGGTCTATGGACTGTGGGGGCTCACGACGTTGGTGCCTATCATCGCCATGATCCGTGGACCGGGCACCAGCTTGCTCGCAGGTATCTTGGTGTTGGCGTTGATGATCCTGCCGACCATTGTGCTGCTCATCGACCAAGCGTTACGCGAACAACCCGCCGAGTTGGCGCTGTCCGCTGCCGCTCTGGGTTTGAGCAAGTCCCGCATCATCTGGAGCGTACTGGTGCCGTCCGCGTGGCGGAGCATCGGCACGGCGTCGCTGCTCGCCACCGCGCGCGCCCTGGGTGAGACGATGGCGGTGCTGTTGGTCTGCGGAAACGCGATCAAGACACCGACGAGTCTGTTCGATTCGGTCCGCACGCTGACGGCCAACATCGCACTGGAGATGGCGTACGCGATGGACACGCACCGTTCCGCTCTCTTTGCGAGCGGACTGCTGCTGCTCGGATTGGTCGGATTGTTGATCGCTGGTATCGAGCTGCTCGAACGACGGGTGCGAACGTGACCGCGCCGAGTCGCCGCTTCGATCCGCGCGGGCTCGGCCCGGCGCACCCTTCGTCCGCGGTCAGCGTCGGCGCGGCCGCGGCGGTGCTCGCGGTGTTCGCGTGGCTTTGCTTCGACATGGTGCGCCAAGGCGTCGGCGTGGTCGATTGGCAGTTCTTGGTCCACGAACCGTCGGATGCGGGACGCGCGGGTGGCATCGCCCCAATTCTAGTATCGACCCTCTGGATCCTCGCGGTGTGCCTCGCCGCGACCGTCCCCCTGGGGCTACTGACGTCGATCTACCTCGCGGAGTTGACACCACGCGACGACGTCGTCGGTAGAATCACACGCCGGAGCCTCGACGCGTTGGCCGCGGTCCCTTCGATCGTCTTTGGGTTGTTCGGCAATGCGTTCTTCGCGTACGGCCTAGGTCTGGGACTCTCGATCTTGTCGGGCGGTCTGACCTTGGCGTGTATGATTCTGCCCCTGTTCATCCGGACGGTGGAACTCGGCCTGCGCGCGGTACCGGCGAGTCAACGCGACGCCGCGCACGCGTTGGGACTTCGTCCGATCGCCATCGCGTTTCGCGTGGTACTTCCGCAGGCGACACCGGCGATCGTCGCGGGCTTGGTTCTTGGCATCGGCCGCGCCTTGGCCGAAACGGCCGCGTTGATTTTCACGAGCGGCTACCAGACACGATTCCCGACGTCGGTCTTCGACTCGGGGCGCTCGCTCTCCGTTCACATCTTCGACCTCGGAGCGAACATTCCCGGCGGGGACGCTCGGGCATACGGGTCGGCGCTCGTCCTCGTCGCCATCTTGTTTCTTCTCAATAGGATCGCGACCTCGATCTTGCGATTGTTCGGCCTGGAGGCACCTCGATGAATTCATGCGCTGACGATTGCCCGTGCGCTGCGATGACGACCGAGAAACTGACGCTCCACTACGGGGCGACGGCGGCCTTTCGCGACGTCTCTTTAGAAATCCCGCGGTGTGAAATCACTGCGCTGATCGGTCCCTCGGGCTGCGGAAAGACGAGCTTCTTATCATCGCTCAACCGACTGACCGATTTGGTACCGAGTTGCCGAGTCACGGGTCGTATCACACTCGGTGACCTCGAGGTGCTCGCCCCCGATACGAACGTCGTCGCGCTTCGCCGACGGATCGGGATGATCTTTCAGAAGCCGAACCCCTTCGCGTTTTCCATCGCGAAGAACTTCGCGCTTCCGCTGCGAGAGCACGGAGTCCGTGAACATGCAGAGATTGAGCAACGCACAGAAGCCGCGCTTCGAGATGTCGGCCTTTGGGACGAGGTCAGAGATCGCCTTCGTCGTTCTGCTCGAACACTTTCGGGCGGCCAGCAGCAGCGACTATGTCTCGCGCGAGCCCTGGCACTCGAGCCCGAAGTGCTGCTGCTGGATGAGCCGTGCAGTGCATTGGATCCCATCTCGTCGGCGAAGGTCGAAGATCACCTGCAATCACTCAAGGGTCGATTCACCGTCGTGATCGTGACGCACAACCTGGCGCAAGCTCGTCGCATCGCGGACCGCGTCGTGTTCTTTTGGGCCGACGAATCTGGAGGGCGCGTTGTTGAGTCTGGCCCTGTCGACGCGCTGTTCGAGGACGCGATAGACCCACTCACCCAAGCCTACGTCCGTGGTCAACACGGATAACCAAGTTGCTGTGTTCCAACTCTTGTATCGGCTCGGAAGGGGAGTACACTCCGTTCGGCTGGGTTAGGATGAACAGACGAACAACCATGAATTGTCTCGACAAAGATAAAGATGGAGTCTCCGACTCCAATCGATTCCAGCCCGGTGGCATGAAGAGCGGCGGCGTAGGTATGAACGGTGACGCGGTAATTGATGACGCGGTAACTGGCGATGCTGTAACTAGCGACGCAGCGACTACTGCTGATACCGGCAAAGCTTACCCACGACCATCCGCTCCACTCCTCATCTCCGATCCAGCTCAGTGGGATGCTATAACATCTCCAGTTCGATACGACATGATCGAACTGCTCCGGAACCTCGGCTCTAGTTCGGTCACGGATCTCGCGCGCCATATGGGCCGACCCGCCGACTCCCTTTACTACCACCTCCGCAAACTGCAGTCGGTTGGCATCGTTCACCAGTGCGGGACCCGAATGAACATGGGCCAGAGCGAGGCAATCTACCAACTCAACGGCTCATCGGTAGAACTGGGCGACCCTCAAGCGGAGTCCAACCGCGGCCACACCGAGAAGCTACTCTCTGCGATCTTGCGCATGACCGACCGGGCCACGAAGCAAGCGTTCGACGAAGAGCAAATCGTTGCCGAGGGCGACGGCAAGAACTTCCACGCGCGTCGTGAACTCGCCTGGCTGACCGACGAGGATCTGGGCGAGGTCAACGAACACATCGCCGCGATCGCGACGATCCTCGAACGCAGCCGAAGAGAGCGTCGCGGCAACCTTTACGCGCTGACAACGTTCTTCATGCCGATCGTAACGAGCGCCGACCAACGCGGACGTCGATTGCGTCCCAGCGAGTAAGTCGGCAACGCGGTGCGGCGCGACTCGGTACCTCGGAGGATCTCTCTTAACGGTCACTCAAAGCGGTCACTTTACCGCGAGCGGCCTCACTCGACGACGATCCCGATTCCCTCGAGCTTGAGACCCAACACCGAATCGGAGGAACGGTCGATCACGGTCTTCGCGGCGCGCCCCCGCCGAGGCGTGTACTCGATCTCGAACTGACCCTTGCCCCGGAGCGTCAGTCGAAACTTGCCGTCGCTCAATCGCGCCCTGTTTCGCGCCGTACCGTCGAGGGAGCGGAACTCAAGACTACCGTTAGACACGGATCGTCCGTTGCGCGTCAGCGTGCCGGAGAACACGATCGGTGGATCGAGTCGCACCGTCTCGCTGCGAACTTCGCCCGCAGCGAGTTCGATGGTGAGCTGGTGCAGAGTCTCGCGACCCCGGCGCAACTCGACCGTGTACGTACCTGGCAGCAAGTGACCAATCCTGGCGCGCCCGGTTTTCGTCTGCGGGTCCATCCCATAGCCTGTGGCCGCCACCTCTCCGGCCGTGACGCGCACGTCGATCTCATCGATCGGCGTTCCGTCGAGTTCCAGGACCTCGATCTCCAACGCAGACTCCGGTTCGAGCACGACATCGATGACGCCATTTCGGACCCGACCGAGAAGCTCGCGCACCGTCGCTCGCGCGTAACCCGCCGCTTCCACTTCGAACCACGCCCCGTCGTCGATCAAGAAGTTCGCCGACTGCGCGATGCCGCTTTCGTTGGTGCGGGCCGTCGTCGAGTGCGAGCCATCGCCGGCCTTGAGCGAAGCGTCTGCCGCGATAATCGGTTGACCCGCAGCATCGACGACTCGCACAGACACGTTGACGGCGTCGCCGTCGAGCACGATCTCGACACGCGTCACCCGGCCGTTTTCGAGAACCACCGGGACTTGCTCTGATCGAGGAAAGCCGTGCGCGTTGATGACGACGTGGCCCTCTCCGTCACTCAAGCCGGAGAGCGTGGCGACGCCGTGCACGAGCGGAACACTAGCCGAACGGGAGCCGCGCGGCGCCGACAGGTTGTAGCGAACGTACGCAGGTAGCGGCCGCGAACCGGTCGCCGATATCGCCATCTCCAAGATAGCTCCCCGCGTGAGGACGATCTCGCTCGGCAATAGCTTGGACGACGGAACTCGTAGATTCGTCGCCACGAATCCGTCCGCTCGGACCTCGACCGTCAACGACGCGGGTGGAACGTCATCGATGGTAAACGTACCGTCAGCCGCCGAGTATCCCGATCCGCCCCACGTCTCACTACCCGCCGCCTTGCCGCCGAGATCGATCGACGCCGAGCCGATCGGCGCGCCGTCTTCGTCCACCACCCGGGCGGTGTACTGCACCGTCGACTTCGGTTCGAGCGTGAAGTCCATCTCTAGCTCGTCGCCGTCGAGCACGGCGTCCGCCCGCGCCGGCCGGTAGCCGACCGCACGGACATTGATGGCGTAGCGCACAGAGTCGAGCCCGGCGATTTGATAGCGCCCCTCGTGATCGGAGACCGCCCAGGGGTTGCGCGGCATTCCACTGCGAAACGTCCGCTCGATCTTCTCGACGCCGACAATCGCTCCGGCAATGGTGGACCCGGTATCGTCACGCACCACACCGCGGATCACCGAACCCGTGGCGAGCAGCAACGCTTCCGCTTCGTGCAAGCTGCCGACGGCCACCGACTCCCACGACGCGGTCGCTTCTCGATAGCCATCTCGCTTGGCGTGAACCACGAACGGTCGGTCGGGTAGCACGCCGCGCAGCTCGTACTGCCCTTGTGCGGAACTTACTACCGGGGTGCGCCACCGGCCCGGACCGTCTTCCGATCGGTAGCTAATCCACACCTTGGCGCCAGCCACGGGATTGTTCTTGCCGTCGACCACGGAGCCACTAATCGTCGCGCACGGCTCGAGTTGAATTCGCACCTCTTCGGTATTGCCGAAAGGCTGCGTGACCACCGTGTAGTCCGGATGGTCGACCCGAATCTGACCCTCGTCGCCAGCCAAGAAGACGGTCGCACTCCCCGACGCATCGGTCGCCCGTGCGTCGGATTGCGGCACAGTTCCTTGCATCACGACCGAGGTGACAGTCGCACCGCTGACCGGCTCGCTGGCTGTGCCGAGGACGATCACCTTCAGCGACGCGAACGAGATCAGCTCGATGGTTCCGAGATCGATCAGTCCACTCTCCGTCGGAAGGTCGATCTCCACTTGCTCCCAGCCGCGCGCCCGCAGCCGTAGCCGCGCAGCCTCGCTCGGCACGGCGCCGGTCGTCACCACGCCGTCATCCGACTGCTCGAACTCAATCGAACGGTTGCGTGCAAACAGAGCGATGTCATGCGCGTCGAGCACCACCGGGTCCCCGGCCGACGACAGACGCAGCCGAACTCGGCGTCCCGCATCCAAGGTCGTGGTCAGCGGTTCGACGGTGCGCTTCAACTGGTTGAACACGGACAACGTCGCGTGGTCCGGGTGCACCACTTGGTACCCGGAGTAGCGAGACGGCATGTGATCGATCTCGAACGATCCGTCGAGGCGGCTCGTGGCCTCCATGCGCGTGAAGTGGGTGAAGTAGAGGTGGTCCGGATAGACGTCTTCGATGGCGGGGAAACAGACGACTCGGGCGCCCGACACCGTCTTGCCATCAGTGTCGATGACGCGCCCGGTAAGCGTGGTTCCGCGTCGCACTCGAATCACCAGATGGTTTTCACCGTCGACCTTCGGTTCGATCACTTCGGAGAACGCGGGCGCGCTATCAGTCGACCGCACTTCGAACCCGATCAGCGGCTCGTTGGTGGCGGTACGAAAGCGGCCGTTCTCGTCGATGGCAACACCGGCGTGATCGAACGAACTATACATCGCCTCTTCGTGACCGAACGGAGCTCGCGCGCCGGGGTTGACGGTGAGCCCGCGAAGCTGCGTCGCCCACCCCCCGCGAGCGGGCGTGCCGTCTTCGAACACCAGCTCACCCGTGACTACGATGCCCGGGGTTAGCCGCACTTCCCGGTGGTTCGACCCCGACTGGATCGTTTCGTCATGCGGTACGAAACCATCCTTCGAGAAGCGAAGCACCGTACCGAGTCGACGGGCATCGACCGACATCAGATCAAACCAACCCTCGGCATCGGTCACCGCTTCCGCGACCACTTCCGCCTCGAAGTAGAAGCCAGCCTTCTCCATGGCCACGACCCGCGCGTCACCGAGCGGCGCGCCGGTGACCGCGTGCACGACTCGTCCGCGAACGGGATCAACGGCAACCTTGACCAAGATCGGCTCGACGGTCTCCTCCGTCGGCGCGGCGTCGTCGACGCCTTGATCGGTCTCCGGCGACACCGGGTCCGGCGCGGGCTGCTGAATCGCCACCTCTTCCGGGTTCGAGTCGTTCTTGCGCTGCGAGTCGACCCAGTACAACGTCGCCGCGACAGCAGCAACCCCCACTACGATGCCGATCTTGAGCTTCGCGTTCATGGCGATCCATCCCGTCGTAGCGATTCCCGCGGCGGTCGTCGAGACCGTCGCGCTCGCCAAGGTTTGTGCGTAGTGCGAATCGAACAGTCCGATGAGAGGAATGAGCCAAGCGCGGCGATCAGAATCGAACGAGTCGTCGAGCGTGTTTCGAAGTCGACCGTGCGCTCGCTTGAGCCGCGTGCGAACCGTTTCGACCGGTATCTGCAAGCGGGCGGCGATGTCGCGCGGCGGCAGATCTTCGTAGTAGCGTAGAAACACGATCTCTCGATACGCCGGATCGAGATCGAGAACCGCCTCGGTCACTTCGCGCAAGATCAGCTCGCGCCCCGTGGAGTCTTCGTGCAAGTCCGGCTTGGCCGCCCGTTTCTCACGCTCTTCACGACGCTTGCGCCCGCGGTGCTGCTCGCGCGAAAGATTTCGCAACACCGTCGATAGCCAGCCGCGCACCGACTCGAAGTAACGCGGCGGCCGCTGAAGCGCAACCAACCACGTCGACTGCTCGAGCTCGACCGCGTCGTCTTCCTGAGACACGAGACGACGCGACAACCGACGCAGGAACTCCGCGTGTTCGAGCAGCGGCCCCAACGATTCTACGTTGGCACCGTCACCCGAACCTTTCGCGGCGCCGTGCTCGGTCGGGGTGTCCGGTGGTCGAGACTCACTCATGGCTTCCTACTCTCGCCCTTCCCAATGCCACGCTCCGTAAAACCGGTTCGAGTTTCTTCGAGAATGCGTACGGCGGCTCGCCTCATAGCGAACCCGGCAATTCGTGAGCTGGCAACTGGGTGTCCAGAAAGTCCCCGATCTCAGCGAGGTAGCGGCGCGGGTCGACGAACGGAAGGTCGTTGTGTCCGGCGCCCGGAATCTCCAGAAACCGGCGCGGCTCGGCGGCGCGTTGGAACAACCGACGGCCAAAGGCGAGCGGAACGATAGTGTCGCCCGCGCCGTGAATGAACAGGGCCGGGCATTCCGCTTTGGAGATCGCCTTGCGGATATCGAACCGGTCGCGCATCAACCAGCGGACGGGAAGAAACGGATACGCCTGCTTTGCAATGTCTAGCGCAGACTCGAACGCGGAGTGAAGCAGCATAGCGCACGGTGGATGGTCGGCGGCAAGCTGTACGGCGACCGCCGACCCCAACGACTCACCGACATAGACAAGCTGAGTGTTCGGTTGTTTCTCTCGAAGCCACTGCCGCGCTGCGTCTGCATCGAGCCGCAACCCCGCCTCGGTCGGGTGGCCGGTGCTGCCGCCGTACCCGCGATAGTCGAGGATCAACACGCCCACCCCTAGCGTTTCGAGCAGAGCCAACCAATACAACCGGTCCATCCGGTTGCCGGCGTTTCCGTGTAACACCAAGAAGGAGATGTGCGATCGATCGGAGCTAGAGCGGCCCGGGTTGCAGCGCGCCGGCTGCCACCACGCCAGCAGTCGCTCTCCGTCGTCGGTCTGCAACTCGATCTCTGCCAGCCCGTCGTAGTCGGGACCGGTCGGCAGAATGGCGTGACGGCGGGGGAAGTATTGGAGTCGTCGTTGGAAGACAGCCACCAACACCAGCAGACTTAGGTAGATCGCGCCCGCACCGTACAGCCAGCTCACGATCACTCCCATCGCGCAAGGAGAGGCTATGTTCGCCCATGGCGTCTGTTAAGATCCCGGCTCAACCAAACCCGCGACCGGCACCCTCGCCGAGTCCAGGAGGCTTCTCCATGATACGCGCCCCGTTCCTCCAGCTTGCCCCCGTGTTTGCAGCATTCCTGCTAGTCGCCATCTTCGTTCCGCCGTCCGCTGCCGCCGAGCCGAGTTCATTCGGCGCCGTGGCACAAGATGAAGAGTCGGAGAAGAAGGAAAAGGAACCAGCGAAAGAAGAGCCCAAGAGCGCTATCCCGGAAGCGCCGACCCTGGAGTTTTCAGACGACGCCGCACGCGCCGCGTTCACCAAAGGGTGGAGCGTCTTCCACGATTCGAACTGGGCCGAAGCAGAAGAGAGTTTCAAACTCGCGCTCGGTGGTGTGTCGAAGGACGATCGCAGTGAGGTCCAGTCTTGTCTCGACGCGTGCAAGGGCGGCGAGAAACTCGACGACGTCGTGGTCCTCACGGGCAAGGGGAAGTGGCGCAAGGCTTACGCAAACCTCAACAAGCTTTACAAGAAGTACGAGGAGACGCCTCTCTACTTCTTTCTCGAGATCCAACGAATGGAGATCGAGGGAAAGCTCTTCCATATTTTGGAAGACTACGAGAAGAAGACTCTCACTCCCGACAGCAACGACGTGCCGGGCGACGTTCGAAAGCTCATCGAGCAAATCACCGGTGGGCAGCGCTACTCCAACGATCCCGAGTTCGTGCGCGAGGGCAAGCAGTCGTTAGTGTTCAAGCCCAGGAAGCAGCAACTGTTCGGCGGACAAGACCCTGGCGTCGTCTTCGCAAAGCTCGACGCCGAGCTTCTCGCTGAGTACCGCTGGCTGCACGTGTCAATCCTCGCCCCGACTCCGAAGACCGGCGAAATCGCGCTGCTGTTCGACACCGCTGAACGCGCCAACATCCGCGTCATAGGACAAGGGGACACCGCGATCGAATTCCACCGCGCCAAACCGAGAGCACGCTGGAACGACATCCGGATCGACCTCCGATCGAAGTCGATCAGGAAGATATTCGCCAAGCAACCGGCCGACGTCTACAACCTGCGCATTCGGATGTATCCCACGGTCGAACACTCAGTGTACGTCGATCGAGTTCGCCTCGAAAAAGAGTAGCGGATCGCAGGCTCGGTCGCGTACATACGCGACCGGGATCGGCATGACAACACCGGCTGGAACTTGCCCGCGCCGATAGATATGCTTGTCGGCGCTTCCGCACCTTCCGTGATCTCACCCGAGACGAGCGTCGATGACACCCCTCCTCAGTGATTCACTCCTGTCCCTCGCTGCCATCGAGTGGAACGTCGCCCCGGAGGCGTTTTCCATCGGGCCGGTGACGGTACGCTGGTACGGGATCCTCTTCGCGACCGGGTTCATCCTCGGGTACCACCTCATGCGCTCGGTGTTCCGCAAGGAAGGCAAACCGGAGGAAGATCTCGAAGCGCTGCTGTTCTACCTGATCGTGGGAACGATTCTCGGCGCCCGACTCGGACACTGCTTCTTCTACCATCCGAGCTACTTTCTCGAACACCCGTGGGAGATCCCTCAGTTCTGGAAAGGCGGCCTCGCTAGCCACGGTGGGGTCATCGGTGTCTGCCTGTCGCTTGCCATCTACGCGCGACGACACCCGGACCAACCGTATCTCTGGCTTCTCGACCGACTCTGCGTTCCCGCCGCCCTCTGTTCGTGCCTCGTTCGGTTGGGCAATCTGTTCAACTCCGAAATCGTCGGGCGGCGAACCGATGTCCCGTGGGCGTTCGAGTTCAAACGCTACTTCAACGAACTGCTCCCCGCCGCGGAACTCCCCCTGCCACGCCATCCCACCCCGCTCTACGAGGCGGGCTCGTACCTGTTGATCTTCGTGCTCTTGTGGCTGATCTACCGAGTGCAAGGTCCGCAACTCCGCCGCGGCTTCTCGGTCGGCGTGCTGCTGGCGCTGGTCTTCACCGCTCGCTTCATCATCGAGTTCTTCAAGGAACGCCAAGCGTCGCACACCGAAGACACCTCCTTGAGCATGGGTCAGTGGCTGAGCATTCCCATCGTGACCATCGGCGTCATCTTGGTGATTCGCTCCTTCGTCATCGCGCGCCCGGAACCGTCCGAGGTAGACGCCGAAGAACAGCCAGCCCCCGTGGGCTCGTAGCCGCCCCCTTCCACACGCGGTAGACTCCCCAGTCCTCAAAATCCGCCCCACCAGTCGGGCGGCCCACCCTTGACAGAGGCGCCCATCAACGGCGCAATTGGGGCTGGACCCCAACCGGAGCAACCCGATGCCAAGCCTCAATCGCGCCGCGACGCTCATCGTCGCCAGTGCGCTCGTTCTTTCGATTCCGTCGGTCGTATCCGCGCAAGCGATCGCACCGTCCACCCCGAGCTACCGACTGGAGGTTGGCCAACAGCTTCGTTACCGATACGAGGCAGAGTTCCAGTACCAGCGTAACGGCGCCACGGGGACTCAGACTGCCAAGGGGATCTGGGACCTTTGGGTCCTGGCGAAGAACGACGACCAGAGCTGGACCATCGCGTTCGTTCAGGAATTGCAGTTGTTCCAGAAGGAAGGGCTCGAACAGTACGAGGGTCCGAAGCAGAGTGACGTGATGCGGTTCGAGCTTTATCCCGACGGCCGCCTGGCGACCGGTCGCGAGAACTTGTCCGGCCTCGATCCGAGAATGGTGTTCCCCGCGCTTCCGTTGGGCGCCGAGCCGGTCTGGGCGGACGTGCAGCCAAGTCAGACGCTTCGGTACCGTCGGCTAGATAGCGACGCCGGACCGTGGACAGCGGAGTGCGTGCACGAAGGTCTGATCCACGACGCAATCCTGAAGATCGTCGTGTCGAAGTTTGAGTTCGCGCCCGGGAACGACCGCGTGGAGCGCGTCACCTCGGATGTCACCTTGGGATTCGGATCCAACGGCAAAGGGACCTCCACCATCACGTACGAGAGCACCACCAAACATCCTCCAGAAGTCATCTTGCCTCACCTTCGCGATGCGTCCGGCTACTTCTCGGTGGTCGATGAACTACGCAGCGCGTTGCGGGCGGCAAACTACGGTTTGCCTAACTGGGAGGCCACGCTCGCGCAGGGCTCAAAGTCGATCGCGGCGCTGGTGTCCTCGACGACGACCGCGCCCTACGCCGACAAAATTCGAAATCTGCAGAGTCAGTACGAAGCGCAGAAGCAGCCCGTCTCGCAACAGCAGGAGCACCGCAAGAAGTTCATCGGACAGCCGGGCCCGACCTGGACGCGTAAGGACTTCGCCAACAAGGAACGCACGAGCGACGAGTTCAAGGGCAAGGTCACGGTGTTGGCCTTCTGGAATCGAGCCAACAATTGGAGCATTCGCATGCTCCCCGGCATCAAGACGTTAGCGCAAGCGTACGCCGATCGCCCAGTCCGGTTCGTCAGCATGAACAACGACCGCTTCCGCGTCGACGCCGACTTCGTGCTCGATCGAGCGCAACTGCCGTTCGAGACGATTGGCGCCGCCGGAGTCTCGGAACTGTACGGCGCTCGCGTCTATCCGGTGATCGTGATCCTCGCTGCCGACGGCACCGTGGCGAACTTTCACGAAGGATACACCGAGCACCTATTCGGTGACGTTCGCCGTGACCTCGACGGCCTACTGACCGCGGCAACAAAACAGCCGACAAGCAAGCCGACCTCCGCGCCCAAGTAGGCGCGGCTAGGCACGGACTAGCACGCACAAGGCGCCTCTAGCCATTCGTTCAGGTCTTGGGGCCCGAATCACTGAAGCCGAACCGCACGGCTATGTGTTGGTCACCGGATGAGGCGCCTGCACGGCGTTCTTGCCGGGCGCATCGTGGCGTGGCTCGAACACCAGTGGGTTTGGGGATGGCCGAGTCGATGGCTCGCCACCGACTATGAGGTAGGGGTGGCCTTTGGCGCGGGGCAGTGGTGGGAGACCGGGACGGCTTCGAACGTTGGACGAGCGGATCGGGGTCGGTCCTGGTCTGTTCGGGGCGTTGGGCAGCGGTGGTGCCCGATGCTTGCGGAGGCGCGTTGCGCGATGAGAAGTGTTCGCTGGGCGGCGTGATCCGTACCGAGCTGGGTGCGGCTTCTGGTGGGCGAACATGCAGCATCGTTGGGTTGCGTTGATGGGTGCGACCTCGTTTGAACGAGGTCGTTCGACTAATTTCGTTAGTGAATCTCGAAAAGTTATCGAGGTTGTTGTTGACGAGGTTTTGGCCATAAATGAGGGCCTCGATGTCGAGCGCTTGTGGGGTGCACCGTGAGTGTCGAGTTTGCGACGTGACGTGTTCTCCGATGGTGCTGGGTCTTCGACGAGGGGATTGGCGTTGTTCGTCTTGCAGGCGGGACAAATCGTCGACTCTGGATCGTCATTTACAATGGGTGCACGAAACTCGTGGATGACTCCGGAGGGTCTTATGTCTTGGATGATGGATTGTGTTCGTCGCGTTGGAATGCTCTCCAAGGATGACTTGGTGCTCGAGGTTCAGCGGCTGGCGAAGCTCGAGAAGGCTCACGCGGCTCAGGTCATTGCGCACTTGGCGGAGATCCG
>JAJFFE010000189.1 GCA_021776775.1 Planctomycetota bacterium | reverse complement strand
GCCGTTGACCGCGGTTGGGAACGGGCTCCCGGCAGTGGAGACCACCAATGTAGCCGGGGTGCAAACGCTCGCGACCGAGGCCGAGGCGCGCGTTCCCGAAGCGAAGGCTGCTCAGACTCAAGCTGAGCAGAGTACCGTTGCAACGCCACAAAGCGTGACTACCCAAGCGACGGATGCATCACGAGTCGGCATGGCCGACGGGGACGTCGACGGACCGGCGTTGGATCCAAAGTTTGGACAGTACTTCGCCAAACCGAAAACGGCTGGTCAAGGGAACGCGCCTCAGCCTCACATGGCAGCGCGTGACGAAGACCCCCTTCGGTCGGTCGCACTCGAGGCCAAGCCTACCGATCCGGTTCAAGCGCTCACGCAACGATCTCGACCGGGCGTTCCCGTCGATCCGATGGTCGCGACGACTGCCGAAGCAGACGTTGCGGCGCCGGCCGCGAATTCGAACGCGGCCCCGGCTTCTGGCAGTAATAGCGCCACCGCGTCTACTCGTGTCGATGTTGTGAGTGGTACGCAAGACAGCTCCGGTCGAGCGGCGCAGGCCGCAGCGTCAGAATCCACGATTCGTGTCGACCGCAACGACGAGGCGATGATCGCCAAGAAACTTCACCGCGCGCTGCGGGGCGCTTTACGGCGTGGTGATCGGCAGATCAGGCTACGACTCGATCCTCCCGATTTAGGACGGGTCGACATCGAAGTTCACGTTAAGAAGGCGCATATCGGCGTCCACATGGAAGTGGAGACCGAAGAGGTGCGCAGCGCGATCGCCAAGCACCTTCACGAGCTCGAAGAACTCCTTGAAGCGTACGGCCAGGGCGGAGAGGTGAGCGTCGATCTGAGGCACTCGTCAAGCGACGATTCGTCTCAGCAATCGACACGACACTCCAGCACGACTGAGCCTGACGACATTGCTGCGGAAAGCAACGCAGTGGAAGCGTTGTTGACCGAGTTACACCTTGGGCAACAGTTGGACTTTACTCGCTAGGAGAAACCGATGGACATAAGCGATGCTCTGGGCGCGACGCAGCAAATATCGACAACTACGCCCCAGACTGCGCTCGCGCAGGAAGACTTCTTCGAGATCATGATCTCGGAGTTGACCAACCAAGATCCGCTCGAGCCGATGGACAATCAGCAGTTCTTGAACCAACTCGTGCAGATGCAAACGTTGCAAGCGACGACCAAGTTGAGCGAAGGCATCGAATCGATGCTCCTCGGACAACAAATCGCTTCGGCCGGATCGCTTATCGGTCGACAGATCACAGGGGAGGACTCTGATGGAAACCCAGTTTCGGGAACCGTTGAACGAGTCCTCGTCGATGACGGCAAGGTACTCCTCGGATTAGAGGACCGCTTCGTCCGCATGTCTTCCGTGCACGAAATCGGAGTTCTCTCCGAGACCCTAGGCGACGGCGGCGACACGGAGTAGCGCGACGTACTTGTGCGAACCAAGGATCGGTTCGAACAGCACCTCCCACGGACGGGACGGAAACGTACTACCGGTGCGATGAGCACCGTGAGAGGCCAAGTCCGTGGCTCTGATCCGATCCTTGAACACCGCCGTTACCGGTTTGCGAGCTCAGCAGTTTCGAATCGAGACTGTCGGTAACAACATTGCAAACGTCGACACTACTGCGTTCAAGTCGACTCGCGTCGACTTCTCCACTCTGCTCAGTCAGACGCTGAGCTACGGGGTCGCGCCACAAGGTTTCCTCGGCGGGATCGACCCTGTCCAGATAGGGCTGGGTACGCAAGTCGCCTCGACGACAACCGACTTCAGTCAGGGCCCCACGGAAGTGACCGGGGTCAACACCGATCTCGCGATCCAAGGAGACGGCATGTTCGTGTTGAACGACTCAACCGGCGCGCGAGTCTTCTCGCGCGACGGATCGTTCACACTGAACCCGTCCAACTTGTTGCACGATCCGGCGACCGGCTATGTCGTGCAAGGGTGGCTGGCCGACGACAACTTCCAAGTCACTCCTGGCGGACCGCTCACCGGTGTCGAAGTCGAAGTGGGCGTTCAAACCATTGCCCGGCCCACCACGGTCGCTTCGTTCGGCGGCAACCTGAACGCCAGTGGCGAAGTTGGCGGTCAAGGTACGCGGCTGCTGTCCGACATGATGTACGACGATCGCTTCACCGATGACACATTGATCTCCGGGGACAACCCTCTCGGGCTCGGCCGGGCGACCGCCGACACCCCAATGCAGAACTTGGTTCGTTCACTCGGAGACTTCGTCGGAGCCAACGCCACGTCGACCGGAACCGCGGCCACTTCGGTGTTCGTTTTCCCCGAGCTACAAGAACAGCTGAGCGGTATCGAGATTACGCTCTCCGGAAACAAGGGTGAGCGACTGCTGCCCGAGCGAACCTTCGTCGTCGGCGACCCGCCGCCGACCGGGGGTACCACGCTCGGTGACTTCATGCGGTTCGTCGAGGGATCCATCGGTGTCAATGACGGAGTTTGGGACGGGGAGGAGCAGAGCGAGAACATGTACTCCTTTGCCCGCACCAACCCGGTTACCGGAGAAGCGGTCAACGGCACGTTGTCCGTCGGCGTCGCGGGCGGCCCCGACGACTCGGCAACGCTGTCCAGTCTCGTGGATCACCAAGCGGACTTCCGCAGTGTTCGGCCCGGTGACTTTGTTCGCTTTACCTCGGGAGGCGCGGCCGGACAGATCGCACAAGTTTCCAGCATCACCGCCTCGGTCCCGGGTGGCGATCTAGATACGCTGGTCTTGCGTGACGACGGTTTCAACTCGTTGTCCGTCGTCCCGGCTACCGGTGACACCTACGTGGTACACGCTGCGGCCGGTGTCCGCGAAACCGCGGATGTTCAGTTGCACGCCATCGACTCCACGAGTGGCACGGTGACGGTTTCGGCTCCGACGTCGAGTGGTGGTGTCGACACCTTCACCGTTACCGACAGCTCGGTGAGCGACTTGTCGTTGCAGTTCGGCGTTCGATCCGGACTCCTCGTCGAGTACCAATCGGGCGGCGCAACTGTGGCCGCGCGCGTTTTGAACTCCACAGGAGATACCGCCACGATTGGATACGCGACCGCGGCCGCGTTCCCACCGGATGCCGGAACGTCCTTCACCTTCATCGATCAGGCGAACGGCACGCTCGAGATCGCGGGTAACGCGGGCAGTGAAAATCACGTGTCCGATCTGGAGTTCATCTCCGATGGCGCACGGATCGGAATGTTCGACAACCCGCCGGTCGTCGACGCGTCGGGAGAATCCATGACGATGAACTTCACCGCGTTCGATTCCTTGGGGTCGCCGCGAGACATCTCGTTGACGTTCGTGTTCGAAGGATCATCCGCGAACGGGCCGAACACGTGGCGCTACTTCGCGGAGTCCGTCGACGACTCGGATCTCGATCGAGTCGTCGGATCAGGGACCGTGATCTTCGGTGACAACGGCCAGTTCGTGACGACGGGCGAACCGTCGGAGCGACTCAGCATCAATCTAGACGCCACGCCGGAGCAGGGCGGTGGAGTCGAAACGCCGTTTACATTGGAAGTCGACTTGTCGCGCTTGACGCAGTTCACGACCACACTCTCGGAGGTTCAGCTGCGCGATCAAGACGGGTTCGAGGCGGGAACGCTAAGAGACTTCAGTATCGGAGAGAACGGACTCGTTACCGGGATCTTCTCGAATGGGCTGTCGCGGACCATCGCTCAAGTCCCGATCGCACGATTTGCCAACCCGAACGGGCTCGACGAGCAGGGCGGCAGCATGTACACGGCGTCGACCAACTCCGGAGTTCCCCAGATCGGGGTGGCCGGGACGTTCGGTCGTGGTTCTTTGGCGAGCGGCGTACTCGAAGAGTCGAACGTCGACCTCGCCGAGCAGTTCACAGACTTGATCATTGGGCAGCGAGCGTTCCAAGCGAACGCGCGAACAATCACGGTGTCCGATGAGATGCTTCAAGAGTTGGTCAACCTCGTCTAGAGGTGCGACCGAAAAGTGCTGTTGATGCGAGAGGTCGCGATTTCAAGGTCAGTGCGCCCGGCGAAACGCAGTCGTATTGCTCATACTTCGAGTTTCGCCGGGCGTGC
>JAJFFE010000188.1 GCA_021776775.1 Planctomycetota bacterium | reverse complement strand
CCCCGAAACGAGACCCCGTGGTGCGGCACGAGCGGCGACGACGCTGTGGGAACGACCCGGGAGTCATTGATCTTAGGTTTGGCGTCGAGCACCTCGGTGAGCCGCTTGGCACTCGCCGCTCCGCGCTGGAAAATCGTCATCACCCAGCCGAGCGCGATCATGGGCCAGATGAGGAGCATTTGGCACCCCTTGAAGATGACGAACTCGGCGAGCTCAATGCGCGACTCGATGATCTCGATCCCACCCACTGCGAGCAGCACCAGAACGAGCAAGTCCCCGAACAGCCACAACAGCGCGTGAGTCAGCGACCTCGTTCTCGCCAGCCGCATGTTCTGCGCGAAGTAGCGGTCGCTGAGATTGGCCATCCTGCTGACCTCGACCTCTTCGCGAACGAATGCTTTCACGACACGGGCATTGGAAAAGTTTTCCTGCGCGTGAACGCTGACCTCGGCCAACCGCTCCTGGGCAGCCATCGACTCTCGGTGGACGCGCGGACCGAGCAGCCGAATAACGATCGTCAGCAGGATTAGCGGCACCATCGAGTACGCCGTCAGTCGCGGACTCACGCTGAACATGACGATGAGCGCGAGAATCGACGTAAACACGGTGTTGGTCAGGTACATCACTCCCGGGCCGATGGACATGCGAACCGCGTCGACGTCGCTCGTGAAGCGACTCATCAAATCGCCGGTGTGAAATCGCGCGAAGTAGCTGGCGTCGAGAGATTGCAGGTGTCGAAACAGCCGGTTGCGTAGAGCGAACTCGATCCGCCTCGACGCGCCGATGATCACTTGGCGCATCCAAAAGGATGTGATGCCGCGGAGAAGGACGACTCCGATCAGCGCCAGGCACAAGAGCGACAGCCGGTCCATTCGAATCCCGGTCGTGATGCACTCCACCCCCGCGCCGATGACTTTGGGCACGGTGACGACGAAGAGGCTCGTCAGGGCGACGAGCACAGCTCCGATGGCGTAACTCCTTCGCTCACGGAGAACGAACGAGCGCACCAAGCGAAAATCGGACAAACGAAACAAGGTGGAAGGTCCTCGTAGGGTGGGTCGAAGAGAGGAAGAGCCGTTCAAATGACCGTCGAGTACCATAGAATCGCAGCACTAATCGACAATGGACAATATCGGTATCTTTTTCGAAAACGGGGCGCTCCATGATCGTCGAGCTCATCCCATTCCCCGAGATGCGTATCGCGCTCGGACTTCCTGACCGGTTCCCTATCGACGGTGACCACATCGAGTTGGGGCGTTCACGCGAGTGCGGAATCCACCTCAACGTCAACTCGGTATCTCGACGCCACGCCGTGATCGACCGATCCAACGGCAGTTGGCAGATCGAGAACCACAGCGACTCCAACCCGGTACACGTCAACGGAGTGGTGGGCGACCGACTCGATTTGCACAACGGCGACACCGTTCAGATCGGTGAGATCCTCTTCCTCTTCGAATTCCACGACCCCGCTTCGGACTCGACCCACATCGTCGAACGGGACTACGACACGCCCCTAACCCACGACGACGACGGTGTCCTGCCGGGCTTGGTACATTTCTTCGAGGACCTGGAAAATCTCGGCCGGGAGACCGACCTGCACCGACATCTCGAGTCTCTGGTGCGTCGAGCGCTGCCGTGCGATGAAGTTCTCGCCCTCGAGGTCGAGGGTAGTGATCTGATTCACCCGGGAGCCGATCGCTACACCGCGACCTTGATTCAACGCTGTCGGATCACCGGAAGAAGCATCCTCTGGCGGGCCGGGGTGGACGATCCGTCGATCAGTGCCGGCGGGTTTGGCATTCATAGCGCCATCTGCAGTCCCGTGGGGCGCGTCGAGGAAGAGCCGTTCGCGTACCTGTACATGCATCGGATCGCTGGGGCGCCGCTCACAGAAGACGACCTGGAGCTCGTGCGCGCCTTGTCTCGACTCGCGGGCATCATGATCGAAAGCCGTCGACTTCGGGAGCAACAGGCGAGCGAGATCATCGAATTGCGCGAAACCGAAGAGACTCAACTACAAATGAAGTTCTTCGGTCGCGCCATGCAAGCTCTCCTGCGTGAGGCGCGTACGCTCGCTAGTAGCGACTCACCGATCCTGATTCGCGGTGCGACGGGTACAGGAAAAGAAGTACTAGCCCGTTTTGTCCGCGACGCTTCGCTCTGCCCGGACGGGCCGTTCGTCGCGGTAAACTGCGCCGCCATCCCCGAGAACCTGCTGGAGTCGGAGCTGTTCGGGTACGCGCCGAACTCCGGAATTGCCAACGCCGATCCGCGGGGCCGGCGGGGCCGCTTCGAGCTTGCTCAGCACGGAACTCTCCTTCTGGACGAGATCGGAGACATGCCCCTTCCTCTGCAGGGCAAGCTCTTGCGGGTCTTGGATTCGGGCCAGGTCGAACCGCTCGGCAGCGAAGAGTCGATCGACTTGGAGGTTCGAATCTTGTGCGCAACTCACCAAGACTTGGAATTGCTCGTCCGCGAAGGTCGATTCCGCGAAGACTTGTATCACCGGGTGCGGAGAGTCCAAATCGTGGTGCCACCGCTAGCGGAGCGAGCGGACGAGATCGAACCACTAGCGTGTCACTTCGCCCGACATTTCTTCCAGCTGCGGTCGAAGTCCCCGTTGCCGGATCCGCTGATTTCGGACCAGACGATCGCACGCCTGTCACGCTACGAATGGCCCGGCAACGTCCGCGAGTTGCGCAACGTCATCGAAGAAGCGGTGCTTCGTTCAGGCGGCCAGACGATTGAACGGCGACACATGCGTGGTTCGACACTCGACGATGCGACGACCAAGATTCGATCGCCGCTCGAGACTCTGGAAGTCATCGAATCTGAGCACATCACGAAAGTGCTTCAGTTCACCGGCGGGAATCGAAAGGTAACGGCCGAAATCCTGGGGATACACCGGAACACGCTAACCCAGAAGATCAAACGGTACGGGCTGGGTGCAGCTGACGGTGACGGCAGTGCGCACTGATATCGTGCATGGAAAGATGGGCTCATATCTCTTTTCCATGAAGTAGGTTAAGAAGATCACCGAGCAGGGCTGCACAATAACAGGGCGCAACCGATCAACCCTGACTAAAGTGCTTGTTTCGCGGACACTTACAGCTCTGTTCGAGCCCCCAGGCCGCAGCCAAGCACAAAAACAGTGCACTTTGGCGATTCCCCGCCCGAACCGCGATTCGCCAGAAACACCCACAACCACTTATTGAAAAGCCACTTAACACATACTACGCGTTTCGGAAACCGGCTTGCACAGAGTCGAGCTTATTCCCCGGAGTGTGTGTTGTTGTTAGTCGTGTGTGGAGTACTTGCGACCGGCGACGCACACCCTCCGGGTGTTTCACCTGAAGCCCAAACGTCTTTGTTTCGATCTACCCTATTCGACACGTTCGGCTATCCCAAGGCTTGGATTTATCCTACGGGGGAGTGAGTGGCCAGTCGGACGTGTGTTCGCCCGCACTGTCGGCTGCGCCACCAGCTCGCTTCACTGACCGTTTCCGGTCGCCGGCTTCAGCCGCTCCGATTTTCTCTCCGCCAGCCACTTCGGGAACTGTGGATCCTTGCGCAACCGCGCCAGGTCCCCATCGCGCTCGATCATCTTCAGCGTGACAGTGGGACTCGTCAGAGCGCTTTTCAATTGAACAAAGCTCTGCACCAAGTCCCCAGAGAGACATAACGAGCAGGCGAGGTTGTAGCGAACCAACGCGATCTCATCCGCGACCGCCGGAAGCAGTTCCTCGGCGACGCGCTCGCTCAAGTCTCGCAAGAGCACAAGCTTCTTCTGATAGTGCCTAACGGCGTTCTTGTACTCTTGGATTCGATAGTAGATCTCGCCAAGTTCCGTGTGGGCCGCGAGTGTCGCCGACAAGGTTTGGTTGGTCAGCTCCCGATCCGCAACTTTCTGCCCGGCGTCGATCCACTTCTGAACCCGGCGCCGATCGCCCAACCTCGCCTGCAGGAAGACGACTTCGCGCTCGAGCCAATCCTCGATCAGGAAGTCATCGACTATCTCCTCGAGCCTTGGCAGGAGCCTCCGGGTTCCGGCGTCACCCAGCGCGTGTCCGGCGGCCCGGCGGCGGGTCAAAAGAACGTCGTCGTCGAGAAAGATGGCGAGCAGGGCGTTCGCGCCAGCGGAACCCGCGCTTCGCAGGTGGTCGAACTGACCGTGAAAACGGAGTCCGGGCGCTTCGCGCTCGGCCCGCTCGAGCGCGTCATTGATGACTCGACGAACGAACGCCGTGAATTTGACGGTCTCGCTGCCAAAGTGAGGCCTAGCCACTGGGACGACTGCCGCTCCGCGACTTGAAAGCTCGGCGGCGGCGGATTCATCGCCTGTGAGGATGAGTCGGACGAGCTCATCGACATCAGACTTCGCTGGCGACTGGGCGCCGAAGGTTGCCGAAACCACTAAACAGCTAGCTATCAAAGCGTTACGGAGAATCATTTCGCCCTCTCTCGGAAATCAGAAAGAAAGTTTCGTCCGACCCCTTGTATCGAAGGTACCCAATGTATGGCGCACTTAAGGTGCGTCTTTTTTTGTGTCCACTCCACCGCTTCCGGCGGGCAGGCTCGGCCGGCACCAGATTCGACGCAATCGTGTCCAATTGGTCGAGGCGCGCGGCTAACTCCCGTTGCGCACCCTCGGCGCGGCGCCGCGACTCCGAAGCAACAACGACTCGAGAAAATCCGTCCTCGACCGCCGGCGCCGTCATCCATTTCGGAAAAAGGCTATTCCAGCAAAGGGCTCCCCAAAAAGGACTTACAGCTCGATCTAACCAGGCGTCCAGAAAAGATCGGCCCGACCCCTTGTTTGGAGGGTGACCTTTGTACGGCGCAGTTTCGACTGCGCCGTTTTTTTGTGCCCATTTCGGCACGTTCGACGGCGCCGCGAACTTCTACTCTCGGCGTACGAGCAGCGCTCCGTACCCTCCGTCGCCTCCCCCCTCGCCGGGGAGGATCTCTCTTTCCTCGACCAGCCTCACCTCTGACTGACCCCTTAGCGCGTCATGCACGACTCCACTGTTCTCGTCGGGCTCCATAGAGCACGTGGTGTAGAGAAGGTGACCGCCGGTCGCGAGATGTCGCATGGCGGCGCGGAAAAGCGCTTTTTGGCGCCGCACCAGCTCCCGCATATGTTCCGGCAGGAACCGCCACCGCGCCTCGTGTCGTCGGTTCAACACGCCGGTGTTCGAACACGGCACGTCGACCAAGATGTGATCGAAATTGTTGGGCAGGCGAATCTTCTCTGGATCCTCCGGCAGCTCCAGAAACTGGATAGGGGTGCCGTCGAGTCGGGTACGGACGACGTTTTCGGCGACCCGGCGCAAGCGGTCCTCCACTACGTCACAGGCGAGCACCCGGTCGTATCCGCCACGGTCGAGCAGCGACATGAGCTTTCCTCCCGGCGCCGCGCAGAGATCGAGCAGGGTTCCGCCCTGACGTTGCGGAAGCATGAGTGACAGCCGGCGAGCGGTCGCGTCCTGAACCCAGAACTCGCCTGCCTCGAATCCCGGAATGGTGTTCACCCGGCCGGTGTCCACAGACACCGTGCGGGGGGCACCGATGCGTTCGGTCGGAATCCCCGCTGCCGTAAGTCGCTCCATGAACGTCTCGAGACTGGGCTGGTCACTGCGCACGACCAAGTGGGTCTTCGGCGGTGCGTTGTTTCGAACCAAGATCGGGAGCAACACCTCTTCCGGGAGGCGCTCACTCCAAACACGCACCATTTCTTGAGGATGCGAGTACTTCACGCCCCACAGTGCGTGCACGTTCTTCGTCCGGGTGGGCACCTTGATTTTCGGAACGCGGATCCAGTCATCGTATCCGCGCAACAGCTCTGGGTCGTCGGGATCGCCTTCGCTCAGAGGCACACGGGTACATTCGCGCGTCGCTCGTCGCAGCACCGCGTTGACGACGCCGGTCGCTTTGCCGATCTGGCTTTCGGGAATAGACGCGGACAAGTGGGTGCGCAACGCACTCATGGTGGCATCTACCGCGGCGTGGGCGGGCGTTTTCAAGTAGAGAAACTGGTACAAGCCGAGATCGATCGCCACCCGAACGGGTGCGTCGAGTCGGTCGGCGAATCGGTTGGCCAAATGTCCGCACACAACATCGAGGCTATTGACCCGGCGCACGTAGCCGTAGGCCAACTGGGTCGCGAACGCTCGGTCGCGGACGTCCATGTCGGAATCGTGTAAGAGAGTGGCAAGAGTAGATTCCATATAGATGGAACGATTCTGCTCCCACTGTAAACAAGCCCGCAACGCGATCAGACGGGGAGTGGCCCCGGAATCGTCTCCATGCGATCGGGAGGCGTCTTTTTGGGGTGCACTCATGTCGTAATCTCTCCAGTGAATCGATCGCCGATGGCGACCGAGGTTCCGCGAACGAATTCGGCGGCGGGTAGGCTTCGTTTCCCCGCCCGCTGTAACTCTAGAAGCTGGATGCGCTCGCGGCCGTCTCCACACGCGACAACCAAGCCATCGTTGTCGACCGAGACGATTGTTCCACAGGGATGAATGTCCGCCTCGGTAGGTAGCGGCACCGCTCGATCGACAAAGACCCGCGACGCCTCGGCTGTTGCGCAAAGCGTGGCGAAGGTGCGCGGCCACGGTTTCAGCGCTCGGATTCGATTCTGAATCGCCGCCGCGCCGTGACTCCAATCGATCCACCCCATCTGCTTGTGAAGCTTCGGGGCGAGAGTCACCTCGCGCTCGTCTTGCTCCGTCAGCGGCACCTCGCCGTCGAGGAGCACGGGGAGCCACCGCAGGAGCAACTCTGCCGCGAGCGAAGAGAGCTTCTCTTCGATCTGCTCGGCGTCGAGAGGGTCACCGGGCGAAAACGGAGCATGGTCGACCACCGGCCCGGCGTCGAGGCCTCGCACCATCCGGTACAGGGTGACTCCGAAATCGGTGTCGCCGGCCAGGATCCCGTGTTGGATGGGCGCAGCTCCGCGCCACCGAGGAAGCACCGAGCCGTGGAGGTTGTAACAATGACGCTCTGGGCCGGCGAGAAACGACCGCGAAAGCATCAGTCGAAAGTCGGCCACGATGACAAGCCGTGCTCCGGACTCCAGGAGCACGCGCCGTCCATGCTCCCGCCGCAACGTCTCGGTTTCGATCACGGGGATTCCGCGCGCCATCGCGATCGACTTGATAGGGGTGGGGGTGAGCTTCGCTTTTCGCCCTTGGGGAGCGTCCGGCACCGTCGCGACCGCCAAATCGGACGTTGCCTCGGCGAGACGCTCGAGGGCCGGGACTCCGAACGGGCCCGACCCCATGAAGAGAACGGTCATGATTCGTCGTTCTCGCTCAACCTCAACTGGATTTCACCGTGCGGGTCCGACTGTTCCACAGTCAGAATTCGCACCTTGCACAGCTCCAGCACGGCCAAGAAGTAGCCGATCAAACCGCGCCGGCCCAAGCTTGGATCGAAAAGCTCCGAGAAAGAGAGCGTCCCGCTGGCGATCGTGAGTTTCGTGCGAACTTCGTGCATGACCTCTTCGATCGGGCGGTCTTCGACCTCGATGATCGCCACCCGTTCGCGGACCGCGGCGTCGGCAAGCGCACGCTGAAGAGCGGCGGCGAGATCCCAGACAGACACCGATCCGAGATCTAACGTGTCCGGCAGCGCCTCCGGCAAGTCTTCCGGCGGGCGCTCGTAGCGCAGTGATCGCCGGCGATAGACGTCTTCCAAGAGGATTGCGCGCTCCTTGATCTCTTTGTACTCGAGCAGTTGCTCGACCAAAGAGTGACGCGGATCGATGAGTTCCTCCTCGAGTACTTCCTCTTCCTCGCCAGTGCCGGTGTTCGGAAGAAGGAGCCGAGACTTGATCTCCATCAACCTAGCGGCGAGCACAAGAAATTCACCCGCTTCGAAGAGATCCAGCTTGTCGTTGGCATCGAGCCAACGCAGGTGCTCCAGGTACTGGTCCAAGATGGTCGAGATCGGAATGTCGAGTATGTCGACTTCGTTTTTATGGATCAGGTAGAGAAGAAGATCGAGAGGGCCGGCATAGGCATCCAGCTGGGGTTTGAATCGGGACTCACCGGAGTCTTCTGATGCAGAGTCTTCGATAGCAGAGTTTTCGATAGCAGAGTCCTCCCCAGTCGGAGCGTGTCGACCGTTCGCGGTCTCGGACTCCGGCAAGGAAATGCCTTCCTCGACGTGACGAATCACGGGTTTTTCCTCTCCGGCTCGGAAGCCAACGACCTACAATCTGCGCACGGCATGCGAGGGAGGAATCTCCGGGCTCCGGAAAACAATGTCCCTCCTCGCAGGTCGAAGGTTTCACTCGTGGGCCGCGGAACTAGGTTCCGACGGTGGAGTGGGCACCCCCAACGACCGCATTATCCGCAACTTCCGGTTCGAGCGCCATAGTCGGTCGAACAGTTGCGAACGGGGGCACCTCGCGTCGACCAACCGGTCGGCAGAGAGCGGACTTCTCTCTAAGTCAGGGACGCAGCGTCCCTCGCAAACTCGAACGGCGTTCGTCCATCCATGCCTGAGTCCCTACCGGAACTGTTTCGCGATCGAAAACCTTCGGCGTTGATCCTCGATGTCGACGGCGTTCTCACTGACAACTCGATCTTGCTCGACGCCGAAGGATCGGAATCCAAGCGATTCCACGTTCCCGACGGGGGAGGGATCAAGTGGGTGCAGTCGGTGGGCGTTCCTGTCGCGTGGCTCACCGGTCGCGAATCCATGGCGGTTCGGGCCCGAGCCAAAGAGCTCGGGGTTCTGCATCTGCGTACGGGGATCAGCAACAAAGCGACGGTCCTCCCGGAACTGTTGGAGCAGATGAACGTCGACGCACGAGATGCGGTCTACGTCGGTGATGACTGGATCGATCTGCCAGCATTGGCTCTGGTCGGGTTTCCGGTAGCGGTCGCGAATGCACACCCGTTGGTGAAACAGGCGGCTGGCGCGACAACAACGCGCGCGGGCGGAGACGGTGCGGTACGAGAAGTTTGTGAGTGGATCCTGCAGGCCCGTGGCGATTTCGATGAAGTGTTGGCGAGGTTCGAACCATGAGACGTATCGGTCTGTTCCTAGGCGTGTTTTCAGTCGGGTTAGTGCTGTTCATGGCGCTGACGGGCCAATTGAACCGGTTCATACAGGACGAGCGCGATCCGTTCTCGTCGACGGCGTGGGACAGCGGCGACCCTCGTAAGAACGATGTCGAAATCCACGTTCCCGACATGAAGAACGGACGCGACCGATTCACGATCCGCGGAGTCATCGACTCCAACGAGCCGCTGCAGATCAACGACACGCAGATCCGCAAGCGCGCGATGCTTCGCGACACCGTGCTCGAGATGCCGCTCTACGACATCGCAGGCAAACCGGGTGATTCAGCACCATCCATGTTCAAGCTCGAAGCCGCGAAAGTTGTGTACGAACCCGAGGCGAGCAAGGTCATGATGGACTCCGGGATAGTCGGCACCAGCGACAACGGGGCACGGTTCGAGACCGAGAGCGTCGAAGTCAGTTGGGACGATAACCCCACCGACAGCCGCTTCACTCTAGTCGGTAGCGATCCGATTCGACTTCTGTACCCGGCAATCGAGATGTACGGAGAGACCGGCTTCACCGGATCGATCGACCACGCGATCGGCCTCGGCTCGGTGACCATTAAAGCGCCTGTCGTCGTCGCATTGCGCCGCGACGCGGGGAGCGGCTTTCTCGGTCTCGAAAGTACGCCGGCACCGAACACGTCCAAGACCGACCCCGGGGGGACAACAGCCGAGCGAATCTTCGTGATCAGCGATGGCCCCTTGGTGATCACGCGTGACCCCAAGAGTAGGAGCGCGACCGCGACGTTCACCGGAGGCGTTTCGGTGTTCAACGCTCCTCACTCAACCGCCCTCCACCCCCGCCCGGCAATTCCGGCCGAGCACTTTCGTTGCGAAGACTTGGTCCTGAATCTCGGCTCGGACATGGGGCTAGCGAGCGCCACTGCGACCGGCGTGAAGGAAGCTGTCACGGCAACCTTCCTCGTCGGTCAAACGAACGAGACGTACACGCTTCGGGGTCAAACTCTGACCTGGGTCAGTCGCGGCGACGCCATGTTGACCGGTCCCGAAGGCGTATCGGTAGAGGGTCCCATCGGACGACTAAGTGCGCGTTCTGCGCGCATCAATCCGGCTGAACGACGTTGCTATCTGGAAACGTCGATCGAGGCGCTGATTCACGCCGCCCGACTGCCGGGTGCGTCGCCGGACGCGGACCGCCGTTCCCGAAGCTGGTGGAAGCTGAGCGCCGATCGGGCTGTGGTCGAGTTCGCATCCAAGACCAAGGGCGACGAACCCAACCCCCAAGGGAACTTCAAACTCATCAGAGCCACCTCGACCGAAGCCGGCGGCGTCGCAGTTGTCGAACAGGCGAAGGGCGGATCGCGGCTCACCGGAACAACGCTGGAGTACTCGTCCGCCAACCAGACTCTCGAGATCAGAGGGGACACTCAGCGCCCGACCTTCAACGAGGGCGAGAGCTCGTTGGCGTCGAACATCATGCGCCTCAAAGTGGCGGACGAATCGTTGGAGTTCATCGGGGAAGTCTCGGGGCGGCTCTACGGTCTCGATTCGCCACAGCTCCAAACGGCGTTACCGAAAGCGCAAGCCAACGACTACGCCGAGGTTGATTGCGACGAGTTGGAAATGACGTGGCGCTCGGTCGAACGAGACGCGCGTACGACACTCGAAGACCAACCATCGGGACAACGTCGACGGCTCGATCGGGTCGTGGCAAAGAGTGGCTCCAGCCCGCTTTCGTTCGATCTCTATGCGGATCAGCAACAGTTGACGCTTCGCGGAGACGATCTCGTCTGGACGGCAGACTCGAGCACGATCCGCGTCGACGGCAAGGGGCGTCAAGTCTTGCTCGTTCGGGACGTCGACGGTGCACTCGGCCTGCAAATGGACGCGAAAGAGCTGGAGTTCAACATCGCGACGTCGGTGGCGAAGGCGACCGGCTTGGTCGAAGGGCGCACCCGCCGATCGTTCGTGGTGGGCAAGAGCGGTGGTGCCGAGGATCGCTGGGTGAGCTGGAAGTGTCACGAGGTCGAAGCGGAGGTCTCCCGTCCCGAAGACTCCGACTCGGAAAAGGCCGCGGACCCGAAGGGAAAGAGAGCGACGATCAAACTCGCCCGGGCGTCGGCGCTGCCGGACGAGTTCGTCGAGATAGACGACGGAATCATCTCGGCTCGGGGTCAGTCGTTGACTTGGAATCCGGTCGAAGGAACGTTGGAAGTCGAGGGCAAGGGACGTCAGTCGCTGAGTTACGGCGAAGAGCTTAGAACCCACACATTGACCGCCACCAAGATCCGACTCGAGCAAGTTGGCGATGACTCTAGCGCGGTGCGCGCCATTCTCGACGGCGAGGTGTTCGGCCAACTCGAGCAGCGCTACGCGATCGACCCCAATAGCGGCGAAGCGCGCCAGTCTCTCATCTGGGACATCAAGACTGAGCACCTCGATGCTCTGCTAACCGTGGTTGAAACAACTTCGACCGAGGATTCGACCAAGAGCCAGCGGCAGCTCGAACTCGACACATTGGTGGCGGCCGGCGGCGTCCAGATCAGCTCCGCGACGTTGAATGATCAGGGCCCGTTGTCATTCTCCGGCTCGCGTTGCACATGGGACCGACGAACTCAGCGCCTCCGGGTGCACTCCGAGGAAGAGTCCCTGCAATCACTACGTCTCGGCCCGCCGGATCGGCGCGACGAGATCGTGGCCCGGGAAATCGTGATCGGCCGGCAAGGCGACGAGGTCTGGGTGTTCTTCCAGGATGTCCTGCGCGCTACCTTCTTCGTGGACGAGAAGACGCGCGCCGGTCGCGATGACGTCCCCGAGTCGTTTCGAATGCTTTGCGACAACCTGCTGGTCAATCTAGTCGGACTGGGCGCGAAGGTGGACAATCCCGACGTGACGATTCGCGAGGCAATCTCGTGGGGTGGCGTGAACTTCACCGGGGGCGACCACCAGGTCGTGGCCGAACGCGCAGTGTTCAAAGCGGCGAACCAGTCGGTCACATTTCACGGTCGCCCCGGGAAACCTCCGAGCATCCTGAACTCTGGCGCCGGCTCACAAGACCTCGGCGATCCGATCGTCGTGCGCAAGCGTCGCAACGGGTTTCAGATCGACATTCAGGGATCAGGTTCGGCGTTGGATCTGGACGAGATCCAAGGAGTTCTGCGTTTGCTCGACAAGAAGGAAAGGACACCTCGCAAGTGATCGTTCCAGCCGGGGACCCCATCGACGCTCTGCTACTACGGGCCCTTGCGGCAACCGAGCAGGGCCACGCTGCCGATGCCATCACGCTCTACCGCGAAATAATCGAACTCGACGGCGAACACGACATCGCTCGCAACAACCTCGGCTGCCTGTTGATCGACCGTGGCGAACTCGACGAAGCGTGTGATCTTTTTGCTGAGCAGGGAGACGACAACCGGGTCCTCCGCAACAACCTGGGATACGCCCTGTTGGAATCTGGCGATCTGACCCGCGCCGAGAGCGTCTTTCGGACGATCCTCCAAGACGATCCAGAAGACGGGACAGCCAGGAATCACCTCGGCATGGTCCTACTTCGCAGCGATCGCATAGAAGCTGCAATTTCCGAGTTCTTGCGGGTCGTCCGTGAACGTCCTGCGACAATTGAGGCGTGGAATAATCTCGGGTGTGCACATTGGCGCCGTTGCGAGTTCGAAACGGCGCGACAGTCGTTCGAGAGCGCGCTACGGGTCGATCCATATAATGTGGACGCCCACAACAATCTCGGCTGCGTGCTGCGTGAGCTCGGACAGCTCGACAACGCGGTCGAGTCCTTCAAGCTGGCGGTTCAGCTCGAACCGAGTGACCCTTCGGTCCAACTAAACCTCGCTTTGACGTACCGTCAAACGGGTGATCCACGGCGAGCTCGATCGCACCTGAATCGACACCTCGAGCTACAACCAGGCGACCCTTCCAGTGTCGTCCGAAACCTGCAGGAAGAGCTCGAGCAGCTCTAGACAAACGAAGTGAAACGGACATTTCGATGACCCGCCTCACCGCCTTCGGCCTGATCCTCCTCGCGATTTCCACGAGTGGGTGCTCCATCTTCGGACTGCTGTACCGCGAGAAGTTCGTGGACCCCGACTACGACCTGACTGATCGGAAGGTCGTGATCATCCCGTTCAAGGACATGCGGAAGTGGTACTTCGAGGTCCCTGAGGGCCGTGACCTCGCGACCGGGATCGCAGCTCGGCTCGCCAGCGAGGGAGACGTCGAGCCGGTCGGCGGAAAAGAAGTACACGAAGCGGTTTGGGACAATGTCGACGAAGTCGACTGGGCCGAAGTCGGAGAACTCGTCGGCGCAGACTACGTTCTCTACGGCACGATCCGAGAATTCCGCAACAACGCCAAAGGGGTGGTTGGGGTCATGCGCGGACGGTTGCGTCTAGACGTATCCGTCTGGGACGTGAAGCTCGACAAGCTTGCGTACCAAGCACCGATCGAGACCATCTATCCTGAGGACATTGAGAGCGGCGACATCATGGTCTCGATGGAGCAGAACGAACGGGAGCTGCGAATCAAACTGTTCGGCAAGGCGATTCGAAAGATCGGCGCCATGTTCTGCGGCGAGTGGGTCGACACCTACTAAGTTCAGCGGCGAGCGAGCGACCAACTCCAAAAAAAGAAGAGGCCGACTCCCAACCCGGGAATCGGCCTCTTGTCATTCAATGATCTAGTGTCATTCAATGATCAAGTGTCATTCACTGACCAAACGTCAAACGGAGCGGCTGGCTCAGCGCGGTTCAGTGGTATCGCCGGACTTCGGAGAGTCAACGGCTCGGTGAACCTCGGACTCAATGTCGTCCTCGACTCCGCGGATTCCGCGTTTGAACTCCACGATTCCTTGCCCCATGGACCGCATCACATCAGGGAGCCGTTTCCCGAATAGTAGTAGGGCCACAACTAGAACGACGCCCCACTCCATGGGGCTCGACATGAACGCGAGGACGGCAGTCGCGAGAGTCATCGTTGAATCCTTCTGCGGTGCGTGACCGCAATCGGCTCGGCCCAGAATCCACTTGCCACTTTGCTGGGACCGGAGGTGGTCCGAACCGGAGTGGGTTGGTGAGCTAGCCCAGGACGTCCGTGTAGGAGGCCCCAAAGTGTGGTTTTACAGCCATCGTGGAGCTGTGAGTCCACGCGCTCTGCACGCGAGGTCTCCGATGGTAACACCGGATACGTTCGGCGGGTGCAGAAGACCCTGCATTCTAGTGGGTCAAGCCGAGGATTCAAGGCTGCGGAATTGAGCTAAACGGTCGCCCGATCGGGTGTAATGGCCAATCGACGCCCTCTCGGCACGTGAGATCCCCGCCCCGGCGACGATCTCGGCTTTAGCGGCCGACGATGAGCCGCTCAGCTAGGAAGTCGGGAAGCCCGGCTTCCAGGATCTTGGCTGCCGACCGTTCGATGTCGTACTGAATCCGAATGACCTCGACGTGGGATGTCTCGTCGTCGTAAACAGCAAAACAAGCGAGAGGGTTGTTGTCTCGGGGCTGGCCGACGCTCCCTACGTTCACGATCGCTTTCCGGTACGCGCTGAGATCGATCTTCGCGTCGAGGGTGTAGGTGATCACCTCGTCGAGGAGGAACGTAATCGGAACATGCGAGTGTCCAATGAAACAGACGCGATTGGTCAGCTGCTCCATGGTCAGATATGCGTCGTACGAGGTTTGGATATAGTCGAAGAGTTCCGGGGAATCCAAACTGCCGTGAACCACCGTGCAATTCTCGAGCACTACCGTGAGGGGCAAGTCCGCGAGGTATTGCTTCTGTTCATCGGAAAGTTTGTCCCGCGTCCATAGGGTGGCTTGGCGCGCGTGCGGGTTGAAGTAATCGATATTGATCTTGCCGAGAGCCGCGTAGTCATGGTTTCCGGCAACGACGACGGAGCAGACTTCACGGATTCGATCCAGGCAGTAACCGGGCTCGGCACCGTATCCGACGATGTCCCCGAGACAGATCAGCTCATCGCAGCCGAGCTCCGTGATCTTCTCCAGGACGGTATCGAGAGCTTCTCGGTTACCGTGAATGTCTGAGATGATAGCGTACCGCAACCCTGCCTCGACTTTCGGGGGGCGTCGCTCTCAGCGTTCCTCGCCGGAAATCGGCAAGTGCTTTGAGCTTTCAAAGATCGGAGGATTCTAGAGTTCCTCCGCCTCGCTTTAAACGTTTCTCTTGCAAGTTTCGACTGCGGTTTCCTGAGAAAGGTCCCAGGCCCCTCCTATCTATCGGCGTGATCCACTCCAGACTTTGTGACCACCCAAATTACTGCGCGCCACGTCCCTTTGCGCCCCCGATTGTTCCACGTGGAACATTTCGGGGCTCGGGGCAGGAATGTTCCACGTGGAACATTTCGTGATCTTGAAACCGCGCGAAGCCGTCGCAACTTCCGAATGTTCCACGTGGAACAATCGGGTCGACCGCGGAAGGAACACGACGGCGATTCCTGCCCAAGAAGCCGCGAAGCGAGGAAAGGAGAAGCCACGCCGTTGTTCCACGTGGAACAACCTAGCCGGTTTCACACCCCGCGTCTTCCCTTCCAAGCAAACGGGAGCTACTCTTCGGCGACGCACCGAACAACTTAGGGAAATGCGAAGCCGCGCGACATGACGCAAATTGTAGCTGTTGCTAGTCAAAAAGGCGGAGTCGGTAAGACCACAACCGCGGTCAATCTGGCGTACGGCCTGTCGCTGGCCGGTCACCGCACGGCCCTGGTTGATCTGGACCCGCAGGCAAATGCAACTTCGGGAGTAGGCGGCACCGCCGCGAGCCGGGCGCCAATCGAGCTGCTGTCGGAAAACGCCGATGCATGGTCACAGATATTACAGCCCACCCGCTTCGAGGGGCTGTGGCTTGTGGCCTCCCGCGTGAACCATGACTATTCGCCGGTCGCCGCTCAACTCGACCCGGTCCGCATCGCCGAACTCAGAGACTCGCTGCTGGGACACAACCCAGCGATGGACTACGCGATCCTCGATTGCCCCCCGGCCGCGGGTCCAATTCCGTTGCTCGCCCTCCAGTTGGCCGATTCGGTCCTGATCCCGGTGCAATGCGAATACTACGCGATGGAGGGGCTCAGCCAGATGCTCCCGAGTATCGAAAAGGTCCGCGCAGCTCGAACGCGGCCGTTGAACTTGCAGGGTATCCTGCTGACGATGTTCGATCCGGCCCTAGAATTGGCCCTTGAGGTATCGCAGGAGGTACGCGCATACTTCCCCAACGAGACCCTGCCCGGAGCTGTCCCGCGCGATGTCGCCTTGGCCGAGTCGAGCAGCTACGGTACGCCCGTGTTCGAGTACGATCCCCGCTCCCGAGGATCGTGGTCCTACCTCCAGCTAACGAAGGATTTGCTCAATGGTCGCTAGAAAGCTGGGCCGGGGGCTCGACGCCCTAATCCGCAGCTCAGAATCGCCGAGCGGGAACGCCCTGGAGATTCGGCACATCGACCCGAAACTGATCGCGGTCAACCGAGCTCAGCCGCGGACGCGCTTCGACGATGAGGCACTGGACGAGCTAGCGCAGTCGATCAAGAACGATGGCATCTTGCAGCCACTCGTCGTGCGCCGACACGAAGCGGGCGGATTCGAGCTGATTGCCGGCGAACGACGTCTTCGAGCCTCATTGAGAATCAATCTAGAGGTCGTACCCGTCATCATCCGCGATCTGCCTCCAGAGGACCTCCTCGAGTTGGCCCTCGTCGAGAACATCCAACGCGAAGACCTGAACCCGGTGGAATTGGCGCGTGCCTACCACCAGCTGCGAGAGCACAACAGCTGGACGCAAGCCGACCTCGCGCGGGAATTGGGCAAGAAGCGCTCATCCGTCGCAAACACTCTACGATTTCTCGAACTTTCCGAGTCGATGCAGGACGCCCTCGCCGGCGGAGCGATTTCGGCGGGGCACGCGAAGTTACTGCTGTCGCTCGCGGATGACGACCGTGAGGAGTGGTTCTCGGCGATTGTCGATGAGGGTTTGAGCGTCCGCGAATTAGAGAGTCGGCTCAAGGGACCGAGCGAGCCGATCGAAGAACCGGTTAGCGGGGAACCGGCCGCCCCGAACCGTGGAACATCGGGCTCGTCGGGTCCGGCCGAACTGCGTGTGAAGGCACCCCACGTCGCTGAGCAGGAAAACATCCTGAGCACGGCCCTCGGCACGAAAGTCGAGATTCGTGAAGGTCGAGGTCGAGGAAAAGTCATCATCGAGTACTACTCCACGGACGACTTCGAGCGGATCAAACGTCAGATGATGGGCCAAGCGGCGGAAGCGTAAGCGGGCGCGCACGGTCGGCGCTCTTCATGCTCCATCCCACGAGGTGAACTGGTGTTCCCAAGCGCGACATTGGTGTGGTTGGCACTCTGGAGCACGGCGTTGCTGGCCGTTGGCATGCTCCGCAACAAACTCCACCACAACCCAGTCGTCAAGTTGATCTTCATGCCGGGATTCGCTCTCGATGCCGTGCTCCGACTGGTTGCGTGCTTGCTTTCGGGTACTAAGGTTCGACAGTTGAACCTGCTCCGCCGTGGACCTTCGATCGAAACCGATCCGTCACCCATCAAGCACATCGGCCCAGCGATCTTCATCACGACCCGCCTTTTCCTCATCTTCGCCGGACTTTACTGTTTCCTCGCCAGCTACCCCGACCTCGTAGAGTCCACTCTCCACCTCCCCATCTACGACCCAGAAGAACTCAGCCAAGGCCGCTTCGAACGGGAACCGCTCGATCAGTTTTTTCAGCAACTACAGCGTCTACCCGCCCAACTCAAGGTTCACCGGCTCCACGGCTGGATCTTCGTCTACATCACCGTCTCCCTGGTCATCGCCGCGAGCCTTTCGGCAAAAGAATACTTGGCAGCGATTTACACGATCGTCATCTTCCACCTATTAGGATTCGGGTGCTCGTGGCTGGGCGTTACCTTCGGCTTTCTCAGCCGCGGCCAGCTGATCGGATTCTTCTACAGTGAAGGATTCTGGTCGTGCTTCTCGCTCCTGTTTCTCCTCACCACCGCGTCATTCGTCACACTTATCCCATTCAGAATCGTGTGGAGCCTGTTGCCCAACGGGGGAGACGCCGATAAAGAGACTTCGGGCAACGTGAGATAACCCCCCTCGGTCGCATTGTTTCGCCCGTGGAACAACCTATCATCCGCCCCTTCGCAAACGGGCCGGACGGGAGCTCCAACCATGACCGCCGTTACGCTACCGCTGATATCGACTCTGATCCTGTGGTTCGCGCCGCTTACCCCGCCGCCGCTGCCGGCCCAAACCGACGCCGAAAGCACCCCGAAACGAGACGACCAGTCGGGAACCGCGCCGCCTCCGATCACCGGACGTACCACGGCCAAGACCATCGAGCTATCGATATCCGAAGTCATCCGCATCGCGTTGGCACGAAACCTCGCGATCCAGATCGAGCTCCTCAACGCGTACCAAACCCACGGAGACATCGGACTAGCCTCGGCTGCGTTCGACCCGCTGTTCACCACGGACTACTCCATGAGCAAGTTCCGAACGCCCACGGTCGACACTCTGTCCGGGCTTGGATCGACAACCCAGATTCTCGTGAACCCGTTCACGAGCCAACGCGGCGCGATCGGTATCAACGGACTCATGCCACTCGGTACTCGCTACTCGCTGTCACTCAGCGATAGCAGGTCCGACAACCCCCAGTCCGGATTCTTCGGCTTCAACCCCCGCAACAACACGACGATCACGGCAAACATCCAACAACCACTCCTCAAGGACTTCGGCTACGCCGTGCAACTCGCGGATCTGCGCATCGCGCACGAGAACGATGCAATCGCCAAGGAGAGGCTCAGAGCCGAGACCGAAACGGTCGTCAACAACACGATCAACGCCTATTGGAGTTTGTACTTCACGTACAAGGATCTCGAAGTGAAGCAGTCAGGACTCCTGGAAGCAGAAGACCTACTGAGCCGCAACCAAGACAGACTTCGAGCCGGCACCGGAACCCAAGTTGACATTACCCAGGCGCAAGCAAACATCGCGGAGCAGAAGAGCGGCATCATCCAAGCAGAGAACGCCGTAATGAACGCCCAAGACACGTTGCTAGATCTTCTGAACTACAGGGAGCATCTCCGGGAAACAGGCGAAGCGCAGGTACACGATACTTACGACCACCTCGAGATTGTCCTGACAACGCCGTTGGTCTTCGAGGAGTATCCGGTCGACGTCGAAGACGCGATCCTCCTCGCTCACGAGCTACGCTCCGATATTCGACAAGCCGAGCACGCGTTGACCTCGACGATGCATAGCTTCAACCGCGCCGATCACAATTTGCTTCCGTCGCTGAACCTCGATGCCACCTGGAACCAGCTCGGACTCGAGGAGAACATCGGCAACTCGTTGGACGAACTGTTCTCGGGGCGCTACTACTCCTGGACCGTCGCAGTCAACTTCGAGTACGCCCTCGGCAATCGTTCGGCGAGAACCGCAAAGTTCAAGGCGCAGGCGGCCATGGACTCTGCGCGACTCGATCACAGCCGGCTGCGGAACTTGGCCACGCTCGAAGTCACGCGCGCCATCCGAGACATCCGCTCCTCGTACCGAACAGTGATCGCTCGACAGGAGCAGGTTCGCCTCCAACGAGAGACTTTGGAGGGAGAGGCGGCGCGACTGACCGCGGGCGCGTCGACCGCCTTTCAAGTGTTTGAAGTCCAGAACAACCTCCTCGAAGCTGAGTCTCAAGAACTGCAAGCGCGTGTCGACCATCAGAACGCCATCACCGCGTACCTGCGCGCAGTCGGGACGCTCCTGACGAACTACGCCCCGGTCGACATCGATCAGAGTGGTCGGCCGTAGATCGTGAACTCTGTCGACGACGACCTCCGGCGCCTCCTCGACGATGCCGGGTCGTTTCACGTTGACCGCTCGCTTTTCAATCTCAAAGCCCTTGCCGCGAGCGCGCCAAGCCTAAACCAGAAGGATTGGCTCTCGATCGCGGAGGGCGCGGCCGATGTCGACCTAGCGCTCAACGGACTTGAACGATTCATACGGAGCGCGGGCGACTCTCTCCCGTCCCGGCCGCAGCTCGAAAGACTCTCGCTACTCGCTGGGACAAGCGATGTCTTGATCGACACCGCGACGGGGCTCGGCCCGCTGCTAGCCTCACTCGAAACCCCGCACGCCACTGAGGAGCTTCCGCAGCCGTTCTCCGGTTCGAACCCAGCCGAGTTCGACCAATGGCACTCCTTGCAAAATCTTCTGATCTGCTTGGGCGAACTCGAAGGACGTTCCACCGTCGATCGCACGGCTGCTGCTTTGTCTCGGCTCGCCGACGATACGGTCCGCGCCGCGCTTCGCCTCGTATCCGGTCCCGACGACCCAGATCTCACCGTCATCGCTCTTGGCAAGTGGGGCGGCAACGAACTCAACTACTCATCGGACATCGATCTCTACTTCCTCAGATTGGAGGGAACCGACGAGTCGGCGGCGACCCAAAAAGCCCGCGCCGTCCTGAAGCTCCTCTCCGGTCGCGGTCGAGGACGCCACGTCTACCGAACCGATCTACGCCTGCGCCCCGGCGGCTCCGCGGCCCCGCTCGTCCCGACCATCACCCAAGCAAGACGCGAGTTGGAACTGACCGGCGGTACCTGGGAAAGAATGGTTCACATCCGCGCGAGGGTTGTCACGACAAGATCCGAAGCGATCGATCGATATGTGGCTGACCTGCTGCAATTCGTCTACGAAAGCGAATTCAGAGCGGAAGGCATCCGGCAACTCAAGGGATACAAACGCCAACTGGAGCGAACCCTCGATGGACGAGATGTCGAACGTCGCCAGATCAAAGTGGGGTGGGGCGGAATCCGAGACGTCGAGTACATCGTCCAGTTCCTTCAGCTACTCCACGGTGCCGTTTACCCGAGCATACGCGGCGGAAACGTGTTCCGCGCAATCCCGCTTCTACACCGGGCGGGCGCCATCACACTGGCCGAGAGCGTCTTTCTCGGCGACGGCTACTTGTTTCTGCGGTCCATCGAACATCGAATGATGTTGCGGCACCGACTCCAGTCGTTCGTTCTCCCAGAAGACGAAGCGAGTCAGCAAGCTCTCGCGAAGGGCTTGCGATACGACTCCTGGCGTGATTTCCGCGTCACGTTCGACCTCCGACGCAACCGCATCCGCGGAATTCTCGATCGGCTCTTCCACCGACTGTTCAGCGGAGGATCCAACGATGAAATCAACCTCGTCCTCGCGTTTCGGCCCGAGCCGGCCGAGATCGAACGCACGATGTCGAGCCTCAACTTTCGCGACTCCATGAAGGCTTACACGCTCCTGCGACGCCTAGCGTACCCTCGTCGGCGAGAACTCCGATCCCCGCGTGCGCGACAATTCCTCGCGCACCTGCTTCCCACCCTGCTCGACAAACTCAGCAATACGCCGGACCCTGACCAAGCGTTGCTCATGTTCACGAACTGCGTAGAAACCCTCGGCACGCCGGCAACGTTCTATCAACTCTTGGCCGAACACCCAGAACACTGCGCACTGTTCGTCGACCTCTTCGGCTGCAGTCGCTTCTTGTCCGAGTTGCTTCTCAACCATCCTGGAAACCTGGATGAGGTGATCGATCGCTTGCGGACCGGCGAGAAGATCGTAGAAGAAAACTTGGTCGAGGAAATGAGGAATGCGTTCATCGGGCGAAGCCTAGAGCGTCGCGTCAAGACACTGCACGAGTTCCGCGCGATCCACCTTCTCGAAATCGCCATCCTCGACCTGTCGGTACGAATTCCCATATTGGGCGTCATCAAGCGCCTCTCCGCCCTGGCCCGGGCAACGCTGCGCATTGTCGACGACATTGCTCAGTCAGAACTCGTCGATCGACTCGGAGTGCTGGAACCCAGCGGGAACTCGCCACCTGAACACGCGATCGTCGCCCTCGGCCGGCTCGGTGGACAAGAGATGGGGTACGCATCCGACATCGACATGATCCTGATCTACGACGGTGAAGGACAAACTGCACTCGGGATCACGGAACGTGAGTTCTATACACAACTGCTGCAACGCGTCATCGCCCTGCTCAACAACCCAGGATCCGGCGGGGTGCTCTACCCGACCGATCTTCGGTTGCGGCCCCGCGGCAAGGGTGGCGCGCTGGTCCACTCGTTTCGTGAGTTCCAGGCGTACTTTCGCGGAGAAGAGTCACAGATTTGGGAACACCAAGCGCTGATTCGCTCAGCCCCGGTAACCGGCAGCATCAACTTGGGCGAACGCATCCTCGACTTTGCTCGCAGCAACATCGGACGCGGTCTCGAGCCAGGCGCCATCATCGATGAGATGATCGACATGCACGAGCGGCGCAAGCGCGATAAGAAACAGGACGGCTTTCATCTCAAAGCGGGCCCCGGTGGCCTGTTCGACGTGGAGTTCCTCGTGCAGAGTTCAATACTCTTGGGGGTCCGAGACGATCCGGACATATGGGAGCCAAACACCCACACCGCGATTCAGAAGCTGACGCAGAAAAACGTCTTCTCACCGCTCGAAGGAGCCAGCCTCGCGACTGCTTATCTCTTCTTCCGCCTCGTCGAGAATCGACTCTCGATGATGCATCGATCCAGTGTCCGGTTGATACCTACCGACCACGAGTCCCTCGATGACTTGGCTCGTCGAATCGGGTATCGGCCGCTGCGCGAAGGCCAGGCGAGCGATCTGCTCATCGAAGAGATCGAGTACCACACGCACACCGTTCAAGAGATCCTGCGACGACACCTCGCCAGACTCCGCCGCTGAGCGCCCCAAGATCCTTCATCCCGCGAAGTGGTGCCGGCTGTCCTTTCGTGAATCCGTCAATCCACCGGGTGATGCACGAGGCGGAAACCGATAAATGGATACGACACCGCGGGTGGGCAACCGACACGATACGCTGCATGCGCGCCAATCTCGTCGAAGTTCCACGCGCCACCTCGAACGAGCCGTTGCTGGTCCTTCTTCTTGAACCACGAGTTGCACCACTCGCGAACAGTCCCTCCCATATCTCGAACACCGTACGGCGAGCAGTCCGTGTCGTACGTACCGATCGGTTCAGGCTGAGCCTTGAGGTCCGTGCTGCCCGAGTTCTTACAGAACGAAGCGTCGTAGCGATCCCCCCACGGGAATAACCGTCCGTCCACTCCTCGCGCCGCCTTTTCCCACTCTTCGTCCGTCGGAAGGGTGTACTTGATCGCGTCCCGCTCCGACCGCCAGGTGCAATAGGCCATGGCGTCGTGGAACGAAACGCCGAAGATCGGCCAATCTCGTCGCCCCTCCTTGACGTGATCGCTGCGCCAGTACTGAACCACGCCATCCTCGATGAACCAGGACTGGGTTCCTTCAGACATGAGATCGGGTAGACGACGCTTTGCCAACGTCGGAGATTTCTCGTGCAAGCTCTGCAGGAACTCCAAGTAGTCGCGCCAGGAAACAGGCAATCGACCGATGAAGAACTCCCGCACCGTGGGCTGGCATCGAGGCACCGACATGAATGTCTCGGCGTCCCCACCCATGATGAACGCGCCGGCTGGGACCTGAATGAAATCAGCGCCGATTTCGTCGTCCGTACGAAGTCGCCAATCACCTTCGAAGCATCGGTCGCGTTCGACGAAGACCGGAGCGACGAGCGGCCGATACCCTTCGCGCTCGAGCGTGATCTGGTATCGACCCATCGGCATCTCGTCGATTCGGATCTCAGGCCCGGGCTGCAGCTCGTGTTCATCCTCGGGACAAAGAACGCGATTCCGCTCGACCAATCGGTGAAAGAGCACGCGCTGCGGTGAAGGTGTCACACTCAGCGCGACGCTACCGACCCCACGAAGTCGCGCGGAGTACTCATCAAGCTCGAGACGACGTAGTTGGCTCTCGAAAAAACGAAGTTGAAAGAGATCGGCCCGCTCCTCCGCTTCGACGAATCGCTCCCAGAACAACGCTCCCAACCGTTCTCGAATCTCGACGTCATCCGGAGCAAAACCGAACGCTTGCAGCATGTGGCGAGTCGCACGCTCCATCGCGTACTCCGCCTCGTTCGAGAGACGAGCCTCGCCGTCCTCCGCGTCCCAGGACGCCTGCTTCTCCTCGGCGGGCGCCCAGCTCTCCGGTCGCGCCCTCTCCGCTTCGACCCGTGATTTCTGTGCATCAGCAAGGAGGCGACGACGCTCGGACAACTCACGTTCCGCCGCTTCGATGGACAGGTTTGCCTCTTTGCGTTTACGCGCTTTCTCCTTCGTTCCATCGAGAAAAAGTTGCACGTCATCGTGCAATTCTCGCGCACTCTGATGACGTTCACCCGGCTCTTTTGCGAGCGCGCGCGAGACGGTCTCTCGCAGTTCGGACGGAACCGACAGCCAAGCGCCACCCTGATCGAAGTTGGCTTGCCGGACGCGCTCGAGGATCCGCCCGGAGTCAGGATCGCCAAACGCTCGACACCCAGTGGCGATCTCGTAGAGAACGGTGCCGAGCGAGAACAAGTCGCTCGCCGGAGCCAGTTCATTCGCACCCGACGCTTGCTCGGGCGACATGTAGGTTGGTGTTCCCCGAATGCCGCCGCGGCGCTCCTCATCCACCCGGGAGGACAATCCCCAATCCACCACGTACAGCTCGCCGTACTCTCCTATCATGATGTTGGCCGGCTTGACGTCCAAGTGGAGGATCCCGCGCGAATGCGCGAAATCGAGAGCGAGGCACGCTTGCTGGAACAACGCCAAGAGGCGCGCCACGGTCCACGTCTCGTCGCTATCTCGAGACGCTAGAATCTCCTTGAGCGATCGACCCTGGATGAGCCGCATGACGTAGAACGTTCGCCCCGTTTCGTCGACGCCGAGATCGAACACCGGTGGAATGTTCGGATGATCGAGATCCCCCGAGATCCGCGCCTCTCGAATGAACGCAGTGCGCCGCGACTCCAGTCCCCCAACATCGTCGCGCACATACTTGATCGCGACATCGCGCGCGAGAACGGAGTCTTCGGCAGCGAACACCTCGCCCATTCCGCCTGCGCCCAAGAAGTCACGAACCCGATATCGATCGGGATCGGGCGACGACAGCTCCCCAACTGGTCTTGAGCCCTCGGTCCGCCCCACGTCATCCGGCTCAGCATCGGGAGTCACGGAGTCATGGGTCACCGTGTCATCCATGCGATCGTCGTTTGTACCTAACGATCGATCTCGATGGGTCGCGGTGGGATCAACGGTTCTTTGAGTGGCCGTGGGATCGAGCGGAGAGCGAGTCTCCGTCGGAGCGTCCACGACGGAACCCTCCCCAGCACCCGAGGTATCGTCCGATTCGGGATCAGGTGGACCCCCGGTGGGCGAAGACTTTTTGGTGATGTCGTCGGAGTTGACGTCTCGACCCCCTGGGTCGACGTCGGCATCTTCAGGCGGCGCGATTGCGAACCCCTCTCGCATTCAGAACTTACAGTCCACCGTCCCGGCCAAGGTATGTCAAGCGGAGAGGCAACACCCGAACCGAGAGAGATGGGTGTCGCTCGCGGTTTGGGGCTCGCGAAGGGGCGACCGGACGCGCTATCCTAGGGTGGGCTTAGCTACGGGTACGAAACGGATCTGCATTCCGTCTTCGGTTCGAACGACGAGTCATTCGTCGTGCGGTACCGGTACGTCTGCGCTGGCATCGAAGAGGCTGGATTGCTTTACTCCACGAAACGCTCATCGAACACGGCAGCGCGCGCCGCTTTGTTCGTGTTCACCATCTTAGTCGCTTCCCCAATCGCGCTCGCTCCGGCCGGGGCTCAACCCAATAACGCGTACTCCATGATCCTTCGCGACACTCCGTTCGCGAACAACCCCGAGTTCAATAGCGCGGTCGATCCGAACACGATATTCGTCTACGACGCCACCATGCGTATCGCGGTCCCGGGATCGACCCGACTTGCTGATGGCATCGCCGCCCAGTTACCGGGCGCAGCGGTCGATGCGCTGAGCTACGGACACGGTGCCTTCTGTCACGTGATCCCCCACGGCGAGTTGCACTTCGGAATCAGCCGAAACCCCACCAATGGCAAGAATGGCGGTATTCCGGGGACCGAACTGGGATCAGAGCCGATCGGCGATTCAGAATCGGATACCTACTGGGTCGAGAACGTCCCCGCCACGAACCCGCAGGAAGTCGGCATACACGGCAAGACGCTGGAAGAGAACAACCACCCGACGGTACGCTCTCGCTTCTCCTACTTACCGTATTCGAGCCTCGGTCTGCACGGAGTGACGGGGCAGCCCAACGGCGTCGAGCCCAATCTCTCGAACGTCGCCGGTTTCGACTATCACCCCATCAACTACGCCCTGCGAGACATCTACTTCTCGATCGAGGCCCCGGTTGGGATCTATCATCCCGCCGACATCCTCCTGCTCGATCAGTTCGGGACTGTTCACATCCACAAAACGTGGAACGAACTCGGCCTCGACGTCGACGACAACATCGACGCACTTTCGCTAGACCTCCACCACTCCGCGATGATCGGCGACGATCCGCACGCGGTTTTCTCGCTCACGCGCGCGAGCCCCGGCGCAGCGAGTCCCCACAGCGCGGCCGATGTCTTCATGGTCAATTTGGGGGCCCCGGGAAACTACTGGCTATACCGATTCGCGTCGGCCAGCGGCATCGATCCGGGCGACGGCGACATCGACTGCATCGTGTCGATCGATCCGTGGCTGCACTGGAAGGTGGAACCAAATCTCGCTACGCCCGGTTCGATTGCCCTCGAAGCGCTCTCCCGGCTCGACAGCGTCTCGATTGTTGTGGACGGCAAGCGTGAAGCCATCGTGTCGGGTACCCAGCCTATCTTGACGCTCGATTCCCCGCTCGAAATTGGCGATCGGCGCACGGTCACCATTTGGGGAGAGAAGAACGGCACGTCCGGCATCGTCGGGCAACGCGTCTTACAAGTCGATTCGGATCTCGCGACGGTCTCGGATCTCGAAGGCGTCGTCGCCGGTGACTCCATCGAGTGGTCGTGGTCAACTCCACTGACAGCGGACTCCTTGATGGTTAGCTTCCGAGGTCCGGCCGGACCCGTGACGCTACCGCTAGCTCCGCTTCCGGTCGGTGGCGGGCCGCAACTGACGCTGACCGACCTTCCGCCGGGCGTGCATACGCTCTGCGTTCAAACGGTGACCGGTGGCGAAGCGAGCTTGCCCGCTTGTGCCACGGCTGAAATCGCGACCGGTCTCGCCCAGCCGCCGTCGCTGGTCACGAGTTCGATCGTCGGGCTTCGCGATGTCGAACTCAGCTATGACTTCGGCACGGATCTCACTGAACTCGAACTGCGCGTAGACGGCGTCTTCGTCGGAACCCTTCCGGGAGGAACCGCGGGCACCGACGGAGTCACGCTGCTCACCGGCTTGGAGTTTGGATTCCACAGAATCGAGTTGGAGGGCACAGATCCCGAGCGAACCTACCCCTCTCCGATCGAAGTCTACCTACCGCGTCCGCGACCCGGCACCGTCCTACGTTCGACGACCTTCCCGGGGTCGACCCCGTCGGGCGCGACGCTCGTCCCGACACTACCCGGAGTTCCGGATACCGGTTTCGTGCTATTCGCAGATCAAGCCAACGGTCTCACCTATCGCTACGATCCAGAGACGCTCACTCTCGTCGATACGATTCCCAATCCGGTGGCCGCCGGATCGGGCACGGTACGGGGTCTGGCCTACGACCCCACCGGCCCTCTTCTGTACTGGGTCGTCGAATCGAGCGGCGTCACCTCCCTGTACTCGAGTCAACTCGACGGCTCCGCAGTCAGCCCGATCACGTTGCCCGCGACCGCCGTCGACACCACGCCGGTGGGAGACCTGTGCTACGACCCGATCGTGGATCACTTCTACTTGGCCTCTCCCGCCACCGCCTCGTACCTGCCGATCCATCGCGATGGACTTTCACCAACGATCGGCGCCACGATCTCGTTTGCGGCAGACGCCGCTCCCAGTGGAGCGGTCGCGTGCCGGCCGGACGGGCGGCTCGATATCCCGGTGGCGGTCTCTGATCCGGCGGACACCTCGGACATAGCAACTATCAGCGACGCCGGTCAGGTGTTGACCACCGCGAGACTGTTCAACTCGATCGCCGGCGAGTTGACCGGCTTCGCGTTCGCGGAGAACGGGTCATACACAATAGCGGCGTACTACGCGGTGGATACGGCCGGTATCGTCTACGAAATTGCGGCGCACGACGTCATCCCGACCGAAGAAGATTGCCACTTGCCCATCCTCGGAGGACGAAGCGCACGGACGATACTGGGAGCGGTGATACCGGACATTGGCCTCGCCGACGCAACGGTCACCATCGCGCGCAACCACTACATTGCCGACTTGGACGTTCGGTTCCAGCTGACACACGAGCAACCGAGTGACCTTACGGTCGAACTCGAGTCCCCGCTCGGAACGGTCATTACTCTGCATTCGCAGTCGCTGCCGTATCAGACGAACTTCCTCGCCAGATTCGACGACCTCTACATGCCCGGGTTCAATGACCGATACGGAGATCGCTCACCCAGCGGACCTGGCATGCTCTCGGACTTCGACGGCGAAAACGTCAACGGAACGTGGACTCTTCGGGTGACCGACGAGTTCGGGGCAAGCCTTGGGGGACTGGCATCGTTTTCTGTGCTCTATTGCCCAGATCGCGCGGGACCGCCGCCGTACGTAGTCGGGGATACGAACGCCGATTCGCTCGTCGACATCGCAGACGGCATTTCCATTCTCAGCTGGATCTTCGGCTCTGGCTCAGAGCCGACGTGCCTCGAAACCGCAGACGTCAACGGCGATCAACTCACGGACCTCGGTGACGCGGTAGCCTTGTTCGGATTCGTCTTTGCGAGCGGCCCTCCGCCGGTCGCTCCATATCCCGACTGCGGATATGCACCGACAACCGACATCGACTGCGACGCGTACGCTCCGTGTCAATAACTAGAGCGTATCGCCGAGGATTCGCTGCAGGTTGTCTCGGTAGCCGCGACTCAGCGTGAGCTGCGTGCCCGATTCGAGCACCACGAGGTACTCCCCGTGAAACAGCGGCTGCATCTCCCGAATCCCGTGCACGTTCACGATCGCCGAGCGGTGGATTCGCACGAACTTATCGGGGTCGAGCTTCCGCTCGAGGCCAATCATGGTTTCACGAATCAGGTGGGAATCCTCGCCGACGTGCAACCGTGCGTAGTTTCCGGCCGCCTCGATCCAGTCGATTTCGCTCGCGTTGATGAAGATCACCCGACCTTCGCTCTTCACGACAAGGCGGTCACGAAACTTTCGGCGCGACGGCAGTTCGTCGATCAACTCGAGCAGCCCTCGACGCAACGTGTCGTCCACGCCATCGGTGCTGGCCCCGTCGGTGCTGCCCAACCGTTGGCGCACCCGATCGATGGTCGTGGCGAAACGTTCCTTGTCCACCGGCTTGAGCAGGTAGTCGAGAGCGTGAACCTCGAACGCCTTCATGGCGTAGTCATCGAACGCCGTGCAGAAGACGACGCATGGCAACTCATCGGGTTCGAGTTGTTCCAGCATTTCGAAGCCGTCGAGTTCCGGCATCTGAATGTCGAGGAAGATGAGTTTCGGCGCCTGCTCTTTGATCGCTTCGATCCCTTGATGGCCGTCAGAACACTCGGCGAGGACTTCGAAGTCGGGATGGTCAGCGAGCAAAGTCTGGATTCGCTCGCGCGCCAAGGGTTCGTCATCGATGATCACCGTCGGGATAGGCACGTCTCAAAGCTCCTTCGAAAGAGATTCACCGCTCGCGTCGGCGGCACGCGTAGTTTCGGGCAAGGATCCGGCCAGGCCCAGCGTAGCGTCCGCAACGGCGGTTTGTTTCCACCATCCGTCGCGCGCGCGGGTGGATGGTCGGCATGGGATCGTCGGCCATATCTAGCGGCCGTTCAAGGGTTCCAGCGCTACTAAAGGCCCGTCGTTCGGACGTTACCGCGCCTCGGACCTTCCGGCCCGGCCGCTAGAATCGCCACGATCCTCCCTAAATGGTATACGAATTCGAACCACGAGCCCGGTCTCTGTTTCCGGTAGTCCCATTTTAGCACCGAGCTCGCTGCGTGACTCGATCTCGAAGAGTTGATCGTCGCCGTAGAGCTGTTGAAGTCGCTCCTTGGCGTTCGTAAGTCCGACGCCCCGACCCAATAACTCTCGCGTCGATCCCATGACGCCCGGACCATCGTCACTGACTTCCAACGTCAAGTAATCACCCTCTCGCCACGCAGAAATACCGATCCACCCAGCGGTTGAGCTCTTTGCGATCCCGTGCTTGATCGAATTCTCGACCAACGGCTGCAAGGCGAGCGACGGCACGATCGCGCCGAGCACATCGGGAGCAATGTCCTTCTCGATCCGAAGTCGGTTCTGAAAACGCACCAGTTCGATTTCCATGTACTTGTCGAGAATCTCCAGCTCTTGCCGTAACGGCACCGTCTGGCGTCCGTCACTCGATAGCGTCAGACGAAGTAGGTCGCTCAGTCGGGAGATCATTCGGTCGGCGGTATCCGGATCCCGATGCACGAGGACGGAAATCGAGTTCAGCGCATTGAACAGGAAATGGGGGTGCAGCTGCATCTGGAGAGCTTGCAGCTTCGCTCGAGTCAGTCGGCTCTCGAGCTGCGACGCCTTCAGAGCGGGGCGGTAGTACAAGAAAGCGTAGCACGCCGCGATGATCCCGAGGTACACCGCAAAGAAGTACACGAGCAGAGCCGACAAGACCCGCATGTACTCGATCCACGTCAGCGGCATGTCCGCGACTAACTGGTCGCGAATCGCGAACACGAGGGCCATCAACGTCACGTAGATCGCAATGAAGACGGATCCAGCCGCGACATGAAACAGGAATAGAACCGGAGCCGAAATGCGTCGCCCGATGAGAACACGGACCATGTGAAACACGGGGAGGCTGAGGAACGTCCAGAGATACCAAGTGATGAACCCGTCACTGAGTAACTCAAAGACAGTGTCCTTGGTCCACTGATCGAACGTGTTGACCTGGCTGACATGGTCGGACACCCCGACAAGGCCGGCATGGACGACGGCGCAGAACGTTCCGAAGCCGATCACCGACAGCCAAAGTCGCCCCCCGGTCTGGGGCAGAAGTGATTCTCCGAGCGCTGGCATGGATCGCTATCTTTCGGACGAACAATTTCGAGAGACGCCAACGCGTCGAGCCGTGAATTGTACGGTATTCAGAGGGGAGTTCATCCCCCGCGCGAAACGTCGTGCTGCTACCGAAGGCACGAACCCGGCCGGGCTTGATTCCACGTTTCATCCGTCGTAGGTTCCACTTCATACAGGCAAGCCGCCACGGAAATCGCCGGGAGTACGCTCAATGGTCGACCCAGCTCTTCTGCGCGTCTATCAGAACCTGCTCGACTCCATTGCCGAACAAATGGGGTCAGCTCTCGAGCGCACCGGCTTCTCTCCCAACATCAAAGAACGGCGCGACTACTCTTGCGCCATCTTCGACCGTTGCGGTGCCATGGTGGCTCACGCCGCACACATACCTGTGCATCTCGGATCGACCCAGCTCTCGGTCGAAGCCGCCATCGCCCGCGGTGATCTCGGCCCCGGAGATGTCGTCCTCCTCAACGATCCGTACTCCGGCGGTACGCACCTTCCCGACCTCACAGTGGTCACTGGCGTCTTCGAAGGCGAATCGATCAGCCCCACATTCTGGGTCGCAAATCGGGCCCACCACGCGGATGTCGGGGGAGCCGTCCGAGGATCGATGGCACTGTTCACCGAGATCTACCAGGAAGGCTTACGGCTTCCACCGGTCAAGCTCGTCGAGCGGGGAGTAGTGGTGGCCGACGTCATGTCGATCATCGCCGCGAACATGAGGCAGCCCGAGGAGCGCGACGGCGACCTGCGAGCACAGCTCAATGCGCTAGACGTCGGGAGTCGACGTCTGCTCGAACTGCTCGATAGCCCGCGACGGGAGGAACTCCTCGCCTACGGAGATCATCTGCAGGACGCTTCTCAACGCCACATCGAGACGCTCCTCGCCGCCGTTCCCGACGGGCGTTACCACGCGACTGATCAGCTCGACGGTGACGGAGTTATCGACGAACCCGTTCCTATCGAAGTGAAGATCACGGTCAGCGGCAACGAGGCGACGGTCGACTTCACGGGAACCGCGAATTCCGTCGCAGGATCACTCAACGCCAACCCAGCGATCACGCGGTCCGCAGTGTTCTACGTCCTGCGCGCGCTCGCAGGAACCGACCTTCCGGCCAACGCCGGTCTGCTTCGACCGATCACGATCGTGATCCCTCCGGGGTCGCTACTCGATCCGCTGCCTCCCGCCGCGGTCGCGGGTGGTAACGTCGAAACGTCACAACGAATTGTCGACGTGCTGCTCGGCGCTCTCGCTGGAGCCTTGCCCGACCGAGTCCCGGCGCAAAGCCAAGGCACAATGAACAACGTGACCTTCGGAGCATCGAAATCGCGCTACGGACCGTTCTCTTACTACGAAACCATCGGCGGAGGAGCCGGGGCGGGACCCAACGGTAGCGGAGCGTCGGCGAAACACTCGCATATGACCAACACCCGCAACACACCGATCGAAGCGCTCGAGCATGCAATCCCGTTGCGCGTGACCGAGTACTCGGTGCGCGAGGGTAGTGGCGGCGACGGTCAACACCGGGGCGGCGACGGAATCATCCGAGAGTTCGAGGCGCTGGATCGAGTCGAATTCGCGTTGCTGACCGAACGCCGAACGGTCGGGCCACGAGGATTAGCGGGCGGAAAGCCCGGCGCACCCGGTGCCAACCGAATTGTCACCGACGGTACCCACGTCGACCTACCGGCCAAACACTCCGGAACTATGGAAGCCGGCCAGCGACTCCGCATCGAGACACCCGGGGGTGGCGGCTGGGGCGCGCCGGAGAGCGATGCGTAACTCACCGGCCACCATCGTCGCGCACCGCGGACTCACCGAGAACGGTCTCGTCGAGAACACGCTCGAATCATTGGTCGCCGCGGTCGACGCCGGAATCTCCGCTGTTGAATTCGATGTCCGCCGCACGGCCGATGGCGAGTGGATTGTCCATCACGACGCGTCGCTCGCACGCATCTACGACGCTGACTGCGTCATCCGAGAAACGACGTTGCGAGAAGCGCAACGCCTCGCCCCGGTGTTGACCCTCGACAGCGCACTCGACCTATTCGGCGGCGGCAACACGTGCCTGCCTTTGGTCGAGGTCAAAGAGCCCGACAGTCTCGCCGCGCCACAATTGTTGGAAGTTCTGACGCGGCACGCCAGGCGCACGCCGCTCGTAGTCATCGCGAGGGGCCACGAAATGCCGGAGTACCTCCTGAACGCGAACGCGAGCCTTGCAGTCATGCTGTACACCCGCGACTGGAACGAAGCTCGCGATCGATCCGCCAACGGGTTTTCGGGGTTCGACCTACCGCACGACTCTGACGACCTCGAACTCGTCGCGAGATGTATGAACCAGTTCGAGAAGCAATGCCAGAAGGTCGCCGTTTGGACCGTGAACGACGTGGACGCCGCGTGGCGCTGGCAAGAACTCGGGGCCGAATGGATCATCACGGATCGTCCCCTGCTACTCGCGCGGGCCCTCGATGAATAAGCCGGCCCCTCCAAGAAAGCGAACTCGGCTGTGGCTGACCATCGCCAGGGCACTCGGTGTCGCGTACCTCACGTTGATCGCGATGGGGCTGTTCGTATCGGAGTCGATGATCTTTCAGCCCCCGCCGACCGGCGACGCCGCGGCGAAAGGAGTGGTGCACGTCACGAGCACCGACGGCGACGACATAGCCGTATTGGTCCATCGGTCGACGGAGTCCGAGAAGGTAATCTTGTACAGCCACGGAAACGCCGAGGATCTCGGTCACTTACGTGGGGAACTCGCCGCCTTGGGTGCGCACCTCGGTGTGAGCGTCGTCGGTTACGACTATCCCGGGTACGGGGCGAGCGGAGGGACCGCCTCGGTCGAAGGGTGTTATCGATCCATAGAGGCGGTCTATGACTACCTGATCGACTCACTCGGATACACGCCGGGTCAGGTCATCCTGTACGGACGCTCGGTCGGCAGCGGGCCAGCGTGCCACTTGGCGCGCAAGGAACCGGTCGGAGCCCTCATTCTCGAGTCGCCATTCGTCAGCGCGTTCCGTGTCATCACGAAAGTTCCGCTACTGCCGTTCGACCGGTTTCCCAATCTCCGCCACATCCGACAGATCACGTGTCCAACCTTGATTCTGGCCGGAGATCTCGACGAGGTCATTCCACCGTGGCACGGCCGAGCCCTTCTCGCGGCGTCAGTCGCGTCGAAGAAACGGCTCGTCGTCATCGAAGGGGCAGGTCACAACAACCTGACAATCGTCGCGGGCGCAGCCTACTACGAGACTCTGGCCGACTTCTTGAAAGTCGACTAGCCCGACATCTCTCCACGACCCAAACTCACGATGGCGACGAACGCTCTTCCCTCTGCGTGACGCTATTGCGCAATCGGAGCATGAATTCCGTCACTTGAGGAATATTGTCACACGACAACTTTCTCATGGCGTTGGCCCGTCGAGCATCGATGGCTTGAGAGCTCACGCCGAGCTCGAATGCAATCTGCTTGTTGGTCTTGCCGGTGATCACATGGTCGATGACTTCGCACTCTCTTGGCGTCAGCTTCTGGTAGCGCACTTCGAGATCCCTGCGCCGTCCGTCGCGCGCTCGGACCAAGCGATGGTGAGCCAGAGCCTGCTGAATCCGATCGAGCAGAGTTTGAACCGAGAACGGCTTCTCGAGGAAATCGAAGGCGCCACGCTGCACGGCATCAACAGCCATGGGGATATCGCCGTGTCCGCTGACAATGATCACGGGCGAGTCGTGACCATCCGCCACCAACTTCTTCTGCAACTCGATGCCGCTCATACCCGGCATACGAATATCGAGGATGATGCAACAGATCTCTGAACCGGTGAACTCATCGAGAAACGACTGCGCATCAGCAAACTCCCGAACGGGCAGCTGAACTTCCTCCAGTAGCCGGCTCATAGCGGTTCGAATAGCCGGATCGTCGTCGACCACATAAACGGTTCCGTCAGTTCGCTCCATTGAAAACCCCATTCCGTAAATCTAGTCTCATTGCCTTGGACCCTCAGGCAACTCAATTCTGAACTCCATACCACCGCAGGGCCGATTGGCAGCGATCAATCGCCCCCCATGACCCTCGACGATGGACTGACTGATCGGCAAGCCGATCCCTATGCCAGAACTCTTAGTCGTATAGAACGGCTCGAAAATTCTTTCCAACTCTTCGCCGGTCACACCCGGCCCACGATCTCGCACCGCTATCGTGACCGCCTTCCCCGCGTGATCGATTTCGATCACGATTTCAGGATGCTCGGTCCCAGAAACAGCGTGAATCGCGTTCTGCACTAGATTCAAGACTACTTGCTGAAGCTGAATCGGATCGCCCGACACCCTCGGCACCGAAGCCTGAATAATCTCTATGTCGATCGAGTTCGCGTTGGTCTGATACTCCACAAACCTGACGACGTCGGTGACAACCTGGTTCACATCGACGGCTGTCGTGATCGGGTCGCGACGACGCACGAAATGGCGCAGGCGGCGCATGATTTGACCCGCTCGCTGGGTTTGCAAAGCGATCGCGTCGAGATCTTCGAGCGCCCGTTCGATCCGGTTCACACCCAGAGCCAGCCGGCATGACTCGGATTGAATGCTGATCGCTGACAATGGCTGATTCAGCTCATGAGCGATACCCGACGCCAGTTCACCCAACGTCGTGAGTCGGGCGACGTGCGCGAGTTCGGATTCCCGTTGGCGGGCTCGATCCTCGGCTTCGCGACGAGCCGTCACGTCTTCAGCGATCCCGACCACCCGGATAACGGATCCGTCGTCGTCGAGAACCGTAAACGCGCGATCCCAAATGCGACGGCACGTTCCGTCCTTACGCTCGATCGTATACTCGGCCTCGTAGGTGCCCACGTCGAGTAACTGGCCGAACAGTTCAGCGACTCGTTCACGATCACGATCGCCACGAATACACTGCAACCACATCTTCGGATCCGCATAGAGCGACTCACTGCTTTGCTGCCAGATGTCCTCGAACGCCGGACTCACATAGAGCACTTGCGAGCAATCGGCCTTCACGACGTAGAACACTTCGCGAATGGTCTCCGCCAGCTGACGAAAGCGTTGCTCACTCTCTTGGAGCGCTTCGCGCGCTTCCCTGCTCTCAGTGATGTTGCGAGCAACCGCGTAGACCTCGTCGCCCGCCACTGCGCGCGCGGACCACTCGAGCCAACAATACGAACCGTTAGCACAGAGATACCGGTTCTCGAACATCGTCGTGTCGCGCCCACGGCGGAGACCCGCAAGTTCTTGGATCGTGGCGGCTCGGTCATCGGGGTGAACGAACTCGACGAAGGGCTTGGAGAGAAGAACGTCGGAGCTGTGTCCGAGGTTTCTTTCGAAGGCAGGATTGACGCGCTTGAAGTAGCCATCGAGTCCGGCGAAACAAAGCATTTCACGGCAAAGGTCGAAGAACAGATCGAAACGATGCGCTCCAACTTCAACGGCACTCGTCGAGCCCAGGAGTTCATCACGATCATTCATCGGGTGGTCGTTTCGCTTCGGCATCCCCATACACATCGCCAATCCGACTTGTCTACGCCAAGCATGATAGCCATGGAGCCGCCGTATCGCGAACATCGCATTGAGGTAACCATAGGCACATCCAACCCTTAGGAGCTCAGCGGCTAGTCGATCGTTCCCTCGCGATGGCCTATCCATCGTCCCGCCCTGGGTCATCCAAATCTTCAGAGGGGACTAGGCGGTACCTAGCACGTCTGGTTCAATCCCGTGCCATGACAAAAACTCGCGCTGTTGTTACCTATCTATTGATCGCCACCTCGGTCGCAGTTCTCGATCTGTGGACGAAAGTGGCCGCCTTCGACTTCCTCGGGGCGGTTGTTTCTCAGCCCGAGCCCGGCAACCCGGTTCTGACCTGGGAGCGAGACTACGAGGTTTTCAGCTGGTTCCACCTCGAGGCGTCGATCAACCTCGGCGCCTTTTCGGGATGGTTCTACGGCATGCGGACTTTGCTGCTGCTCATTTCAGCCGGCTGGGTCGTCGGAACTCTGGGTTGGGTCTGCTGGAAACGCCGCAACGAAGCGCTACTTGTCGTCGCCATTGCGTTGACCGCCGGCGGAGCGTTCGGCAATCTTTGGGATCGATACTTCCACTACTCGGTTCGCGACTTCATCAAATGGTTCGTCGTCATCGGCGAGCAGGCACACGTCTGGCCCAACTTCAACATTGCGGATAGCTGCATTGTTTCGGGTGTCGTGCTCATTCTCATCCGGGAATACAAGGTTGCGCGCGCCACGAAGCAGTTGGAAGCAGCGCCGGCGGAGTGACGAGACTCAACGCTCATTGAAGTCAGGGTGCGCTACGGTGGCGACGCGCTACCTGACGAACCGCCAACTGACGCTGCGCCTCTCCTCGAATACCAGACACCGAGCCCAACAAGCAGCGCGGGCAGTATCTCGAACACTCTCACCCAGCCCGACTCCTGCCATAGCCCGCTGGACTGCCAGTCAATCTGTACTTCATAGGCGAACAAGATGGTCACCGAGAAGACCACGCCAGCCACACTCCCCTCGAGAATAGCGAACGGCAAGAGCCAGAGGACGTACCAGGGGTGAAGCGTCGGCGTGAACAATACAAACGCCAAGACGATCAAACCCGCGACCCGAACCACGTCCCGTCCGCGCCACATCGCAAGAAGACAACTGGCAACCCACGCCCCTTGTAAGACACGCCGCCACAGTTGGGTGCTCGCTAGCTTCTTGTCTTCCGGGTTCAAACCGAGCAACTCGCCCAACGGGCGAAAGACAACATCGTTGAAGTACCAAGTTTCAGCGTAGGTCGACAAGCCAACGGTCGCCTGTTGAAGATCCGTGTCGAGAAACGGAACCGCACACAGCCCCGCCGCTATCAATGCCGCGACGACGGAACGCCACCCGTACTTCTTGAGGGCAAAGGGAAGGAGTCCAAACGGGAGCAACTTGGCGGCCCCGCCAAGACCGAGCAACAATCCCCCGCGAGCACGATGACCAAGAGAAAGGGCGTAGACCGCCCACACCAGGAGCGCCACGGCGACGACTTCCGCGTGCGCGCTCCAACTGTTTTCCACGATCGGCAGAGGGTGCCACAGATACAACGCAACCCAACGACGATCCAACGACCGGACACGCAATAACCCTAACAACGCCAGCGCGAGACCAACGTCGACAAGAATCAGCAGCACGCGCCAATGTTCGAGACCTCCACCAACCTCAGCGACCGCACGGTACGCGAGTTCCAACAACGGCGGATAGATCGTCGGTATGTCGGGGTGATTGACCTTTGCGCGGATGTGGGTATCGGCCGGCCAATCGAACTCAACGGCGTCGAGACTCTCGTGGTTCGGCGCGACCCCGTACGGAGAGAGTCCGGCCGCTTGAACCCGACCATCCCACAGGTAACGGTATACGTCGTCAGAGAAAAGTGGATCGGAGCCTAGGAAGAACAGCCGCGCCAGCACGCCGACAACGAAGATACCGAAGAGGGCGGCTTTCGAGATTTCACCACGACGGCGCCGCACGTAGAGGAGCGCGGGAATCGCGGAGATCGGAATTACAGCAACGAGGAGCTCGATCGACGCCCCGCGGTGCGCCATCCACCCCAACGCCGCGAACCCGGCCAACGCGGCCAGGGAAAGCAAAGTATCACTGACTGGTGACTGCTCGGTCGAGGGGGTATCACTCATCGACCGGCTCCAGCACGATGACCAATGACCGATCCGCCGCGACCGTCAATTCGCTACCTTCTGGCAACCACAATGTACTCGACTGTTCGACAACGATTGCTGGACCTCGTTGCACGTCACCGATCTCCAGCGCTCCGCGACCGATCCGCGGGACGGTCGCACGATCACCCGTCGACAGAATGACGGCCACTTCGTCACGCGAGCAGAACCCAGCATTGCTGTCGTTCAACAAGGTTGGAAGTTCCTCCGCTCGAAGCCGCGCGGGAAGCTCGACGCGAGACCGAACCGCCGTGACTTCGAGAGCCCTGGATTCATCCGAAAAGCCGTAGCGTGTTCGGTACTCGGCATGAAAACGAGCGCCGATTTCGTCGAATGCCGACGCCTCGAAACTTCCCGTCCACTGAACATCCAACTCATGCGATTGTCCTACGAAGCGCAGCGACAACTCGCGTCGCACGATCGGCGTCCGTTGTCGATCGGCCGCGCCGAGGCGAGCTAATCCCGCTGCTTCGAGATCCGCCACTCGGCGTTCGAGTTCATCGAGGAGCGACGGGTCGAATCGCTCGAGCACCGCGGCCGCCGAGATCTCGACCATCGGAGCGAGGAGCATGCCGAGGGCGCTCAAGATGCCCGGTTGCGGCGGCACGATCACCCTCTCGATCCCGAGTTCTCTCGCCAAGGACAACGCGTGTAGCCCGCCCGCGCCACCGAAGGGCACCAGCGACAACCCTCGAGGATCGACGCCACGTTCCTGCGTGATGCGACGAAGGGCGCGAGCCATTTCAGCTTCGATCACACGCACCACACCGAGCGCGACCGCGTACGGGTCGAGGTCCAGGGGCCGGCCGAAGTCAGCGAACGCCTGCGGCAACGAATCCGCTTCGAGCGGCATCTCCCCTCCGAGTAGCACATCCGCTGGCAGCCGACCGAGAAGAACGTTTGCGTCCGTCACGGTCGGAACGACTCCTCCGCGTCCGTAGCAAATGGGACCCGGGTGAGCTCCCGAACTGTTTGGGCCGGCGCGTAGTGCCCCGCCGGGATCGATCCAGGCCAGCGATCCTCCTCCCGCTCCAACGGTATGAACGTCGACCACGGGTACTGCAATCGGCAGATCGCGAATCGTCATGGTGCGGGTTCGCGGCAGGGTTCCACCAGCCAACAGACAAACATCAGTGGACGTGCCCCCCATATCGAACGACACGACATCCGATGAATGCATCTCCGCAACTGCCAAAGCGGCCAAGGCTCCCCCCGCGGGTCCCGACAAGACGGTTCGGACCGCTTGCCCTCGAATGCGATCTGCGGACAGAACCCCGCCGCCCGACTCCATGACATAGAGCGGGGCTGGTTCGAGGGCGCGTGACAGTCGCCCGAGGTATCCCTCCATGACCGGCGCGACGCTCGCGGAAACGGCAGCCGTCGAAAAGCGCTCGTACTCCCGGATCTCCGACAGCACATCTTTCGACGCAATCACCGGGACACCGAGAGACGCCAACGCAGCGCACATTCGGTCCTCGTGGTCACCATTCTCAGGAGAGAACAAGAACCCGACGGCGACAGCGTCCGGCCGGGCTGCTGCGACCGCGGCACGCACACGCTCGATTTCGCTGTCGGATAACTCAGTCACGACGACACCGTGGGGACCGACGCGTTCGTCTACCCCGAAGCGAAGATGCCGCGGCACGATCGATGGCGGCGGAACCCAGTCCAACTGATAGATGTCGGGACGGTCCTGTCGGCCGATCTGGAGGACGTCCGTGAAGCCACGCGTGGTCACGAATGCGGTGGTCGCCCCCTTGTTTTCGAGCAGGGCGTTTGTCGCCACAGTCGACCCGTGAACGACTGTCAAACTCGTTCGCTCAAAACCGAGTTCGTTCATTGCGCCCACAATGACGCGCCCCGGATCGTCTGGCGTCGACGGGAGCTTTCGCACGACAACCCCGCCGGGACCGATCGCGATGAAGTCAGTGAAGGTGCCCCCGGTATCGATACCGACAAACTGCATGATCGTCATCTCGTTCCAGAGGGGACCGGCCACGAATCGCGCACTCGACGACGGGGACGTCGCGAATGCGCGGGCTGCGAAGTCGATGCGGCGAGTGAGATTCTGACGACACCGGGTTGCCTCGACAACGGAACCCGTCCCACAATACCTCGCCACTCGATCTCCCTTGAAGGATGGAACGTCACCCTTGCCTCGAGCCTCTCAACTCACGCGTGTCCTCGTTCCGCTGATGGTTGTCTCGGCTCTGGCAGTTGGAATCTGGGCGGTTTGGCTTCGCGAGCCCGAACCGAGCGAAACACCACCGACAAACCCTAACGACCTGACGCTAGATCGCTATTCGGGTCGCGTCGTCAACGCCCTCGGTCAACCCATACCGGGCGTCGAGATCAAGGCAGAGAATCTACCGCACGCCGTCGCCGGACGAACCCAAACGATCAGTCAACGAAACGGCACGTTCTCGATTGAACTACCTGCCGGGTATCGTCCCCGCGTTTCGTTGAAGAAGTCCGGCTATGTCGTTGATGCGCTCGACCTCTTGGCGCAGGGTGCGCAGGGTTCCGATTCACACGACTACCTTTTGCGAAAATCGGCGACCCTGAAAGGCACCATTCTCGACGTTGACGGACGGCCCGCCCCTGGCGTCACGGTAGAAATTCAATCCAAAGGAAACCCGGTGCTGACGACGAACACCGGCCCCCATGGCGGTTTTCTGATCGATGCGCCTCCGGGTCAAGTGGCGATCAACGTTCACTCCCCGCGCTTCGCGGACCAGACGTTCACCGGAATCGAGCTCTCCCGCAGCAAGCCAACGCAGTGGGAGGCGACGGTCGAACGAGGCGGAGGGGTTCGCTTCCGGGTCATCGACGACGACCAAGCGATGAGCGGAGCCAAGGTCTCGATCCGCACCCTCAGCGGAGACGTCGAGACGGCTACGACGGACGCCAGCGGACGAGCGGCGATCAACGGCCTCGGCGGTCCGATCGTGGAGTATGCGGTGATACGTTCCGGTTACGCTGCCGTCGTCGATCGCTTCTCGATGGACGAAGCATCGGATGTAGCCGAGCTAACGATACGCCTCGAGCCGGTGGAGCAAACCACGCTGGAACTATCCACGCCGACCGGAGGGCGTCTCGACCCCGGGCCGTACGATCGACTCCGCGTCACTTCCCGGTGGCATGAACTCGTCTCGACCACCATCGGCGACACCCGAACGCGGCAAGTGCTCGGCCACGGGAGCTACACGTTCGAGATCACCATGGCCGGACGAGCACCGTGGGCTGCGGACATCGAAGTCGTGGTAGGCGTACCGATCCGGATCACGGTTCCCGCAGGAGGACGAGTGCGCGGCGTCGCCACGGACGGGGACGGCAAGCCCGCGTCGGGGGCGACCATCTTCACGCAGCTCGGTTCGAGTCAAGGGCTCGGAGTGCTGTCGACCGGACGGACGACCGTTGCTGGCGACTTCGCAACTTGGCTACTCCCGCCCGGAGCCGTCCACCTCCGAATCGAGCACCCCACGGCCGGATCCTGGAGCAAGGCCATCGATGTTCTCGATGCGCAAGAACTCGACCTGGGTCAGATCACGTTGAAGCGTTGAGATAGCCTGCCGCCATCTCACCGCTTGAACAGTCCGCCGATCAACGAGATCACGCCGTCCAACAAATCAAAACTCTCGATGCCGTGTTGTCGAGTATTGTTGAGCGGAAGCGAGGCGGCACGATTCGCGGCAGATTTTCGGTTCATCGCAGACTCCGATTCGCGCTTGACTCGCTCCATGGTACGAACCCGCGACTTGTCGAGGCCGCCGGAAGAAACGAACTCGAGAACCTGTTCGAGCTCGAACGCGTCGAACCAATAGCCGTGGTCTTTGCACCAATCGATGATCACGCCTGAGATCTGGGCGAAGTTCTTTCGATTCATGAGTTCCGCGCAGACCGGGCACGGAATGTATTTGACGACGTTCGCTTCGGATCGAAACGCGGACCGGTCGAGCGAACTCTCAGCGACAATCGCCTGGCCAATGGACTCGTCATCTCGCTTCTGCACGATGTTGTCGAAGAACCCTTCGCCCAACCACATGCCCCCGCACTTCGTACACTCGTTGAACGCCCCGTGCGCGACGCGTCGGCGAACAAGTCCTATCTTGCAACGCGGGCAGTCGTGATCCGTTGCTCCGTCGTGCAGCATTTCTGGCCGAATGGACGTACCGCAAGAACTGCAGAACGACGCCCCCTTGAGCATTCGCGAGTAACACTGCGGGCACGTCTGACCGAGGTTCAAGTCGACGGCCGCCACCTCGGAACCGCAGAAACCGCATTGGTCGGCGTCCTTCGGCAGGTGCCCGCCACACGAAGAACAGTGCGCAACGACAGCTTCCTTGACGCGAACCTCCGGAACCCTCACGTAGATTCCGCAGTGGCAGAGAAACTTACTGCCGGCTTCGAGGTCGCCAGCGTCGTATTGATGTCCACAATCAGAACAAGAGACGAGCACCGTGAGTTCTCCTTCTACCGTGGTCCGACGCTGCTCGCGCCAGGGAGTGGAATCAACGAATGTCATGGCTGGGATCGACAGAACCCCGTCGATTCTATTATGCGATGGCGATACCCTGAGGTCCGGTGGATCGACACGCAAGCTGTTTCCCGAAAGGTACTTGAGGAATCAAGAACCGATCGATTCAGGACCAACCCATCCCAGATGCGGAAGCACACCCCATGGACATGATTCTCGATGCGATTCAGGTCGAAACACCCGGAAAGGGCCTTCACGAGATCACGCACCTCATCGCCGACGCAGTCACCGCGAGTGCCGTAGAAGACGGGGTCTGCCTGATCTTCATCAAGCATACTAGCGCGAGCTTGGTCATCTCCGAGAACGCAGATCCAAGCGCACGTCGAGATCTCGCGTCCTACTTCGATCGCACGGTGCCGGAGAATCATCCCGACTACACGCACACTGCCGAGGGTCCTGACGACATGCCATCGCATATCCGCGCCGCGCTCACGCACACGTCAGAGATGATTCCCATCGCCGCCGGACGGCTCGACCTGGGAACTTGGCAGGGCTTGTTTCTCTTCGAACATCGCAGTCGACCCCATCGGCGGACGCTCGCGCTGCGAATCTGGGGAACACAATGAAGAGTGTACTGGTGGTTTGTCTCGATGCGAAGTTGCGCAACGCGCTGTTCGGGCTTGTCTCCCAACGAGGCTTTAGGGTCGACGCGGTCGGGGATGCCATCGCGCTAGCGAAGAGATTGTCCAAGGACGAATACGCATTCGTCGTCCTAGAGAAGGACGTCATCGACGTACCCACACTGCCGGACACCACCACCATCATCGAGGTCAGTGCCGAGCTAGATCGCAGCCAACTCGAGGAACGGTTGATCAAGATGGAATGAACGCAACCATCCCTAGGAACCCGGTTGAAACCTAAACGCGACGAGCTCTTCACCCGCCACGCCGGCGCGGACAAACTCTTGGAACTGCGAAGTCGTCAGCAGTTCCTCGACGAACTTCGGCCGCCTCTTGCGCTCACGCTCCAAGTCGATGACGAGGAAATCTGCGTCGCGATTCTTCATGTAGATGGCGATATCTGAGATTGGATTCGAGGGGAACGTCAGATTCGTTCCTCGGGCATAGAACGTCGCTCTCGCCTTGACGCTCACGATCCTCAAGTCGTCATCCCCACGACCCAAGGCGTCTTCCCGCATTTTCTGCCCCAACTCCTTCTCCGGACTCGAGAACCAGCGGTTGCCGCTGCGAAGACTTCGGTTCATCCCTTCGGGGACGAGCAGTACCACCATAGCGAGGAGAACCCACCGGGCATGAACGCGTCGCCAGCGATAGAGATGTAACGCAACCACTACTCCGCCAGCCGCGCAGTAGGGGAGAAGGATTGGAACCAACGCCAGCCAAAAGCGGCGCGATACGTAGAAGATCATGAACGAGAATCCGTAGAACGCGAACAACGTGAGGATGCTCGTCAGAGACCCCCGCCGCCCCTTGCGGGAGAAGAACCAGAGCCCCACAAGGAGCAGAGCCGAAGTCAAACTGCCGACCGCCGGGGGGAACACACGAAGGTACTCTCCCAAGTTTCCGGCGTAGGCTCGCAACGTCTTGCCCGGATTCTCGAGAAGCACGCTGAGAGGCGAAAAGCTCTGGTACGACGACTGAACCGACAACCGTTCCTCGTGAATGGTCATTGTCTTCTCGGCATTGAGCGAGTTCATAGTGTCGCCCAACCCCTTGTCGTAGTCCTGAAGCACCCCCGCCTTTGGACTGATCGTCCAGATACCGATCTTCTCGTGAACGAACCACGCGTTCCAACCGAGGCTAGGAAGAAGAAACAGAACCGCGATCACGCCGGCCAGGAACACACGAACCGCGTACTCCCGGAGGACGACGTTGTCTTGTCGCTTTCTCCACCCCAACACGATGACGGCAACCGTGAGTAGGATGGCAAGACCGAGAGCCTCAGGACGAACGAGGTACGCCAAGCCAACCAAGAAACCGAAGGTGGCGCCACGCAAGGCGTCGGGACGTCTCATCAAAGTCAGCCCACACCAAAGCGCCAAGTTGAACAACAGCGCATAGAGCGCATCCGCTTTGGCGTCGCCGCTGTATCGAACTGAAAACGGGTGGGCGAACGCGACGACGATCGCGAAGCGATGAATCATAGGCCGGCCAGGAAACACGAAACGCGCGAACCCAAGCACCGGGAACACCATTGCAGCACCTGAAACAACGGAGATACAGAGCGCCGATCCTTCGATATCTCCCACGAACGAATGAACAATAGCGACTAAGGTTGGAAACAGAGGTGGAACAGCGATGGTCATCGCCTCCCAATTGTCGAGCCCACCGTCGATCAGAGCACGTGCATTCGGAAGGTAGTAGGCGGCAGCGTCGTGAGAAATCCCCGCGAACGCGGCGACGATGAGTCGAACGACGACACCGCCGACGAAACACCCCAACAGCCAACGCCATGGACCAAGAAACGGCTCTATGTTGGATCGACTATCTAGAACCCTCGTGGTGTTTGACGACGCTTTCGCAACCGAGTCGGAGATCGACGTGCCGGCACCGCGGCCCGCTGGAAAGTTCGGTGACTCGCCAGCGGAGCGGATCATGCCTCACGCACCTTCCCCAAATTGCGCCAAGAAGGCGGTCACTCGTTCACCGAGGAACGCTTCGACTTCCTTGGCCTCGGTAGACAACCGGGCTAAGTCCCGACTCTGAATCGGAACCTTGAACGTAGCCCAGTCTTCGACGAAGAGCGACCGTGGATCTTTCAAATACGTCTCGATGCGTACCTGGTGTAGCGGCTCACGGGTAGGATCTTTGGGATGGAATTGCATCCGAAATCCGACGAGAGCTCCAGGACGCTCGAAGTCCGAGAAGTGCTCCGGCTCCAACTTGAAGAAGTTTTCCGACAGGAACTGCGAACCGTGCTGGCCTCGCGGCGCCGGAACGACAGCGCGGAAAGTAATGTTCCGAGCAACGAACAAAGGAATGTTGCACTTGGCGGTCGCGACTCCGAGCGTCGCTTCGATTCGTCGCAGCAAGATCTCGAGGCTCGAACTCGGCTGTTCCTCTTGGAAGCTAATTCGATCCTTGAGAAACGAAACCGACGAGGATGCACTTCCCTCTGAAGCCACGCTTTCGAGTCGGGCACCGCCAGGAATTCGGATGAAATTGTCGAACTCGCACGACCGAGAGACCTGTAGGTACACATCCCGGAGCACTTCCGGCGCATGTTGAATCGGTAGATGAAAGTATTCGAGAATCCGGGAGACAGTTCGCGGGTCGGTCATCATCGTCAGGCTCGCTTCGACGCGCTCTCGAGAGTTAGCGCGGGAGCTTCGCTCTTTGGGCTCCGGACCAACCAACCCTCTTCTTGCAACAACTCGGCAACGTCGACGTTTTCACTCTCGGTCACCACCAAGGTTCCATCGGGACACACCTGGTAGGAGACCTCACTCTCTGCGAGGAGTTCCTCGACAGCTTCTCGGCGGGTCACATCCAGACCCGACAGAACGATCGCGGGGCTGACATGGATCCAATCGAGATCCTTGCCCCAGTCTCGAAGGTCGACCAGCACAGGGTCGGGCAACGGATAGTCCGAAGCTTCGTCGAGCAGTACGCGAATCTCTTCTAACGACAAGCCGGAGCGAATTCCACTACGCATGGACTCGCGAGTCACCCGGTAGCGCCGAACGCGCTCGGCGGAAACGCGCTCACCGAATCGCGACAGCTCGAGCTCGAGGCGCATGCCACGCAAGCCTTCACAAAACAGCATGATCTCGAAATCGGGGTTCACGAGAATGCGACTCTCGGCCGACTCTCGCGGTATCCCGAACACTTCCTTGCCCAGTGGCGTCAAACGAAACGAATCGAGCTTTCCGCCACACAGGCCGAGCTCGCAGACGCCCAGGGGAAGGAAACAGTGCACCATCCAGTACGTCAGGTCACTGGCCAAACGCGCGTAGGGAGAGTTCAAGCGCTCACGCGCAAAGTCTTCCTCCCGGCGCTCTCGAAGTGTCTCGCGCACCTCACGCTCTTCGAGTTCGAGCATATAGGTCGAGATCACCAAACCTATGACGGCGTCGAACGAAACCCAATCTTCGAACTGCGTGCTCTTCAGGACCTCGATCACGATCTCCCGAAGGAACTCCTGGTGAAAGCTCCACCGCGCTCCTTGGTTGTCGCTCATGAACCGTTCGAGAACAGCTTCGACTTGGCGAATGAGGTCGAGCTTGCGCCAATGTTGAAGGCGTTCGGCATCGACTCGAACTTCGCCCATGTAACTCTCGACGATTCCGATCCGTTGCGACAGGCGCACCATGAGATCGGTCAAGTCTTGCTCGACAAATGATTCCAGGCGCGGAGAACAGAGTACGTTCTTGATCGACTCCTGCACGCGCTTGGGAATCTTGCCACCGCGCGTCAGACGGACAGGATTGGCGTCGAAAAACGACGCGACTCGATCGACGTCTATGTAGAGATCGACGCCCGACTCGACAACAGTATCGGGTTGCCGTGGTCGAGCCAGCTGAGCCCGATAGTGACGATCCATCCACTCTTGAAAGATGATCACCGCTGGTTGCTGGACCAGAATCCCGAAGTCCTGCAGAGATACAGGGCCAATAGTCCCGATCCCGGCCTCCTCGAGCTGACGCCGCCAATCCGACTTGGTCAGCCGATCGGTATCACCGTCGATGAGATCTTGCACTCGGGAATTGGACGCCTCCGCGATTCCTCGTTCTCCGATCGCGATCTCGACTAGTTTGATCAGCGTCGGGTCCTCGAGCGTGGCAACTCGATCGATGAGCGACAACGATTCGAAATCGATCTCGAACGGAAGACGTTGCTGACTCAACTGATGCTCTGGAGGGACGCGTCCGCCGCCATCGCCGAGATCAAACGCTTCGGCAAGCTGCGGAGCCAACTCACTGGGAATGGAGAAGAGGTCTTGGTTGGCACCTTGGGGGGGGTCAGGTCGCACCCGGTCGATAAACCCGCGTTCGACCAACATGCGCGCAGCACTCTCGATTTCGAGACGCGCGGCACCCGAACGCTCCAACAAACTCTGAACGGCACCAACTCCCGCAGAGTAGGACGGATGTTGTTCGAGCAGGGTGGTCAAAAGCGAACGCTGTATCCGAGACAGGCGTGCAACGCGGTCGCCGAGATCGACGCCGCCGGTCAACGCTTGCTGTACTCGGCGTTCCAGTTCGTCTCGCGTACTGAGCCGCGATTCCCCTGGATACCAGAACTGATGGATCGTCTGCAGTTCGGCCTTGCGACGCCTGCGCAACAAATCCTTCACGCCGGTCAACTGATTACCTCCAGATTGCGACCCTCGTAGCGACGGCTCGGACCGGTCACGCGATACGTGAGCGATCCAAGAACTTCATCGAGTATCGGCGGTACGAGTCGCAGCCTCTTGGCCGGAATCGCCGCTGGGAAACCCACTCCCAGCATCCGACAAACGTTCTTCGACGTCGTACTGGTAGCCTTGCTCCATCAGAAAACGCTGGCGGCGGGCGGCGAACTCTTGGTCACGAGTGTCCCTCGTGACGATCGAGTAGAAGAACGCGGTTCGACCATCCGACTTTGGACGCAAGATACGGCCGAGACGTTGTGCCTCTTCTTGCCGCGAACCGAAGGTACCAGAGATCTGGATAGCAACGGACGCGTCCGGTAGGTCTACTGCGAAGTTCCCGACTTTCGACACTATCAGGACTGGAAGCTCGCCGCTACGAAAAGCGCGATAGAGTTTGTCTCTTTCATCCTGCGGAGTTTGGCCGGTGATCAAAGGTGCGCCAACCTCGAGTGCAACGTCACGAAGTTGACGAAGGTATTGGCCAATGATCAACGTTCGGTCACCCGCATGAGCCGCCAGGATGCTCTTGATGGAACCGAGCTTCTTTCGGTTCTCTGACGACAATCGAAAGCGATGGCGTCGATCAGCCGCTTCGTAGTTCTGCCGTTCCTCTTTCGGAAGATCAACTCTGACTTCGATACATCGTACCGTAGCAATGAACCCTCCCTGCTCGAGGTCGCGCCACGGCAGCTCGTAGATTCGAGGACCGATGAGCGTGAAGACTTCATCCTCGCGTCCATCCTCGCGAACGAGAGTGGCCGTCAGACCCAATCGACGACGAGCTTGAATCTCGGCCGTGAATCGAAACACCGGGGCCGGAAGCAAATGAACCTCGTCGTAGACGATCAATCCCCAGTCGTGATCGGAGAACAAATCTAAGTGGGTGAAGTCGTCGGTCGCTGAACGACGGTGCGACATCACTTGGTATGTCGCGATGGTGATCGGGCCGATCTGCTTCTCTTGCCCCGAGTACTCGGCAACATGCTTGGGGTCGATCGTCGTCTTATCGACGAGCTCGCGCTTCCACTGGCGCAGCGCTGTAATATTGGGCGTGAGAATAAGTGTCTCGGTCTTGAGTCGCGTAATGATCCCCAGGGCAACAACCGTCTTCCCCGCACCGCAGGGCAACACGACGACCCCAGAACCCCCTCCTCCCCCCATATCAGCAAAGAACGCGTCTGACGCGCTACTCTGATAGTCGCGAAGATCGACACGCTCGCGACCGTCCGAGCCATCCGCCAGCTCGACGTCGAGAGCCGTGCCCTCGCGAAAACCGGCGCGATCGTTGATCGGATAACCGACCCGAATCAGCGCGACCTTCAGCGATCCACGATGCCCCGGGTCGATTCGGAAAGTACCGTCACCGACAGGATCACGAAGGTAAGACTGCAGAGCCGACCTTCCGCACAACTCGGCCAACAGCGAGTCCTCGGAATCGCGGGTCGTCAGGATCAGCTCGTCGTCGTTGCGATGGAGCTCGAGTCGACCGAAGTTCGACAGCGCGGCATCTATTTTGTCGATCAACGCCTGAGGCACCGGATACCTAGCGTTGTCTTTGAGCAGAGCCAACACTTGATCCCGGGACCACCCGGACTGCGCGGAATTCCACAACGAGATCTGATTCACTCGGTACTCGTGAAAGTACTCCGGGCTCTTCTCGAGATGAGCGATAGCCGCCAAGCGATGACGAAGATCCTTCGCAGCTGGATGATGAACCTCCAAGAGAAGGGTTCCATCGCTCTGCACCACTAGAGGTTTGGGATCCGGACTCATCGACCGACAGCTCCTTTGCTCAGCGGGCCGGGACTTTGCGCCGCGCACCAAGCGCGCTCAAAGTCCCTGGCCACCACTACTCAGCGGAATCCGGAGACTCGTCCTCACCAGGCGCATCACCTTCGGGATCGGGGGTCACGTCTTCCGACTTGGGAGCGTCGTTCACAGCACCGTCGTCCGGCACCACAACCTCATCTTCCCCCTTGTCCTCGTCCTCTTCCGGCGCGACCAACTCTGCTCCGATGACACAGTCCGTGTCGCGAACTCGAATCAGTCGGAATCCTTGAGTGGCTCGTCCGATGTCTCGGAAGCTATCCACTTCGATTCTGACCAACATACCGCCCTGTGTCATGAACATGGCGTGCTCGCCACCCATGATAGACACGGTCTTAACGACACGTCCGTTTCGCTCGGTCGTTCGAATGTCGATGAGGCCCTTGCCACCGCGCTTCTGAGTTCGGTACTCCCCGAATTTGGTTCGTTTGCCAAACCCACGTTCACACACGGTCATCAGCGAACCCCCGTCCTGAACGACGGACATTCCCACGACCACATCGTCGGTGCCGAGAGATATTCCTTTGACGCCTCTCGTGCCGCGACCCATTTCACGAGCATCCGATTCGGGGAAGCGAATCGCCATACCGGACGAGGTCGACAAGATCACGTCGTCTCCCTCGCGCGTGAGCATCGCTGAAATCAACTCGTCTCCCTCTTCGATCACGATCGCGATGATCCCGTTCTTCTTGGGACGAGAGTACGCTTCAAGGGCTGTCTTCTTGACCAACCCGCGCCGCGTCGAGAACAGAATGTGTCGGCCGTCGAATTCACGAACTTGCAAGCTCGACATGACCCGTTCGTCCGGCTGCAGAGGCAGCAGGTTGACGATTGCACGCCCCTTACTGGTCCGCGGTAGATCCGGGATATCGTAGACCTTGAGCCAGTACACCTTGCCGTAGTTGGTAAAGAACAAGATGTAGTCGTGAGTACTCGAGACGAAGATGTTCTTGATGAAGTCACCCTCGCGACTCGCACCTGCAGTAATTCCAGTACCACCGCGCCCTTGGCTTCGGTACATGGAAACCGGGGTACGCTTGATGTATCCCTGCTGGCTCAGCGTTACGACGACTTGTTCCTCTTGGATCAAGTCCTCGTAGTCGATGTCTTCATGGAAGTCGATGATCTCACTGCGACGCTTATCGGCGTACTTGCCGAGCATCTCGGTGACGTCTTCGCGAATAAGGCTGATCACTTTTTCGCGACTACTCAACACTTCGCGGTGGTACTGAATGTCTTCGTTAACACCGTCGAGTTCATCGACGAGCTTGTCTCGCTCGAGACCGGTCAACCGCTGCAAACGCATCTGCAGGATAGCCTCGGCCTGAATTCGCGTGAGTTCGAATTCGCTCATGAGCGACGCACGCGCTTCGTCGGCCGTTTGCGACGCTCGAATGAGGGCGATAACCCTATCGATGTGGTCGAGCGCGATCAGTAGTCCCCGGAGGATGTGCGCACGGCGCTCAGCCTTTTCGAGCAGGAACCTTGAACGGCGACGAATAACGTTGATCCGGTGATCACGGTACTCGGTGATGATCTGCTTCAACCCGAGAGTCCGCGGCCGACCATTGACGAGCGCTACGGCCTGCACGCCAAAACTAGTCTGTAGCTGGGTGTGCTTGTAGAGTTGGTTGAGAACGACCTCTTCGTTCTCCCCCTTCTTGATTTCGATAACCAAACGGACCGGCGTGTTGCGATCGGACTCGTCTCTAATGTCAGAGATTCCCGTGAATCGGCCCTCGCGAACACCTTTAGCGATGTCCTGCGCCAGCTTCGCCTTCTGCACTTGATACGGGATCTCGTGGATCACTAGTGAGACGCGGTTCTTCTTCTCCTCGAACGAAACCTTGGCACGCAGCGTCAAAATTCCGCGGCCGGTCTTGTATGCCGAATTGATTCCACGGCGTCCGCAAATGAGTCCCGCAGTAGGGAAGTCGGGACCCGGAATGTGCGTCATGAGCTCCATGAGCTCAATGTCCGGATTATCCAGCACGGCGAGAATACCGTTCAACACTTCGCCGACGTTGTGCGGAGCGAAGTTCGTCGCCATACCGACGGCGATACCCGAGCCGCCGTTGACGAGCAGGTTCGGGAATTTCCCGGGAAGAACCGTGGGCTCGTCTCGCGTCTCGTCGTAGTTCCTGACGAAGTCGACGGTCTTCTTGTCGATATCCTCGAGCATCTCGACGGAGGCCGACGTCATGCGCGCTTCGGTGTAACGCATAGCAGCCGGGGGGTCGCCATCGATCGATCCGAAGTTCCCTTGAGGATCGACCAACGGGTATCGAATGCTGAAAGTCTGCGCCATACGGACGAGCGTCGGATAGATCACCGACTCGCCGTGAGGGTGATAGTTACCCGACGTATCACCGGCGATCTTCGCGCATTTACGATGTTGACCACGCGGACTGAGATTAAGGTCGTTCATCGCGACGAGAATTCGTCGCTGCGACGGTTTCAAACCATCGCGAACGTCAGGAAGAGCTCGAGAGATGATGACGCTCATCGCGTAGGTCAGGTATGACCCCTTCATCTCGTCTTCGATACTCATGTTTTCGATGCGTTCGCTCATTCGAATCCTTTTGCCTCTAGCTCAAAGTTCGCTCTGCAGCCTGCACAAGAGCAGCCACTGCCCGGTTCAACGGCGCGTCGCAACCGAGCTCACTCGCTCGACGCGCTACGGCCAGGTTCAAAGCGTCGATCTCCGTCTTGCGACCCACGTCGAGGTCGCGAAGCATTGAACAACGATTGGAAGCGGTCCGACGGCAGACACCGTCGACCACGCCACCGAAGTCGTTCGCCATTTTGTCCCAGGCGTCGATGAGTCGATCGTCTCGACCTTTCGCCACCAGGTGCGCCCGTCCGACGAGCGCTACTTCTTTTGCGAGAGCCAAACTGACCTGGTAGGCCGGGCTTTCCCGCAACTCTCCGTTAGTCAGCCGTACGAGAGCAGCCACCGGGTTGATCGCGCAGTTCACGATCGCCTTCTCCCAGAGCATAAGTTCCACGTCGGGCGCCCGATCGACCGAAACTCCCGCCGCGACGAGCGGTGAAAACACATCCGGGACGCTCAGCGGACCCATGAGATCTTGGTCCAAGGACGCTACCCGAATCACACCCTCGCCAGTCTGTTCGACGTGGCCCTCATCCAGCAACATGGCCCCGTAGGTCACGGCACCCAACCAAACACGATCCACGAACCAACGATCCCCGACGATCTCACGCTGACCAAGTCCGTTGACCAGAATCACCACGTGTCCACCGGGTGCAACGAACGGCAGTCCATCCGTCAGCGCTTGATCTAGATCGCCGTGCTTCACGCAGACGATCAACAAATCGAACGCTTCCACTGGTGAGCCAACGGCCAAAACATCTACTTGAGCCGTGACCTCGATCGAACCGACGGTCAAACGGATTCCACTCGACGACAACCTTCGAGCGCGATCCTTATCTCTATCCAGTAACGCGACCGAGTCTTCACTCGACCCACTGACGAGCGTCACAGCAAGCCAAGTCCCTAGGGCACCTGCTCCCTGCACCAACACCCGCACGGCAAACCTCAATCTTCGCTGTCGAAGGCGCGCTTCTCATCCGCCTTCATGTGAAAACTCTCATCGTCATTCGGGTACTTACGGTTCTCGACATCGGTCCGAAAGCGAACGATCGCCTCACTCATGACTTGCTCGACATCGGCGTATCGACGAACGAATTTAGGCTTGAAGGTGGACCCGAACCCCAACAAGTCGTGCGTCACGAGAACCTGCCCATCGCAGTCTTCTCCGGCACCTATCCCGACGGTTGGAATCCTGATCGCCTGTGTCACGACGGCCGCGACTTCTCTCGGAATACACTCGAGCACGACAGCAAACGCTCCCGCGCTTTCGAGCAACTGAGCGTCTTCCACCAGTTTCTTCGCCGTCTCAGACTCGTTGGCTTGGGTTCTCAAGCCGCCGAGAAGGGTCGCACTCTGTGGAGTCAGTCCAAGGTGCCCCATGACGGGAATCCCGGCGTCGACAATGTGCCGAACCACGCTTACTCGCGCCTGTCCGCCCTCGAGCTTCACCGCATCTACTTTGCCGTCTTTGACGAGAGCTCCTGCGTTGCGAACCGCTTCTTCCACCGACACTTGATATGACAAGAACGGCAAATCCCCCACGACGAACGCTTCCGGAGCGCCGCGACGAACAGCTCGGCAGTGGTGGAGCATCTCGCCCATCGTCACTGGCACGGGATCGCGGTAACCGAGTACGACATTGCCGAGAGAATCGCCCACTAGAATCATGGGGATTCCAGCCTCGTGAAGAATGCGCGCCGTGGGAGCATCGTACGCGGTGAGAACCGTGAACGGCTTCTGCTCCTCCTTCCACCGAAGGAAATCCCGGATACCTATCGGTCTCACTGGCTTTGTCATTTAGACGTCCAACGAACGTGCTTCGAGAGCGTGCTTCTCGATGTAGTTGCGCCGAGGCTCGACGTTCGGCCCCATCATGATCGTGAAGATACTGTCTGCCGCCACCTGATCGTCGATCGTGACGCGCTGCATCTTCCGCTTCTCCGGGTCCATGGTAGTTTCCCACAGCTGGTCCGGATTCATTTCACCCAACCCCTTGAAGCGAGTGATTGCGACCTTCGCCTTGAGCGCATCGATCAATTGATTGAACAACGATGCCAACTGGTCGACGACAAACTCGGTGTTGTCGATCTTCAACACAGCCATCGCCTTTGAGAAAATGTCTTCTCCATCGTCGGAGAAATCGAACACAGGGATTCCGTCGACATCGCCCGCGTCTTCGTCGACGTAGAGCTTGTCCAACGGGAATCCAGTGTCTTCCAGTGTTCGCAGCAAGTTCACCGTCTCCTCGACGCCGGCGTACTCACGAACGATCAAGTCAGGTGTCTCGGGGACAGTCTCGCCTTCAGCGGGTTCTTCCCCCTCGGCCGGTTCTTCCACAACCGAAACGACGATACTCGCAGCGCGATAGTCCGCGATGAGTGGCTCTCGACCCAATCGAGTCGCCTCAGCTGCCAAGAACTCTCGGTACGACGACTCCGAATTGAAAAGCGACACCGTCTCCTCGCCCGTGACCTCGAACAGTGGCAGTGTGCGCCCATCACTCCAGTGCGCAGCTATCCAGTCGGACAGTTTGACGTCTTGGCGGCGCAGTCTATGTTCGAGGACGACTAGACGTCGCAAGCTCGCGATCAACGCAAGGAACTCGTCGCCACTGACAACTCGATCGTCGTCTTTGAACGTCAACTGCGTCGTCTCTACCGCCATATCGAGAAGTACATCCTCGAGCTCCGCATCGCTTTGGATGTAGTGCTCCTTACCTTTCCACTTCACGCGGTAGAGCGGCGGTTGAGCGATGTATATGAACCCTTGCTCGGCGAGCGCCGGCATTTGCCGGAAGAAAAACGTGAGCAACAGCGTCCTAATGTGCGAACCGTCGACGTCGGCATCCGTCATGATAATGACGCGAGAATACCGGAGCTTCGAAATGTCGAACTCTTCGGCACCGATCCCGGTGCCCAACGCTGTGATGATCGTTTGAATCTCTTCATGCTTCAGCATTTTGTCGAATCGCGTTTTTTCGACGTTAATAATCTTACCCTTAATGGGTAAGACGGCCTGAATCATGCTATCGCGGCCTTGCTTCGCCGAGCCGCCTGCCGAGTCTCCTTCGACAATGAAGATCTCGGTCTCGTCTTTGTTGCGACTCCGACAATCGGCGAGTTTCCCGGGGAGGCTTCCGGAAGACAACAAGCCTTTGCGGCGGGTGAGGTCCCTCGCCTTTCGAGCCGCTTCCCTGGCTCGCGAAGCATCGATGGCTTTCAGAACCATGATCTTTGCGATCGCCGGGTTCTCTTCGAGATACCGTCCGAGAGAGTCATTCACCATCGACTGCACGATGCCATCGATCTCGGTATTACCGAGCTTCTCTTTTGTTTGTCCCTCGAACTGCGGGTTCGGGAGCTTGACGCTAATGACCGCCGATAACCCTTCTTGGTAGTCTCGACCGTCCGGCGCCGTCTCGTTCCCCTTGAGCAGTTTGTGATCTTTGAGGTACTTGTTCAAAGTTCGGGTGAACCCAGAGCGGAAACCGCTCATGTGGGTACCACCGTGCAGGGTGTTGATATTGTTGGCGTAGCTGAAAATTTGGTCGTATGCATAACCAGCGTTGTGCTGCAGAGCGATCTCGAGCACGACATCATCAACCTTGGTCTCGATGTGGATGATATCAGGATACAACGAATCCTTGTTCTCGTTGATCCGAGCCACGAACGAGCGAATACCGTCGGGGTAGAAAAAGTCGTCCGCGCGATCCGTCCGACTATCCGTGAAATTTATCCTGATTCCCGCGTTCAAGTACGCGAGCTCCCGGAGTCGTTTTGCGATCACTTCGTACTGATGGTCAACGGTCTCGAAAATTTGATGGTCCGGTTTGTAGACCACTTTGGTGCCACTGTGCTCGACCGCGCCGATGACTTCGAGTTGAGAGGTGGGCTCGCCGCGAGAGTAGGTCTGACGGTGAAGCTTGCCTTCTCGAGACACTTCAACCTCGAGCGACTCCGAAAGTGCGTTCACTACCGATATCCCGACTCCGTGAAGACCGCCGGATACTTTGTAGGAGTCGTTGTCGAACTTACCGCCGGCGTGAAGCTTGGTCATGACGACTTCGACGGCCGACATCCCTTGATCTTCGTGCCACGTGACAGGAATACCGCGACCATCGTCGATGACGGTCACTGATCCATCTTCTCCGATCGTCACCGACACCTTCGTCGCGAATCCAGCCATAGCTTCATCGATGCAGTTGTCGACAACCTCGTACACCAAGTGGTGCAGACCATCGGCGCCCGTCGATCCAACGTACATGCCGGGCCGCTTGCGAACTGCGGCAGCGCCTTCGAGCACCTTGATGCTGTCCGCACTGTAGCTGTCAGGCTTCGCAGCTGCGGCAACCTCCGGAGCAACACCTTCGGGAACGACCTCTTCGACTTTGTCTGAACTCATTTGACCAGTCTCTTCCTCGGAGGAGCCCGAGGACTTCTCTCGTTTTTCGACGTCTTCGCGCTGACCGGACTCGCCGAGGTTATTCCCTGACTTCTCAGGGTTGGTCCCTGATTTATCAGGCTCTTCCCCTGGTGTCTGTGGCACGGACTCGTTCAACGATCAACCTTCCCCATCGAAGTCGTTCCCGTCCTGAATCGAATTTCGTGTACACCGGGAAGCCCTTGCTCCGCCAACGCTTCGATCAAGTGACGTCGAGCAAACTCCAACTCAGTTCGCACGGACGCCGTCTTGACGATCACCATGAGAACTCCACCGCGATAACTCGTCACCCGCGAAACGTTCGCGATCGGCGCACCGACCGTTTCGCTCCACTTAGCCTGCAGGACGTCGAGTTGTCGACCCGGTTGAGAAGCCGGGACACCGTCGACTCGAACTGCAGCTGGACGCACCTGCCGCATGATCTTGTCGAGAAAACCCCCAACCAACTTCGGCTGAGGCCGCCGCGACGCACGCTCCTCGTCAAGGAACGCACATTTCCGAACGAGACGTAGATCGCCAATCGGCTGTCGCGGATCCAACGACGTCATTCTTGAGTCACCAACGGCATGACAATGTGCCGATAGTCGTTCTCCATGCCCTCGATACTGAACGTGCCAGCAGTACGCCGATCGCGGAACGATCCACGCAGCTCGGACGACGTTTGCACCTTGAGCATGTCGATCAGATAACCAGGATTGAAGTTGATCGTGAACTCCGGCTCCGGAGCACTCACCAGACTGACATCGAGTTCTATCCGCGATTCGCCAAGGTTCGTCGCGTGGGTACTCAAGACCAAACGATCTCCGTCAAACTTGAACTGGACTGAGTTCGTTTCCTTCGTCGTCATCAATGAAGCTTGACGAAGCGCGACCAATAGCTCTTGGCTGGGAATGTCGTAAACGTATTCACCGCCAGCAGGCAACGCTCGCTCGTAGTCTGGAAAGTTCCCGTCGATCAAACGACACGACAACGAGATTCTATCTGACGAGTATGTCACTTCAGCTTTGTCTAAATGCAGGTCGATGTTTTCGCTCTCCTCGAGCGAGAGGATGCGCATCAGAAGTTCGACACCCTTGAGCGGGATCAGGTACTTCGATTCTTCAACATTGTTGACGGAAGTGGGATCGACGGGGCACCGTGAAAATGCCAACCGCTTACCGTCTGTACTGACTAAGCAAAGTGAGTTCTTGTTGAAGTCGAAAAGCACCGAGTGCATCTGGAATCGAGTGGCATCACGCGCCGCAGCCACGACGACCTTCTTGAGTTGATCGAGAAACCCCGCGCGACCCAGACGAATGGATGGCGTCGGCGGCTTGAACTCGAGCGGAGGAAACTCGGACGCGGCTTCGCACGGCATCTTGAAGTGCGTACCAGCGGCGTCGATCAAAACCGTTCCACCGTCTTCGAGGACCTCGATCAACACTTGCTCTTGGCGAGTCTCGCGAAGGATTGCATGGAAGCGAGCAGCGGACACGGCGAGTTCGCCCTTGCTCTGCACCTCAACACCATCGACACGCACCGAAAGACCAACCTCCATGTCGGTCCCTTGAACGATCAAACCCTCGTCGGTCGTTTTTAGAAAAACGGCGAGCAAGATCGGACGAGTTGAGTTGGACGCGACCACGCCAGTGGCAAGGTTTACGGCTTCCTGAAGCTCTTTGGTGTGACACAGAACCTTCACGGGTCCCTCTTCTTCGTTCTTCCAAGCCCGCTCAATTCGCCCCTACGGACAAACAACGACACACCAACGAAAACGTAACGTTGGGGGATGAGCGTTCACCGAAACCCACTTCGTGGACGTCAATGCGCACTCACACAGTCTCTGAATCTGAGTCACAATCCGTCCTGCGGCCCACTATCGTGCCCGCAGATCAAAGCAACCGGGGCCGGACGTTGCTCCACTCGGATCGTCTACAGCGCAGACAGGACGGAACTCGTGAACCCAGGGCGTCTCTTGAACGTGGTCGAGGAGGCGCGTCTAGCCATCAACACATTTCAAGGACCCAGCTTACAGTCACAGAAATGTCTGGCTGATCCGAGGGTTGTTGCCCCCGACTACTCACCGGACTGCCGCTCCTGAAGCGTGACGACCTGAGCCCGAATTTTCGAGCTCCGAAGCCAGGCCGTCATTATAAAAAACGACGCCCCATCTGCAACCGGATCCGTCGCCAGGTCGGTTGATCTAAAACTAAAAGAAAAATGGATTTACAACTCAGAGCAAACAACGTCCCCAAGCAGCTCATCGAGGGGTGTTGGACTCGCCTTCGGCTCGTCCAAAGGGATAGATCATTAGTAGATTAATTAAGATCTTCATCTTAGTACTAATCATGGCTGCGGAGTTGTGTAAAACGCTGTGATTTGATCTGTAAACCTTATGTATTACTAAATATATGAAGATGGTCCGTTATTGGAGAACCCTGGACAAACAGACAGTACCGTGGGATTCGCGGCCGAGAAGGAGCGGGTTACCCACATCCCGATAGGGGTACCCATGGTTGTTAGCGAGTTATCAACGATCCCCCGTTGTAGGTATCCCACTCTTCTCGTCAGGGTTATCCACAGGTTATCGTCAAGTGAAGACTGTTCTGAGGCGTTTAAGCGGCGGTTGTAGGGCTCTGATCTGCCCTAAAACACGGAGTCGTCCACGGGGCCCGAAACCGTCGGAGACAAGTCCTCTCAGGTGTCATATTTTTTTAGGCTAGTCTCACGCTCGTGCCGCGCGGACTAGCGGATAGATCGCTCGACCGCGTCGACCGCGCTTTTGATCCGAGGGTCGGTGTCGACCGCTTTGGTGATCTTGTCGATGGAGTGGAGGACAGTTGAGTGATCACGGCCGCCGAAGTAGTCACCAATCTCACCGAGAGAGAGACTCGTGTGTCGTCGCGCCAAGAACATGGCAACCTGGCGTGGCACCACGATAGACCGGCTGCGCTTCTTGGAGTGGAGGTCGGACGCCTTGACGTCGTAGTGATCGAGGATCGCCTGCTGGATGCGTGGCATGTCGATTCGCGGTTGGTGTTCGTCGAGAATGTCCGCCAGAGAGTGCTCTACGTTCGGCAGATCCAAGGGTCGTCGTTCGATCGACACCAGCGTGTGAAGCCGCATGAGGGCGCCCTCAATCTCCCGAACGTTGTCTCGAATGCGACGGCCGACGAACTCCGCCACATCGTTCGGGATCTCCATGTTGAGAGTCCGACCCTTACGTTTGAGAATTGCGACCCGCGTCTCGAACGTCGGTGGCCCTAAATCAGCCACGAGCCCGAGTTTGAACCGAGACTCGAGCCGCTCCCCGAGCCCCTCGATTTCAGCTGGGGAACAGTCCGACGTGAGGAAGATCTGCTTCTGCTCGTTGTAGATTGAATTGAACGTGTGGAAGAACTCTTCCTGCGTTCGCTCCTTGCTCGCCAAGAACTGCACATCGTCGATCAAGAGCGCATCGGCTTGGCGATACTTCTGACGGAACCGGTCAGTTTCGTTACGCTCGACCGCGTGGATGAAATCGTTAGTAAACGCTGCGCATGAAATGTATACGATTTTTTTAAACCCCTTGCTCTTATATACATGTGCGACAGCCTGCATTAGGTGCGTCTTGCCGAGCCCGACCGGCCCGTGAATGAAGAGCGGGTTGTAAGTGGTGCCCGGCGCATTCGCGACCGCCACCGCAGCCGCATGGGCTAGCCGGTTGGACGGGCCCGTCACGAAGTGCTCGAACATGTAGTTGGGGTTCAGCGGAATCGCTTCTGGGAGTTCGCCGAGGTCGGCTGCCGGGAATTCGTCGTCCTCGCTGGGAGCGGGAGACTCCTCGGCCCGATCGACCCTGAACTCAATGCGCGGCTCTTCGAGATCCGACACCGCTTCGATCGCGTCACCCAGCGTCTGAAAGTGACGGTGTCTGAGGTAGGTCAGATGAAATCGATTGGGCACATAAACCGCAATGCGGTCAGGCCCAAGCTGCTCAAACCTGACACGTTGAAACCAGGTGAGGTAGCTCTGTTCATCTAGTTGCTGTTCGATCTCTCGATGGATAGCTGCATCGAGTGACCCGTCGGCCCGACCGATCAAGAGACCTTCTTATCCACAGTATCCGCACTACAAATTCCAAGAAACCGATCGGCAGGCAACCAATAATCGTACAGAAACTCCCCCCCAGAAGGTAGCAGTCTCAACAAGGTAGAACTCAACCCACCCCGCAAACGCACCCACCGCAAACAAGCACCCCAACCCACCCCAGGCGACCACCCACGACCGTGCGCGAACCCAACGCTGCCCGGTCTCAAGAGCGCTGCCCAGATCATCCACCCACACCCAGTCGCACCGGAGGCCCGTATCCATCACGAATAAACAGATGGGGGTCGGAGGGAGCCCCCCAACGTTCGAAGCCAACCCACGACCGTGCGCGAACGACCCGACAAGAAGCGAGGAACCGCCCAACGCTGCCCGGTCTCACAGAGCGGAGCGATGCACAGATCATCCACCCACACCGGTCGCACCGGAGGCCCGTATCCATCACGAACAAACAAATGGGGGTCTGGGGGGAACCCCCAGAAATGATGGAGCGGGTGATGGGATTTGAACCCACGACAACGACGTTGGCAACGTCGTGCTCTACCCCTGAGCTACACCCGCTCGGATTTGGAAGGCTTCCAACGGTGGGGTCTCCGTCAGACAAGCCGGGTATCTTGCTGATCGATGGCTGGCGTGTCAAAGCCAACATCGCAAAAACCAACACAAATTATTTATTGGGGCTAGTTAAGGTTCTTCTCAATCCGCACCACATTGCCCGTACCCGAGTACTGGAGCCGGTCCGAGCACTTGTGCATGAGCAAAATGCCGAGGCCGCCTCGTCCGCCTTGCCCAATTCGTTGCTTGGCGCGTTCGAACGCCTCCTTCGAGTCGAGCTGGGAGAGGAAGTACTCGTAGTCGAAACCGACGCCCTCGTCTTCGATGATGAAGGTGATCTTGGCGGGGTCGATGACCACGTTGACGCTCACCGTCTTGGAGGGATCGTGACGGTTGCCGTGGAGAACGGCGTTGTCTATTCCTTCCTTGAGCGCTGCGTACAGTGCCGTGAGATCGGTGTCGTCGACGTCGAGTCTTTTGAGAACCTTGTCGACGAGTTTGAGAGCTTTGTCGACTTGCGGGCGCTCCGACGTGAACTCGAATCTAACCTGTTGGGTGAAGACGTTCTTGTCCCGCGGGACTCGACGGAGCTCGCTTTCCGCCAACGAGAAGAGGTTGGAGATATCGAACGGGTCGATGAGGTAGTCGTTCTCCCAGACCCGGAAACCGTTGATCCTAGCGACGTCGGTTCCCTTCTCGTACAGCATGATGACTGAGGTCATTGAGTAGGCCGTGTCGACTTTCAGCTTCTGCACGAAGGCGTCCGCCTGAGAAAGGCGATGGTCGAGGACGATCAAGTCCGGGTCCCAACGTCCGAGAGTTTCGAGCAAGCCTTCTACGGAATGGACGAGGTGGTATCGCCCCTCGAGCTTCTCGATACGCTGATGAAAAATGGCCGCGAACGGACCGTCCTTGGGAAGGGCCATGACGACGGTCCCCGGTTCGAGGCCCGCCTTCTTGTCGACGAAGACAGGAGATGGCTTCTCCGATCCCTTCTCGAGCGATTCGAATTTGGATTGAGCTTCGTCGACGGAGCTCTCGACCGTTTGTCCTTCGACGACGGATTCAGCTTCCTCTAGTGTCTTCAAGAAGGGCACTAAAGTCGTTACCCCTAGGAGATGCATCGTGAGCCCGACATTTCGCGAAACCTGGACCAGAATGAGGGTGCCACCCTTCTCGGTCAGTGTTCCGTGGAAGCGAATCACGGACGAGATACCGGTCGAGTTGATGTACTCGACTCGCCCGAAGTCGAGGACCACGTTGATCTTGTTGGCGCGGACCAGCTTCTCCAGCGTGGTTTCGAAATTCACGTAGTTCGGTGCGTCTATGAAGCCTTCGAGTCGAACCAAAGTGTATGGTTTCGCGACGGCACCGGTGGTGGTTCGCTCCTCGGTCACCACGTTGAGCTTCGACATGCGGTTCCTCGTTCAACAGTCGGAGTGGGAGGTCGAGTGGAGATGCAGGGTGGAAGGCCGAGCTCGGCGATACAAGTTGAAAAGACACGGCGGAGCGACAAAATTGAGAGACAAAGCCGGTCGCCCACCAACGCGTTGCACTGAAACGCTGGTCCACGGCGTGGACCTATTATAGGGTATCGCGAACAGTCGGTTGGACACTTGCTCGATGTTCCAGCGAACTCCTTCGTCGACCGCTTAATACTCTAACACCAAAGTCAGTCGGTAAGCCCTGCCCCAGCCGGTGCAGCCTTCCCCAAACGAGCTCCACTGAGCCGCGAAAGGTCACGTCGAATGCCACCAGCACCGATGGTGAGCTTCGAGTCGTTTTCGATCGACAAGCCGGTCCTCGGCATCGATCAGATACGCGACGTGAATCCTCATCGCCACGAGATGGAACTCATCGACTCTGTCCTTTTTCTCGAGCCTGACGCCCACCAAATTGTCGGTGTCAAACACGTTCGTGACGACGAGTTTTGGGTTCGAGGACACTTCCCAGACGGCGCCATATTTCCCGGAGTGCTGATGTTGGAAGCGGCCGCTCAGCTCGCGTCCTTCTACGCCGGACTCGTCGTCCAACAGGGTCGGCGTATGGTGTTCGGCTCTGCGACGAACGTCCGGTTCAGGGGGATGGTCAGACCTGGCGATGATCTGGTCGTCATGGCGACGATCGAGAGCGTCCGGAAGACCGCGACTCGTTCCAAGGCGCAGGGCTTCGTCGGCTCGGATCTCGTCTTCGAGGGTAATATCTTGGGGATGTTGATCTGACGAGCCGGCCCGGTTCTGGCGGGGGGGCTAGCTTCCTCAGACCGGTCAGACCGGTCGGCTTAATGGTCTTGCCGGTTAAAAGCACCACGCTACAATCCGCAGTCCTCCAAAGAAGCTGGGTGCCTTCGGGCGTCGGCGGAAGGGGCCCGGCGTCCTTCCCAGAATGACGGCCGGAACCGATACGAGTCAACATAGGAGGGATGGCAGAGCGGCCGAATGCACCGGTTTTGAAAACCGGAGGCCGAAAGGTCCGTGGGTTCAAATCCTACTCCCTCCGCCAAAAACGACACGTCGTCCTGAGGTAGCGTAAGTCCGAGAAGGCCGCGATCGGGGCGAGTCGCAGTCGACGTAGCGATTTTGAGATACATTTGCGGAGAGGTGGCTGAGTGGCCGAAAGCGCCGGCTTGCTAAGCCGGTGTACCTCCGGGTACCGCGGGTTCGAATCCCGCCCTCTCCGCCATTTTTTTTCCGCCATTTTTTTGCTCGGCCAAAATTCTTACTCCGCCGTTTTCGACTCGGCCAACTTTCCCGTTGGTTCCGAAAATCAAAGTTGATCCTGTCGGCCCTTCCCTGACGAAGAGACCAAGCCCGGGCCCTGTGCGTGGGTCTGACGGGGTTTGACAGTGTTGTCTGTCCGAGCTAGCATGAACTTGAGAAGTCGAGTATTGGGGCGATCTTAAGCCTCTTCTGTATTCTCGACCTTCTCCAAACTAGGCTGAACGAGTTACGGAAGCCATGAGCGACAACGGAAACAGCGCGGAGACCGCAGTCGAGATCGTTGACGAGGGTCCCTGTCGAAAGCGTATTCGCACCCAGATCCCCGCGACCCTTGTCGACACCGAGGTCGGCAAGAGCTACCAGCAGATCGGTAAGAACGTCCAGATCCCTGGTTTTCGTAAGGGACGCGTGCCCCGGAGCGTGCTCGAGCGGAAGTTCGGTGAGCAAGTCGTGAACGACGTTCGCGATGACATGATGCACCGCACCTTCGAAGAAGAGCTCGAGAAGCAAGAGCTCCGCATGATCGGCTCACCCAACTTCGACAAGGTCGAGTTCACGATCGGCGAGCCGTTCGTCTACGAAGCGGTGTTCGACATCGTGCCAAGTTTCGAGCTTCCCAAGTACAAGGGCCTCGAAGTCGAAGCCGAGCCGACGGCCGTGGACGATTCCGACGTCGACGAAGAGATCGAACAGCTTCGGGAACGATCGGCGGAAATGGTCGATTCCGATGGTCCCGTTCGTGAGGAATTCGCGGAAGCGAGCGTGGTTCTGACGCCCGCCGAGGGAGAACCGATCAATCAAGACGGTGTGCTCCTGAAGATCGGCGACGACAGCGTCGATAACATTACGGTCGACGGTCTCAGTGACGCTCTCTTGGGAGCGTCGTCGGGAGACGAACTGTCGTTCGATATCGAGATGCCGGCAGACTTCCCCGTGGCGGATCTACAGGGAGCCAAAGCGACGCTGAAGGTCGACGTGACCGGGTTCAAGCGTCGCGAAATGCCGGAGCTGGATGACGAGTTCGCAGGTCGTTTCAAAATGGAGACCCTCGACGGCTTGAGGTCCGAGGTCCGCAAGGGCATCGAGAATCGACGGCGGACTCACGAAGAGAACCGTCAGGAAGAACTGTTGGTCGAGCGCGTCGTCGACGCGACCGACATGGAGCTTCCGGAGTCGATCCTCGATAGTCGCAAGCGTGAACTCGCCCAAGATTTGCGAAGCCGACTCGGCCGCGAAGGCAAGTCGGAAGAGGAAATCGACTCGATTATCGAGGCTGACGCTTCGCTGAAAGAGGAAGCAAGCCGCGATTTGAAGAAGATTTTTGTCCTCGAGAAGATCGCCGATAAAGAGGTGATCCTCGTCACCGAGGATGAGATCCTTCGACGAATGGCGGAGATCGCCGCGGCCATGGGTCGCGACCTCGGCGAAATCGTCGAGGAGTACCGAAGTCGAAACATGCTGCCCGAACTTCGCGCTGGCATGATTCGAGAAAAAGTACGGGCGACGCTTCGAAAGAAGGCGAAGATCACGGGCGAGGACAAGCTTGCGATCGCTGAAAAAGTGGACACGGCCGAAAAGTCCGGTGGTGAGAACGGGGCGGATAAGCCCCAAACCGAGGGAGACGAGTAATTCCTTCGAGTGTCGACATCCGATGGGACCGAGGAGCAGTGAATGCAGGGTAACCTGATCCCCTTCGTTATCGAAAAGACCGGCCGCGGCGAGCGTTCTTACGACATCTTCTCGCGCTTGCTGAAGGACCGGATCATCTTCATTGGGGATGGAATCCACGACCATACAGCGAATCTGGTCATCGCCCAGATCCTCTTCCTGGTCTCCGACAACCGGAACCAAGACATCAACATCTACATCAACTCGCCTGGTGGCTCCGTCACAGCGGGTCTCGCGATCTACGACACGATGCAATTCGTGCAGTGCGACATCGCGACCTTCTGTATGGGGCAGGCGTCGTCGATGGGGGCTGTCCTCCTCGCCGCCGGCACCAAGGGCAAGCGCCACGCGCTTCCGAACTCACGGATCATGATTCATCAGCCGTGGGGTGGAGCGCAGGGCAAGGCGCTGGATATCGAAATCCAGGCCAGGGAGATTCAGCGTTACAAGAAAACGCTGTGTGAAATTCTGAGCCACCACTCGGGCAAGACTGCGGAGCAGGTTGAGGAGGATTCCCACTGGGACTTCTTCTTGTCTCCGGAAGAAGCCATGGAGTACGGCTTGGTCGACGAAGTCATCCAGACCCTCAAGACAGGGGAGAACACCGGAGACTGATTTTGGCGGGATCGAGTAGAGGGGGTCGCAAGAACCGGCTGGAACGCTGTGTTTTTTGCGGCAAGAGCGCGAGCGACGTAGAACGGCTGATTGCCGGTCCACCCGGCATCTACATTTGTAACGAATGTATCGAGCTGTGCTACTCGATCATCAGTGAAGATGATCGGACCAGCCAGCAGAGTCGTTCGCGCTTCGACTCGACCGACGAAATTCCGTCTCCGCGGGAGCTGTATGAACAGCTCAACAAGTACGTCATCGGCCAGGATGAGGCCAAGCGTACTCTCTCCGTCGCGGTCCATCTCCACTATCGCCGTCTGCTCCTTCTCGACAAGGTCGACGAAGATCGCGTCGAAATGGAGAAGTCGAACATTCTGATGATCGGGCCAACGGGGAGCGGTAAGACGCTGCTTGCCCGAACGCTCGCCCGCAGTCTCGACGTACCGATTGCAATCGGCGACGCGACGACGCTGACCGAGGCCGGCTACGTCGGTGAGGATGTCGAGAACCTACTTCTCAAGTTGCTCATGGCGGCCGACTTCGACCTGCAGCGGGCCGAAGAAGGCATCATCTTCATCGACGAAATCGACAAGGTCGGGAAGGCGACTCAAAACGTCTCGATCACGCGCGATGTCTCCGGTGAGGGTGTGCAGCAGGCGCTCCTCAAGATGATCGAGGGCACCGTCGCCAACATTCCTCCGCAAGGTGGCCGCAAACATCCCGAGCAGCAGTTCATTCAAATGGACACGAAGAACATCCTCTTCGTCTGCGGTGGGGCGTTCAACGGTCTCGATGAAATCATTGCTCAGCGGATTGGTACCAAGCGTATTGGGTTCGGTCTGGCCGATCTCAAGCCCGGCCAAGAGTTCAATCCGGAAGACCCGGTCGAGAAAGCAAAACTGCTCTCCGTGGTCGAGACCGAGGATCTTCTCACATTTGGAATGATCCCGGAGTTCATCGGGCGCGTTCCGATCATCGCGACGTTGGGCCCGCTGACCGACCACGAGTTGGTTCGCATTCTGACGGAGCCGAAGGACGCGCTGGTCCGGCAGTACCAAGAGTACTTTGCCATGGACGACGCAAAGTTGGAGTTCAACGACGAAGCGCTGGTCTTGATCGCGAAACTTGCTCGCAAGCGTGGCACCGGCGCGCGCGGACTACGCGCCATCATCGAAGTGCTGATGCGCGACACCCTGTTCGAACTCCCCGAGCAAAGCGGTGTCAAAGAGTATGTGATCACAGCCGAGCAGGTTCGGCAGTTGGAAGAGCGCACGGCTCGGCTAGCGCCGGACGAACCGGAGCCGAAGAAGAAGCGTAAGACGGCGCGTAAGACGGCGGCCAAGGCGAAGCCGAAGCCGAAGCGAAAGAACACAGCGTGACTTCGCACCGACGCGTTCGCGAGCACTGCTTCTTTCCGCGTTAGCCTCCGTCGCATCTGTCGACAGTGTGGACGAACACGTCCACGATCGTCGTCGACTCCAGCCAGCGACGTTCAGCGGGTCGTCCAACTGCGACCTTCACGTAACCCCGACGGAGCGCACACCCATGAGCACCACCGATCTCGACGCATTTCTCCAATCCCCGATCGAAGGGCGACTTCGCCAGAAACTCGAGGAGAGATCGGCTCGCTACGACGAGTTGAACGAGTTGGTCGCTGATCCCGAGAGCCAGAAGGACGGCCAGAAGTTTCAGGCACTTCTGAAGGAGCAGGGGTCGATCGCGACGTTGGTCGATATGTTTCGCAGCTACGTCAAGCACGAGGAGGATCTGGCCGAGGCGAAAGAGATGTCTCAGTCGGACGACGAAGAACTTCGCGAACTTGGCGAGTCCGAACTCGAACCGGGCGAAGCACTACGAGCCAAGAAGGCGCGTGGCCTGCGCGAGTACATTCTCGATGAAGAGGTCGATGCCAAAGACAGTTGTATCGTCGAGATTCGAGCCGGAACGGGCGGTGACGAAGCCGCCCTGTTCGCAGCGGACCTGTTCAAGATGTACTCCCTGTACGGCGAGAAGCACCGCTGGAAGTTCGAGATCATGAGCGAGAGTGCGACTGATCTCGGCGGGTACAAAGAGATTATCTTCGCCGTGCGGGGGCCGAAGTCGTTCGGTCGGATGCAATTCGAGAGCGGCGGGCATCGCGTTCAGCGTGTCCCGGACACAGAAACGCAGGGTCGCATTCACACGTCCGCCGTAACCGTCGCGGTCATGGAGGAGGTGCCCGAGTCGCAGATCGACATCAAGGACAGTGATCTTCGTATCGACACATTCTGTGCCTCGGGGCCAGGGGGCCAGAAGGTTAACAAGACCTCGAGCGCGGTACGCATCACGCATATCCCGACGGGGCTCGTCGTATCGATCCAAGACGAGAAGTCGCAACACAAGAACAAGGCGAAAGCGCTCAAGGTTCTCGCGAGTCGTATGAAAGAGAAGCAAGACCAGGAACGTCGGGCGGTGGAAGACGCCGAGCGACGGAGCTTGATCGGCTCAGGCGATCGTAGCGACCGAATCCGCACCTACAACTTCCCACAAAACCGGCTCACCGATCACCGCATCGGCCTGACGCTCTACAACCTTGATCGCTCGATCACCGGCGATCTCGACGAGTTGTTCGCGCGACTCGAGGCTCACGATCGCGAAGAGCGAGTCGCCTCCCTCTAGCAAGCTAGCGATTGTGTCGGGTCGTGTGGTGTGCGCCGAAGGGTTGGGGTCGCGTGGTTACCGTTGGAGAAGCGCTGATTCGGGCCGCTGCCGAGCTCACCGGTCGCATCGCCGAGCCTGTTCGTCTCGACGCCGAGCTACTGCTCGCCCATGTGCTCGACGTGGATCGAGTTTGGTTTCAGATCCACGACCGGGACCCACTCACGACCGCTCACCTCGAAGAGTTTGCCGCTCTCGTCACCCGACGTGCCGGGGGCGAGCCGATCGGCTACCTGTTCGGCTCGAGCGAGTTCTACAGTCTGACGATCGAGGTCACTCCGGACGTCCTGATTCCCCGTCCGGAGACGGAGATGCTCGTCGATCTCGCCCAGGCTCTTCTTCGGAACCGGTTGCGATCTCGAGTTCTCGATCTCTGCACCGGGAGCGGGTGCATCGCCGTAGCGATCGCAGCGCAGCTCCCGACCGTGATGGTGGTGGCCACCGACATCTCTCCGGAGGCGCTCGCGGTCGCCGAACGGAACGTGAAGCGCCTCGATTTATCGGATCGCATCGAGCTCCGTCGGGGCGATCTCTTTCAACAAGCCCCCGAACGATTCGACCTGATCGTTTCCAATCCGCCGTATGTCGCCAAGAACGACCCCGCTCTCACCCGCGATGTCGCCGAGTTCGAACCCAGGCTCGCTCTGATCGATGTGTTGGATGGCGATGGGCTTGGCTTCTATCGACAAATTGCGAGCCGGGCGCGGGCGCATCTGGCCAGTGGCGGAACGATCCTGCTCGAGGTTGGCGAGACCCAAGCGCAACGAGTAGGGGAGATGTTCGAGCACGAAGGGCTCGTCGTCGAGACGCACCGAGATCTCGCTGGTATCGAGCGGGTCGTGGCGGCACGCAGTTGACCGTTTGACGACTACTTCGCAGATTGTCGAAAGTCCATCCTCCCTCCGGTTTCGACGAACGTTTGGTCTTATCGTTACCAGACCTTCGTTTTCGCTACGCGTGTCGGACGCGGTCCGTTAACTTCAGCGTCAGCGCCCAGACGCTCGCCGCGACCCATGGGAGGTTCCGTTGGACAAGTTGGTCATCCGAGGAGGCAATGCCCTCTCCGGAACTGTGACGGTCGATGGCTCGAAGAACGGCGCATTGCCGATTCTGTTTGCGACGCTGCTCGCGGAAGAGCCCGTCACTCTGCGGAATGTACCGCGCCTCGTCGATATCCGAACCACGGTGCGAATCCTCGGGGGCCTCGAAGCGGAGGTCCAAGAGGACGGCGACAAGCTCTCCATCACCACCCCGAACGAGGGTTCGGTGACCGCTCCGTACGAGCTTGTGCGGCGGATGCGAGCGTCGGTTTGCTCCCTGGGCCCGCTGCTCGCGCGCCGCGGACGAGCCATTGTTTCCCGGCCCGGTGGCTGCGCGATCGGGGATCGTCCGATCGACCTCCACCTCAAAGGGCTCGCCGCGCTCGGGGCTGAGATTCGCAGTCGCCAGGGGTACATCGAAGCGACCGCGAAGCGATTGCGCGGTACCACGATCTTCCTGTCCGGCCCCTTCGGATCCTCAGTCTTGGGCACGGCAAACATCATGATGGCCGCGTGTCGCGCCGAAGGCGTGACCATGATCGAGGGCGCTGCGTGCGAGCCGGAGATCGTCGGGCTCGCCGATTTCCTGATCAAGCTCGGTGTACCGGTCGAAGGCGCCGGTACTCCAACGGTGAGGGTTGAAGGAGTCGACTCCATCGGCGGTGCGGACTACACGATCCCACCCGATCGCATCGAAGCGGGCACCTACGTGATCGCGGGTGCGATCGCTGGCGGCGACGTCTTGGTCGAGAACTGTGTTCCCGGCCACCTGCGTTCGCTGATCGATATTTTGACCCGAATGGGCGTCCGGCTGGAGATTGGTGACTCGTCGATTCGTGTGTGGGGCGCCACCAAGATCGAACCGATCGATATCGCCACGTTGCCGTATCCAGGGTTCCCGACAGACCTTCAGGCACAGCTCATGGCGCTCATGTGTCGCGCGGATGGCATTGGCCTCATCACCGAGAAGATCTATCCCGACCGCTACATGCACATCGCCGAGCTGAATCGCCTCGGCGCGCGTATTCGCAAAGAGGGACCGACGGCGATCATTCACGGTGGGCAGCCGCTGTCCGGTGCCGACGTCATGGCGAGTGACCTGCGTGCGTCCGCCAGTCTCGTTCTCGCGGCACTCATTGCCGACGGAATCACCGAGGTGCACCGGATTTACCACCTCGATCGTGGTTACGTGAACATGGAGCGAAAGCTCAGCGCCCTCGGCGCGGACATTCGGCGCGAGTACGACGAAACCGGCGTCTAGACCGACGCAGCTCAGTGACATCCCACAGGTGTGCGGTTATCCTCCGCGGTCCTTCGCCGACTGGGCTCCGGCCCCCGCTCCCGTCAAAGCGCCTGCGAAGCAGCGAAATGTAGATCACGTCTCATGTTCGAGACCATCACTAGTCGGTTTACCGACATCGTCGCCGGCCTCCGTGGCAAGAAGATCACCGAAGGCAACGTCAAAGAGACGGTGCGCGCCATCCGCGTCGCCCTGCTCGAAGCCGATGTTGCGCTTCCGGTCGTCAAATCGTTCGTCAAGAAGGTCTCCGACAAGGCACTCGGTCTCGAGGTCGTCGAAGGCGTCGACGCTGGCCAGCTGTTCGTCAAGATCGTTCAAGACGAGCTGACCGAACTCATGGGTCCGGTCGACCCCGAGATTCCGTTTCGCAACAAGGGGCCGACGGTCATCTTGCTGGCGGGTCTTCAGGGTAGTGGTAAGACGACGACCTGCGCCAAGCTCGCGAAGCTGCTTCGCGACAAGAAGGAACGCCGTCCGCTGATGGTCGCGGCGGACCTGCAGCGTCCCGCCGCTATCGAGCAGCTCAAGGTGCTCGGCAAGCAACTCGATATCCCCGTCTTCCACGAGCCTGATCTAGCTCCGCCGAAACTGTGTGAACGCGCGGTCGAAGAGGCGCAGCGGCTCGGGTGTGATACGGTTCTGCTCGATACCGCCGGTCGCTTGCACATCGACGAAGCGCTGATGGGCGAGCTCAAGGACGTCGCCAAGAAGACCAAGCCTGATCAGATCTTCCTGGTTTGCGACGCGATGACCGGGCAAGACGCCGTGAACTCCGCCAAGGAGTTCAACGAGACGTTGGAGCTGACCGGGCTCATCCTGACCAAGCTCGACGGCGACGCGCGTGGCGGAGCTGCGTTGTCGGTGAAACACATCACCGGCAAGACGATCAAGTTCATCGGAACGGGTGAGAAGCTCGATCGACTCGAGCCGTTTCATCCCGACCGCATGGCGAGTCGTATCCTCGGCATGGGAGACGTCGTCTCTTTGGTCGAGCAGGCTCAGGACAAGATGGATCAGAAGCTCCAGGAGGAAATGGAGCAGAAGATCCGCGACGCGTCGTGGAACCTCAACGACTTCCTGAAGCAGATCGATCAGATCAAGAAGATGGGGCCGCTGCGCGACTTGCTGTCCATGCTTCCCGGCATCGGGGCGAAGGTCGATGAACTCGGGCTGCAAGGCGACGAAATGAAAATCGTCGAGAGCATCATTCAGTCCATGACGAAGCTCGAGAGGGAGCGGCCGGCGATCCTCAACACCAGTCGACGTCAGCGTATTGCTCGAGGATGTGGACGAACGGTCGAGGACGTCAACGGGCTGCTCAAGCAGTTCAAGCAGATGAAAGGCCTCATGGACAGCATGGCTGGGGGGGGAGGCGGCGGCGGCATGTTCGGGAAAATGAAGGCCATGAACGCCATGCGCAAGCAGATCAAGTCGGGCGAAGGCATGGGCCAAGCGATGGGCGGCTTGCCCGGCCTCGATCCCTCCGCGGGAGGCATGGGCCTCGACGGCATGCCGGCACTTCCTAACATGGAAGCCGACGCCCCGGTTCGATCCGGGAAGTCCAAAAAAGACCTGCAGAAGCAGAAGAAGGCGGAGCGTCAGCGCCGGCGAAAGCAGCGCAAGCGTCGTTGAGGCCGGCCCTTCGGCGAAGCTGAGGTGTGTGGGGTAAGCGGGTTAGGCAGCAGACCGAAGACTGCTAGCTCGCCGAGCTGTTTCCCGAGGCGGGAACTTCTCGAAGGATCGCGCCTGAACAGAACCCTGCCCCGAAGGCGACGTCTATTTCGTAGCGTCGTTGTGGGGTCGACTCCCACACTTCACGCGTATCGAGATACCCGAGCGGAATGGTCGCGGTCGATGTGTTGCCGTACTCGACCACGCCTCTCGTGTAGACCTTGTCGATCGGCACGCCAAGCTTCTCCGCGACAGCCTCGATGATGCGCAGGTTCGCCTGGTGGGGAATGACGAAGTCGATGTCATTCAGCGTGATCGGTGTGTCGGCGGTGTTGTTGTAGATCTCGAGCACCTTGATCACGTCGCGTGCCATGGTCGCAACGGCAACCGAGTACACCTTCTTGCCGGTCATTCGCAAGTACGGTCGTGGTCCCGTCGACTCGTGTGTGAAA
>JAJFFE010000187.1 GCA_021776775.1 Planctomycetota bacterium | reverse complement strand
TCCATGTTTGGACCCAGAGCAGAGGGAACCACGGCTCGTTAGCTCTTGGGCTACCCCTCGAGATCTTCACGTCCCCATCGTCAAAGAGAGGAGACTATCTCGATCTTCGCCGAATCCGCTCAATGGCGCCGTTGCAGAAGTGGAGAGAATAGCAGCGATCAGTCAGTGCCACTCGAAGTAGCCGATCATCATCTCATCCCACGTTTGCTCACCGAATCGAACCGTCGCCTTCGGGTTCGGGTTCGCCGGGTTCGAATCGCTGTTATCGAACCACGCCGACGCATGAATGATCGAGCCAGCCGGAATCTCCAAGGGATCGCGCAGGCGGTACCGCAGCTGCCAGTTAAAGTCATAGCGCGGTACATCGACGAGTAACTTCCGTTCCCCGGTGGGCAACTCGAGTTCGTAGCGAAACGCCTTACCGCGAACGTGCATGTGCGGCGCGAACGAGTAGAGCGTGCGCGCCTGGCGAAGGCGGAGCGAGGCGTCGACCCGGTGGTTGCCGTCGCCCGGTGGAATGCGAAAGCGAGTGGCGGCGACCGACGATGTCGTCATTTCATGCGTCGGCGGTGCGTCGCGAAATTTGAAGGCGATGCGAGTCTTGTCCTTTGTCGCGACGCCGTTGGGCGTGTAGTGAATCTGGAACTTGAGCCACGCCTTTGCCGGTAGTTTCTTACCCTTGTCTTCGGGATAGATCGTCCAACCTTGGCCGGGAACCATGCCGGCAAAGTAGCCGCGTAGCCCACCGCGAAAGCGCCGCCGAAAGGCGCGTCGATCTTCCCCGTCCCGCTGCGGCTCTTCGAGGAACACCAAGACGTGGTGAACCACCCCAGGCGCGGTCGGTCGGATCTCCATGCTATCGATCCAACGATCCTCTTCGTTCGGCGTCTGAACGTACTTGTAGACGTACTCGACCACCCCTTCCGCCGGCACGCTGTACGCGTCTGGAAGTTCGACGACCAAGTCCGGCGTGCCGATCATCCATGCGGACGGATACTCGATCGGCGCCACGCCGTCGGCGGAATCACCTTCAGGAGTGCCGTTGTCGACCCACGCCATCAAGTCGGCTCGTTCGCGACGGGTCAGACTCCAATCGTTCTCCCACGGACCGCTGCCTTCCGCGGCAAACCAAGGAGGCATTCGTCGATCCTCGACCACGTCATGGACCATGGTCCGTCGCCCTTTGACTTGCGCGTACGTCTCGAGCGGAAACGGCCCCACAGCTCCCTTACGGTGGCAATGCACGCATTTCGACTGCACGATCCGGCTGATGCGATTGTGATACGTGGGCGACTTCATCGGCGCGATTCGAGCGGAGCCCGCGTCGATTTCACAGCCCGGCGCGGTCGTGGCCAAGACCGGAACGATCCCTCCCGTGAGCACGGCCGCGAGCGCGTCGCGCAGGTAGAGGTTCTCCGCTCGATCTTTCGCGTAACCAATTCCGTAGCGATCGTCGACGGCACCGCGGTAGCGCAACGTGCCGCTACCATCGATCAGCAAGACCTCGGTGGTACTGGAAATCCCGAGACGCGACGCGTGATCTCGAACCGGGTCGACGGCATACAGTCCGCGAAAGCCGAACGTGGTTTGATCCTGCTGATAGTCGCTGGCGCGATCGACTTCGCTGACGTTCAAGAAGACGAACGCAACGCGATCTCCGAACTCCGTTTCGAGGCGCGCGAGCTCAGGCCCGTATCGCTTGCACAGCGGACAGCTTGACTCGCGCGCCACGATGATCAGTGGACGCCGGACGCCCGCCTCACTCTTGGCGTAGTCCGATGACAACACAGGTCGACCGTCGAGACCGACCAACTTCAACGGTGGCATCCACTCGCCGACCCGGTGCTGGTCATCGTCGAAGCGCACCTTGGGCGCAACCTTCGTCGATCGATCCTGAACAGGTTCGCCGGCTCGAGAGTCGAACGCGCCGGGGGAACAAAGAACCAGCGCTATCACCACGATTGTGTTGAGCATCGCTCTACGCTTCCTGTCAGGAACAGTCCTTGTTAGGCGTCTTCGATGACCGACGCGTGCGTCGCCCAGCGAGTGTTCGGGTAGTCCGCTACGAGTCGGGTCCACGCCTCACGCAGCGCGTCCATGTCTCGCTTGCCGGCCAAGAAGCCAGCGATGCCGGACCAGTACAGCGCCTCGGGAGCAATCTCGCTCTTCGGAGCCGCGTCGAGTATCGATCGAAACGCATCACGAGCTCCGGCAAAGTCGATCGATTGAAACTGCGCGGTTGCCATGACGAAGCGAATCTCAGCTATGAAAGCCTCGGGCGGTAACCAGCCGACGAACCGTCGAATCTCGCGTCCTTTGGCATCGGAGAAGATCATGGCGGGAGCCCAGATCACCTTCTGACCAAGCGACGCCTCCCGAAAGTCGGGGTGCTTCGCCAGCATGTCGATCTTGAGCGGCTCGAAGTGCTCGCCGAGCAACTTCGCGACGTCAGCGTCAGGATACGTCACGGTATCCATGCGTCCGCATCCCAGTCAGCCGGGGGCGTGCAGATACGTCAGGATGAGCTTCTCAGACTGCGCCGCCGCTTCGCGGGCTCCAGAGAGGGTCTCGTGCCAAGAGATTCCGGCCATGTGCAACTCCTCACAAATATTTTCAATTAAAAGACTTAGGACGCAGCAGTTCCGAGCCGAACAGGAAGAAGACTCGGGTCCCGCCGGACTCTGTACTCCTGGGCTGCTCCTAGTACCATACTCCGCTTCCTGCGCCTCCCGTCGATCGCTTTTTTCGAGGGTCTCGCGACAACGCGACTCCCGCGCGCAACGACGAACCTGCCCCCGCCTCAATCCGCGGTGTTGTGATGGCGCTGACCGGAATGCGCCCCCGAAAGGAAACCAATGAGTTCTGCTGCGGCCGGATCTTCCATCGATCCCGAGCTCCACGCAATCGGCGAATGGTCCGGTGACGACACGGTCGCCACCGAACCGCACGAGATCGAAGCGAAGCTTCGACAACTCGGCGGCCCGGTGAGCGTCGTGCGGATCAACGAAGCTCACGGCGTGGTCCGTGGTGGTTCGGTTTCACTCGGGAGCGACGCCATCGAATCGGGCGAGACCCACTCCGACCCATTCGAAGTCCTCGCCCACGCACCGGCCGCCCCCGCCTGGCGACTCGGTGACGCCGACTTCCGCGCCGATCACAGAGTGCGGCTCGCCTACGTCGCGGGAGCGATGGCCAACGGTATCGCGTCAGAGGAACTCGTCGAAGCGATGGCCGGCGCAGAGTTGCTGTCGTTCTTCGGCGCGGCGGGACTCGGACTCGATCGAGTCGAACGCGCCATCGACACTCTGACGGCGAAACTCGGCCCGCCGGACGGGTCGGGGGCACCGTACGGGTTCAACTTGATCCACAGCCCGAACGAGCAAGATCTCGAATCCGCGGTCGTCGACTTGTACCTATCACGGGGTGTGCGCACCATCGAAGCGTCCGCCTACCTCGCACTGACTCCGCACGTGGTGCGCTATCGCGTCACCGGAATCCACCGCGACTCCGCCGGGGACGTCGTCGTTCCGAATCGCGTCATGGCCAAGGTGTCACGCGTCGAAGTTGCGGAGCGTTTCTTGTCGCCGCCTCCCACACGCATGATCCAAGCTCTACTCGCGGCCGGATCCATCACCAGAGACGAAGCCGAGCTCGCTCCGCACATCGCCATGTGCGACGACCTGACTGCGGAAGCTGACTCGGGCGGCCACACCGACAACCGCCCCGCGCTCGCCCTACTGCCGACGTTGATCGCCCTGCGTGATCGCCTCGCCGACCGATCTCCGCGGCGCATTCGCATCGGCGCGGCCGGCGGCATTTCGACTCCGCTCTCCGCGGCGGCGGCTTTCGCCATGGGCGCCGACTACCTGGTCACCGGCACGGTCAACCAGGCGTGCGTCGAGTCCGGATCGTCTGATCTGGTGCGTTCGATGCTCGCCGACGCGCAGCAGGCGGACGTCGCCATGGCTCCCGCCGCCGACATGTTCGAGATGGGCGTCAAAGTTCAAGTGTTGAAGCGAGGCACCCTGTTCGCCATGCGCGCGGGGAAACTGTACGAGACCTACAAGAACTACGACCGATTCGACGCCGTCCCGGCCGCAGATCAAGCCAAGATAGAAGACTATTTCCAAGCGTCGTTCGACGACGTCTGGGTCCGCTGCGTCGACTTCTTCAACATACGGGATCCGAAGCAACTCGAACGGGCCGCCCGTGACCCGAAACATCAGATGTCGCTCGTCTTCCGGTGGTACCTCGGACTGTCCTCCAACTGGGCCAATCGGGGCGAACCCGATCGCAAGGTCGACTACCAAATCTGGTGTGGACCGGCGATGGGTGCGTTCAACGAGTGGGCGCAAGGCTCCTTCTTGCAACCGGCGGCGGCGCGCCAAGTCGTCTCGGTTGCGCACAACATCATGTTCGGCGCAGCGCTGGCCGAACGACACCGACTCCTGCGTTCACAAGGTGCGGCCCTGCCGCGCGACGCAATGCAGTTGCGACCCTTGCCCAACGAAGAACTCTTGCCACTCCTCGAAGGAACCCGGGTATGAACGAACCGCGCAATCGATCCAGTAAAGCTGGAGAGTCGACGACACCCCCGGCCACCCCACTGGCCATCGTCGGGATCGCGTGCCGCTTCCCAAAGGCGAACGACCTGAACGACTACTGGGTCAACGTTCGCGATGGCGTCGATGCGATCTCTGACATTCCGGCGACGCACTGGTCGCACGGAGAGTATTTCGCTTCCGACCCGAAGACGCCCGACCACACCTACGGGACGCGCGGTGGTTTCCTCTCCCCGCTCGACTTCGATCCGCTCGAATTCGGCATCGCACCCAACGCCATCGAAGCGACCGACACGGCGCAGCTGTTGGCCATGGTCGCTGCGCGTGACGCGCTCATCGATGCCGGAATCGGGGATACTGGCAAGCCCGCCAAGGATGGCGAACTGCGCAAGCCCGTCGACCGCGATCGCGTCAGTGTGATCTTGGGCGTGACGGGAACGCTCGAGTTGGTGATTCCGCTCGGCGCCCGTCTTGGACACCCGTTGTGGCGACGCGCCCTCGAAGACGCGGGCGTCGATCCGCAAACAGCAGACGACGTCGTGGCGCGAATCTCCGACGGTTACGTCGACTGGCAAGAAGCGTCGTTCCCCGGCTTGCTCGGTAACGTCGTCGCCGGTCGTGTGGCCAACCGCCTCGACCTCGGAGGTACCAACTGCGTCGTCGACGCCGCCTGCGCGAGTTCACTGTCGGCCCTCCACCTCGCCGCGCTCGAACTCGAGTCCGGGCGGTCGGATGTGGTGGTCACCGGAGGAGTCGACACGTTCAACGATATCTTCATGTACATGTGCTTCTCCAAGACGCCCGCCCTCTCACCGAGCGGACACGCGCGACCGTTCGCCAAGGACTGCGACGGGACGACGCTCGGGGAAGGGGTCGGAATCGTAGTTCTCAAGCGACTCGAAGACGCAGAACGCGACGGCGATCGCATCTACTCCGTCGTTCGAGGGCTGGGATCGTCGAGCGACGGCAAGGGCAACGCGATCTACGCGCCGAACTCCGACGGCCAAGCGAAGGCGTTGCGACGCGCCTATGAGAACGCCGGGATCACCGCGGACACGATCGAACTCGTCGAAGCGCACGGCACCGGTACCGCGGTCGGCGACGCCACCGAAGTGCGCGGTCTGTCCAAGGTGTACCGCGAAGCGAAGAGTGACGGCGAGTGGTGCGCGCTCGGTAGCGTGAAATCGCAAATTGGCCACACCAAGGCCGCCGCGGGAATCGCCGGGTTGATCAAGACATCACTCGCGCTCCACCACGAAGTGTTGCCACCGACCATTAAAGTCGAGCAGCCGCTCGAAGAGCTGACGCCCGGACAATCGCCCTTTTACCTCAACACGTCGAAGCGACCGTGGCTGCGCCATCCGGATCACCCGCGACGCGCCGCGTTGAGTGCGTTCGGATTTGGCGGCAGCAACTTCCACTGCGTGCTCGAAGAGGCTGTCCACGCCGACCATCCCACGTCGTTCGACGGCACCGTCGAGTTGGTCGCGTTATCAGACGTCTCTGCTGACCGATTGCGCGCGCGAGTTCTCGAGTGGCAGAAAGCGCGGGAGTGGAGTTGGCAGGAGCTTCGCGCACGCGCAGCCTTGGCGCGGCGAGAGTTCAAGGCGGACGCACCGTGTCGGATCGTCCTTCCGATCGAACGGGACACGACCAACATTGCCACGTTGGTTCGCGGCGCCGCCGCCATGTTGCAATCGCGCGGCGACGCCGAGTTCTGGACGACGCCGGAAGGCGTTGCGTACGGTTCGGGTCGATCCACTCGACGGCTCGGATTCGTCTTCCCGGGACAAGGCGCGCAATACCCAGACATGCTCAAGGACCTCGCCTGCTCGTTCCCAACCTTCCGTGGCGCACTCGAAGCGGGTGACGTCGCGTACTGGAACGGAGATGGACCAGACTCGGCGATCGAGGAAGACCGGGCGCCGCGACTGAGCGATGCGATCTATCCGCGCCCGGTGTTTCGGGACGACGCGCGCAGCGATCAGACCCGCTTCTTGCGAAGCACCCAACGGGCGCAGCCAGCGATCGGTGCCGTGAGCGCCGGTGCGCTCGCCGTACTCCGAAAGTTTGGGCTCGAGGCGGAAGCGTTTGCCGGTCACAGCTTTGGCGAACTCACCGCGCTGCACGCCGCCGGTCGCCTCAGTGAAACTGACTTTCATCAGCTGGCGAACTTCCGCGGTCGACTGATGGCGGCGGGTCGTGGCGATCGCGGCAGCATGATCGCCATTCAAGGAACCGAAGACGAAGCGCTGGCGATGGTCAGACGCGAGGGTCTCGACCTGGTCGTGGCCAACAAGAACACGCCGCGACAGACCGTGCTGTCCGGGGCGACGTTCGACATCGATCGCGCCGCCGAGGCATGCGAGAAGTCGGGGCTTCGAGCGCGCAAACTCACAGTCTCGGCCGCGTTTCACAGTAAGTTCGTCGCTGACGCGGAGACTCCTTTTAGAGAGATCCTCGACAAGGTTCGCTTCGCCGATGCAGACAAGCCGGTCTACGCGAACAGCTCCGCGGCGCCTTACCCCAAGAAGACCAAGGACGTGCGGGCGATGCTCGCCGGCCAACTCGCGCGCCCCGTCGAGTTCGTCGAGATGATTCGACGCATGCAACGCGACGGGATCTCGACGTTCATCGAGGTCGGGCCCGGCTCCAAAGTCACCGGGATGGTGCGCGCTATTGTCGAGAGCGAGAGCCGCAGCGACGGTGACGCCGTGCCGCGCTTCTTCGCGCTCGACGCATCTCAAGGCAAACGCAGCGGCGTCGCTGATCTCGCTCGATTGCTCGCTTCGGTCGCCGCGCTCGGACACGGCGTCGATCTCTCGCAGTGGGCTCCCGAAATCGAAAGCTACGACGAAAGCAAGACGCCGAAGCGCCCGCGCTTCACGGTTCCGTTGACCGGCGCGAACTATCGCCAAAAACGGCCGAGCCGACCGCGCTCCACCGCCGAGTCAGCCCGACCGCCGAGCGCTGTTGCCGGACACACTCCAACCGAGCAGCGTGGCGCCGCCTCACCGAAGCGATCGACGGCGATCACGCCGCATCACGCGACGGCCGAGACAGTGTCGTCAACGCCACGAACACCAGCGCCGTTGTTTGCATCGGGCGATCCTTCGCCCACGGCCGCATCCCACCCAGTACCTTCGACGATGACCATGACCGCGAAAGAGACGACCGTGAACCCGAAGCCCGCACCGAATGCGTCGCCAGACGCTGCCCGCATGCTGAACGACGGCCTGCAAGCGTTGCGCGAACTGCAGAGCGAGACGGCCGAACTCCACCGCCAGTTCCTCGACGGACAACGACGGGCGCAGGACAGCTTCGTGCGGTTGGTCGAAGAGCAACAACGACTCGCACACGGTCTCGCTCCGAGCCCGCGTCCCAGCGAATTGGTCGGACACGCACCGGCGACGGCAACCCAGCCGGCCCCCGCGCCTGTTACGCAAGCACCGATCGCGCCGACTTCGCCAGCGCCAGTAGTCCCTCAGCCCGAGCCGACCCCCGCGGCCATCGAGAGTCGCATGACTCCGTCGGCACCACCGTCGCCGGGTAACCGACTCGCCGGTGTTTTCGCCATGGAAGACAGTGCACCTTCGGGAACGGTCGCACCGGCAGTCGATGCGGATACCGTGCTGGAGATCGTCGCCGAGAAGACCGGCTACCCGACGGAGATGCTCGAACTCGACATGGAACTCGAAGCGGACCTCGGCATCGACTCGATCAAGCGCGTCGAAATTCTCTCCGCGGTTCAAGAACGCATTCCGTCGGTTCGATCGGTGGCCGCCGATGAGCTCGGGCAACTCGTGTCGCTACGGGACGTCGTCGGAATCCTCGGCCGACCGTTGGACTCTAGTGCCGCTCCGGCGACGCCGGCCGCCCCCGCGCCCGCGAACAGTGTCTTGATCGATACGCTGATCGAAGTCGTGGCCGAGAAGACCGGCTACCCGACGGAGATGCTCGAACTTGACATGGAGCTCGAAGCGGACCTCGGTATCGATTCCATCAAGCGGGTCGAAATCTTGTCCGCGGTTCAAGAGCGTCTTCCCGACGCTCCCACCGTCTCTGCCGAACACCTTGGCACGCTCTCCACGTTGCGCGAGATCACCGAGTTCCTGGGAGCCGATGCCGCCGCCGTGTCCACGTCACCGGTCGCGAGCCCGGTCGTAGTTGTGCCTTCGGAGGCATCCGACCTGAGCGTCACGCTGCTCGACGTCGTCGCGGAGAAGACCGGCTACCCGACCGAAATGCTGTCGTTGGAGATGGAGCTCGAAGCCGATCTCGGGATCGACTCGATCAAGCGAGTCGAGATCTTGTCGGCGGTTCAAGAACGGCGTCCCGACCTGCCTAGCGTCGACGCCGAGCAACTAGGACAACTGCGAACGCTCGCGTCAGTCCTCGAGCACTTTGCCGCTGCTACTGCTCCGGCTGCTACTGCTCCGGCTGCTACGACTCCGGCCGCCGCGACTCCGGCCACTTCGGCGCCAGCGGTAGCGACCCCGGCCGCCGCCGTCACCGGATCGGAGCGCACCCCCCGCCCTTTTGACGCGGCAGCGGTCGAGTCCAGCGCCGTAACCGACGTCCAACGGTGGATTCCGACGTTGGTCGAAGCGGTCCCCTCGACGGAGTTGTTGCCGGGTGTGCGCTCGATTCTTCTCGTCGGCCCCGACGAGACCATTCGATCCTGCTTGGCTACCGAACTCGAAGGCCGTGGACTGACCGTAACAACAGCCGAAGCCGCGAAGGTCGAGAGCGTCACGAGCGACGGAGTTATCCTCCTCGCGAGCGAGGGACACGACGAAATGCGCGCGGCGCTGGCCGTCGCCTCGTTGTGCCGCAACGACGACCACTCGCTGATCCTGTTTGCCACAGTGTCGCGGCAAGGCGGCAGTTTCGGGCTCGACGGCTCGGGCACGAACGCCATCCAAGGCGGCTGGGCCGGCTTGGCCAAGACCGCGCGTCGAGAGTGGGACGACGTCAGCTGTCGCGCGTTCGACGTTCCGGTATCGGCTTCGGCCAAGATCGCGACGATGCTGGTCGACGAACTCCTGAGCGGCGGTCCCGCCGAACTCGGCATCGATCCGTCCGGACAACGTTGGACGATCGAGCTGACGCGCGATACCGCAACGACGACTCGCAAACTTCCGATCGACAAAGGCGATACCGTACTGGTGACCGGGGGCGCACGCGGCGTCACCGCATCGGCGTGCCTAGCACTCGCCCGCGCGGCGCGGCCGCACTTCGTGTTACTCGGCCGTAGCGCAGCGCCGGGCGACGAACCGGCGTTTCTCGCTGAAGCCGTGACCGACGCGGACATCAA
>JAJFFE010000186.1 GCA_021776775.1 Planctomycetota bacterium | reverse complement strand
CAGGCTGCGCTTCCCGCGAATCTCTGCGTTACTCCTTCTTGAAGACCACTAGGTCGACTGCGGCGTCGTGCCTGGATCTTCACGGGAATCGCAGCCTGTGTTCCGTTGATCATCCCTCGATTGTCCTCCGCTGTCCGCGCTGGGTACGATTGGCGCCCTTTCGGGCGCATAACGACTCCGCCTGATGAATAGTCCGGGCTAGAGGCCCGGCACCCACGCGAGCCCATCGGGCTCGGCACCTGCCTTCAGGCTCCCCACAACTTTCCACGCTTCGAGGTCGACGACAGATACGATGTCGGAGAACGTGTTGGCAATGTAGGCGCGCTTACCATCGGGTTCGACCAAGATGCCGATGGGGACCGAACTGTCCCCGAATCGCATGAGTCGACGACGACGGGGATCGGTTTCCTTCGGGGACTTCGGCATGGCAATGCGACGCGCAACCTTGCGGTCCGACACTCGAAACACCGCCAGGTCTGCGCTCTCGGCGCACGACACGAGCACGTGCGCCTGATCGGGCAAGATCTCCGCGCGGATCGGGAACTTTGGACACTTCAACGTCGCGACCACGGTCAGCTTGACCTCGTCGATCACCGAAACCGTGTTGGCGGCGCGGTTGGTCACCCATATTTCACGCGTCGTGGGGACCGAGCAGATTCCCTCGGCGCCCGCTCCGGTCTCGACGATCTTCAACAGCTCGCGCGACTCGAGGTCGATCACACTCACCGAACCGCTGCCGATATTGGCGACGAACGCGCGCTTGGCGTCGGACGACAACGCGGCCATGTGCGAGATGTTCTGCCCCGTATCGATGGCTGCCTCGACCTTCCACGTGGCGAGGTCCACGATCAGCAACTTCTTCTCGACTTCCGCGGTCACGATGAATCGCAACTGCCCCGGGAGAAACTTGATGCCGTGTGGACGGTGGTAGGCGCCGAGTTCGATGACCTTCGCGACTTCTTGGGTGTGGGTATCGATCACGCTGAGCGAACTTCCCGGGGTCCGATCACCGTAGTTGCAAACGACCACCCACCGACCGTCGGGTGAAGTTGCCGCCTCGTGTGGGCCTTCGCCAACCTTGACGGTCTTCACTTCCTTGCGACTCTTCGGGTCGATGATCGAGACGCTTGCATCGGCCTTGTTCAGCACGTAGAGGCGCGCTTCCCGCGCCGGCTCTGGCACCATGGGTTCTGACCTCGAGTCTGCAAACTGAACGAGCAAGACACCGCAAAGGGTGACTACGAACGAGAGTCCCGTCATGTGCGCCTCCTACTCCGGGCTAGTGTCCGCGAATCCGTGGTCAAGGGAAGGCCGACGACGGTACGATTTCGGAATGAACGACTCAATACCTGTGCGACGACTCGAGTTCGACACCGAGCTTTTTGGTCACGGTGTTGCCATTCTCGACGCCCCTTCAGCCAGCGCCTCTCGGTTGCGAACGGCTCTCGACCAACTTCGAGCGTCGTCGGTTCGTCTCGTCTATTGGCCCTGTGCGCCGACCGAGGAAAACGACGCCGCCGCCAACTCGGTCGGCGGGTTCCTCGTCGATCGACGAACGACGTTCTTCCGCCCGTTGGAGCCGGCCGTCGAGCCGTGGCCTCCGGGCGTTGAGACCTACGAGGAGGATACGGCCAACGCCGAGCTGGAATCACTCGCCATCGCCAGCGCCGAGCAGTCGCGCTTCCGCGTCGACCCTTCTGTGCCCCGAGATGTTGGCGACACACTCTACCGCCGGTGGATCGCCAACTCCGTTGCTGGGCGAATCGCCGATGCGACCTTCGTTGTTCGCGACGAGAACTCCATTGTGGGCATGGCTACCGTAGCTGAGAAGAACGGGAGAAGCGATGTGGGACTCATCGCCGTCGATGCCCGCCACCGCGGACGAGCGCACGGAACCCGCCTCATGGACGCGACTCATCATTGGGCGCGACAACGAGGATTGAGCACGGCCCAAGTCGTCACACAAGGTGCGAACACGGGCGCCCGGCGACTCTACGAGAATTGCGGTTACGAGATAGAGCAGGTCGAGAACTACTACCATTTCTGGCTGCCCGAGACCGTCTGAGAATTCGACACGAGCCGATGATTCGCACCGGAAACACCGACACCAGCGATGGCTACGACAAGTCGATACCGCATCGTTCTCTCCCGGACAGAAGGGCCCGAGGCGAGCGGTCGAAGCTCATACCAAACGCAAACTTCCGAGTCGTGACGGCGGCCTCGATGGGATGGTACCATCGAGACGAGACGACAATGGGCCGCGACCTCTGGAACAAAATGAACACGTGCAAACTGCGAAGCCTCATCGCGATCGTGTGCTGCGTTGCGGCACTCTGCGGATCGACTCGTGGACAAGTATCCACGTTCGTACGCGGGGACTGTAACAGCGACGGCGCGCCCGATATCTCCGACGCTATCTTCAGCCTCAATGTGCTGTTCACGGGTTGGACTTCGGTATGCACCGATTCATGTGATTCGAATGACGATGGAGCGCTCGACATCTCAGACCCGGTCAGCCTCTTGGCGTGGCTCTTCTCGGGTGGCCCCCCGTTACCGTTTCCATTCTTCGAATGCGGTATCGACCCCACACTTGATAGTCACGACTGCCTTGGACCGGTGGCCGGCTGCGGAGCCCCCACGGCACCGACGTTCGTCTCAATCCCCACGGCGACCGTTCTCGAGGGAGAAACATTCGAGTACTCGATCGAGATTAGCGACAGAGACCCTCAAGACTCGGCCGTGTACACCCTACTGATCGCACCCGTCGGGGCGTTGCTCGACGAAGCACTCGGCGAGTTGACTTGGACGTCGGGCGCCGCGGGCACCGCTGACTTCGCCATTAGAGCGACGGACGCTGCCGGCTTGTTCACCGACCAGAGTTTCGTGGTAGACGTCCTCAGTGCCGACAACCCACCAGTGGTAATCGATGACGAGTACACGATCACACGCTCTTGCCTCAGATCAGTGGGCGTCGGTTTGGGGGTGTTGTCCAACGACGTCGATCCCGATGGCGACTCGATCACAGCCGCGATCTCCACCGATCCGTCTCGCGGAACCATCTCGTTGTTCGCCGACGGAAGTTTCGAATACCAACACGACGGCAGCCCCGAGCTCGAAGACTCCTTCACGTACATCGCATCGGACGGAACGCTGACCACGACCGGCACCGTCACGCTAACCATCGCGCCTCCGGCTGATCGACGCCTCGACCACTTCGACCAATCTGCGATCGACGTCACGCAGTGGACCATCAAGAGCTGGGGTGCAGGATCCGCTTCGCTATCTGGCGATAGCACCGTGATCTTCGACGCGCCCTCCACAACTGACGCTGCGTTCCTACATCCGGTCAATTCGATCGACCGAAGCGTATCGCAGATTTGGATGTTCGCCGTGCGCGGGTCTAGCGGCTTGAACCTGCCGGACTTGATCGGACTCTGGCGAACCGAAGGCGGCGCGCCGGAGGTCGCTGGTAGCGCACTACTCGACGATCAGCGTCTCGGTGGAATCTCGCTCGACAATTCAGGGATCACCGCCTCGATCCGTTTCCGTCATGATCCACTTGGTGTGCCCGGTGGACTCTACTGGCAGGGCGAGCCGGTCAACAGTTGGGCAGCAACCGGCGAAGCGGTCACAGCCATCCGATTTGGGCCGAACTCTGATTGGTACGTGGTCGGTCTCGAACTCGACGGAGAGTTGGGTCGCTTTCGGTTCTTCTCGCAGCACCGGGAAGGAACGTCGATCGGTGACCCTTCACATGGCCTTGCAATGAACGCACTGTCAGACTGGGTGACCTTCGACGAGGCGGGGGGTCTCGCTTCGAGCGAGGACTTGTGGCTTACGATCGGCGATCGTCACTCGACCGCTCATGCGGGCCAGTACGAGATCGACTGGGTACGAGTGGAGACCGGTCAAACGCGGCACGGATACACGAACGCACGGGGCTCAGTGGCGACCGACTACACGCTCCGACATCATAGATCGTACGCAACTCAGTTCCTGCCCGATGGACGGGGCGAGGTCATGCTCGCCGGCGGGCCCGTGGGTTCGTGGAACGAGGGAGGCATCCGCAAGAAGAACGTGATGCATGCAGTGGACGGGATGTACTACCTCTTCTACGAGGGGTTCGACTCCACCGATGCTTCGGAGGTGGGGGTCGCGTCATCCGATTCACCCGCTGGACCGTGGACGCCAGATGCGGCAAACCCTGTTCTTTCTAGATCACTGCTTCCAAACGGTGGTGTGGACTACGACGTTCTCACCGGCCCGTTCGTCATCGAAGACGTGAATGACGCTGACCCCGACAGACGCTGGAAGGTTCTGGCGTGCGCGGAGATCGTCGGGACCGAAGTTCATCGCATGTTTCTCTTCACCTCCCCCGCTCCCAGCGGACCGTGGCTACGCGAGGACGGTCCGCAGATCGACGGTGCCGTCTTGGCTGAGTCACAACTCGGGGACTGGAAAGACGACGGGGTTTGCGACCCCCTGGTCTGGTTCGACGCCGAAACGCAGCTGTGGAATCTGTACTTCTCGGGCTATCACGAGAAGGAAACAGAGTTCGGCCCCGGTGGCTGGAACGTCGGTCACGCAACCTCACCCGACCTCCTCAACTGGGTCGAGAACACGAACAACCCGGTCATTCAGACCGACCCCCTGAAGGTGCGCGGCTGGACCGCGGTCAACGGACGGTTCCTCACCGTGACCGACGCTAGCGCGTTCGACGTCGACGCAGCGCTCGTCATTCGCAACGGGACCACGCTAGATGGATGGGCCACGAGCCGAATCCGCCGGATCGTCGGCGACGAGCTCGAACTCTATCACGAGATCGATGGAGTGGGAGGCAGCGCGAGCCATCGAACCGTCGCTCAACTCGGTAACGGTTCACTGAGTCCCATGATCTTGGTGCAAGAACCGGGCGGTTGCTTCCGCATGTTCATGACGGTGTTCCAACCGTTCATTCTCGGCACGTTATCCGGCGGCCTCGGCAACTGCGAACTGGTCGCCTCCATGACGGCGCCGACTTTGGACGGTCCGTGGACTTGGGACCACCTCGGCAGCCCGTGCCTGGCACCCAACATATGGGGCGCAGAGCGTGCCCAGGAGAATATCCGCACGGTTCTCGAGCCAACGTTCCGCTAATCGGCTCTCCGCCTATCTCGCGCTTGAGAATCTCGGCCCACCGGTTCAAAATCTACGCGTTGGAACGAACAGTATCGATCGAGGAATTCCCGGCGCAACAACTGGAAACCACTTCGCGATGGACACCATAGAAGCGCTCAACCCGAAGCCCGGGACCGGCGTGACTCGCGTCAACAAAGAGCGTTACGACGCGACGCGACGAGCCTTGCTTGCGGTGATCCCCCGATCGAAGTCAGGCGTCCCATTCGGTGACCTCCCCGACTTGGTCATGGAGCAGCTTCCCAATCAGACGCTACCGGGAGGTGGATCCATCATGTGGCATGTGACGACCATCAAACTCGACCTCGAAGCACGCGGCCTGATCGAGCGAGTCGAAGGCGCGAAACCGCAGCGTGTTCGACGTACCACCAGCTAGCAAGCTGGCGATCGGTAACTATCGGGCGAACCAATGAGACTCCAAACGAAGACAGCAACCGAGCGCTCATGACCCATACCGCATTTTCTACTTTCGTAAGGCGGCCAGAGTTCTGGGTGCCGGCCGCGTGCGCTTTCGCGTTGGGCTGCGCAACTCTTGGCGGGTCGTTCGTCTTCGACTCCAAACACATCGTCTTGGAAAACGGACGATTGGACTCGTGGTCAAAGCTGCCCGCGTTGTTCCTCGACAACTACTGGGGCGAGTTCGCCAACGGGGGCCTCTACCGACCCGTGACATTGATCAGCTTCGGGATAGAACGAAATCTTTTCGGGCAAACAGCTTGGCCGTATCACTTGGTCAACGCGGTGCTCTACGCATTGGTCAGCGGTCTTCTGGGAACACTAGCGCGGTCGCTCGGAGCCCGGCACGCGATAGCTGTGGCCGCCGGCGTACTGTTCGCCGCGCATCCCATCCACTCCGAGCCGGTCGCCAACCTCGTCGGTCGAGCCGAACTCCTGGCACTCATCGGAGGGGTTGGGCTGTTGATTGCGGCCCGTGAAGCGTCGACGAGGACTAGTGTATTGTGGGGCACCGCGTCACTCTCGATCGGTCTATTCTCGAAAGAGAGCGCCATCGCATCTGCTGCGGCACTCGCCCTTCTGCCGCTGTTCGAGCCGTGCTCGACCGGCACTAACATCGTAGCGCGGTGGGCACGCGGGAATCGAAAGCGACTACCGCTGTGGGTTGGTGTAGGCGTGGTACTCGTGGCGTGGATCGCACTTCGCACTGTCGCGATCGAAGGAGAAGCAGAGCCAACGCTGCCGCTCAACAACGTTCTCGCTGAGCGCAGCACCGTTGATCGCGTCGCGGGGGCGCTCGAAGTATCGCTGCGATATCACGCCAAGAGCGTCGCCCCCTGGCCACTGAGTGCAGACTATTCCCTGGCTGCTATCGAGCCGACTTCTTCCCTGCTCTCCTTTGGCGCGATCGCCGGAGGCTTGGTGCTCGCCGGACTGCTCTACCTAGCCGCGAGGATGGTCCAGTCGAGCCGATTGAACTCGCCCGAGCATCGATTGATCGGTGTCGGCATCGCACTCTACGTGCTTCCGCTTCTCATCATTGCGAACGTACTCTTTCCAACGGGAACGATCTTCGGCGAGCGGCTTCTGTTTGCCCCTAGCGCAGGGCTATGCCTCGCAACCGCCGGGATCTTGACCGCGCTGCCTTGGCCCAGCTTGCAGCGAGCCTTGCCGTGGGCAGTCGCAGCCTCACTCTTAAGCGGTGGCTCATTGTTCATGGTGCGGGCGTGGGAGTGGCGCACGGAGTTATCGATCTCCGAGGCAATCCAACGCGTCCAACCGAAAAGTGCGAAGGGGCATGAGAAGTACGGTCACGAACTCTTCCTTCTAGCGAAGCGCACAACGGATCCCGCGCAACGAGAGAATCTGCTCGATCAAGCCGCGACCTCCATCGAGAGATCGATTGAAATTTACGAGCCCAACGCTATCGCGTACGAAAACTTGTCCCTGGTGGAGAGAGCCCGTGGGAACCTTGACGCTTGGACCCAACACGCCGAACGACGTCATGCGATTGCAAGAAACTACGCGTCCGCGATCGCGTTGGCCCGCGTCTACCTGGATCGAGCCAACACCCCGCACGAGAACCTCGAGCGAGTTCGCAAAGCACTCAGCGTGTCCGATGCGTGGCTCCAGAAGTCGCAATACGCAAACAGCGCAGACTTCCTTCGTACACGCGCAGAATCACTCATGTACTTGGGACGTCCGACTGCAGCGTTACCGATACTGGCCGCACTGGTGCGAGCTCAACCTGACGACGTCACCCTTGCTCCCTTCATAGGACTAGCCAAAGCCATGACGGGTGACATACGTGGCGCCCTTCCGGAGTTCACCCGTGTGATCAACACCGCCGAAGACCATCCGCAATACGATCAGGTCATACACGACCGTGCATCTCACTTGCGCAACAGAGCAAGGATCTACAGAGAAACCGGACAGCCGGATCGCGCCAGAGCAGATCAGGATCAAGTCCGCGAAATCTTGGAGCGTAAAATTCGTACGACGCTCGAGACGGACGGAGTCGACGCGGCGCGAGTCTTCCTGAGGCAGAACAAGGGCCTCCTCGATCCCGCGGATCTGGAAGCCCTCAATCGTATCTTGCCTCTGAACTAAGTTCGGGCTGCTACTTCGGTTCACCACTCGGCACGGCACTCATAGCCGCCATTGCCAACTTCGAGATCAAGTCAGCAGGAAAGCGGAACGAGACACGACCACTCTGACCTCCACTGAACACTGCGAACGTGATCGGACTCGCGCCTCGAAACATCGCGGCGACGTCCTCGAGAGGCATGCTGGGATCTCCCCCGGCCGCTTTCACCATAGGTATGGACGCCTCGAGTACGCGATCAAGATGAAAGTCTCCGTATCCGATCCCGCTGGGGCCAAAGTCCGCGACGGCCTGCAAGGCGGTCCCGTCGCTCTTTCCTGCGATCAGGTCATCGACTGACCCTGACCCCATCGACATCGCGACGAGCCCCGAGTCAAGCGAAGAAAACTCATAAACGAAGTCGCCAAACAGCTCCTTTACCATTGCGGCTTGCTCGGGCGGGACCGCCGCGCTCGAGTCAACCACCATAGAGACCTTATGCACGGCGACGCCACCACTCTCTCTCGAGTCACGGGTGAATTCGTATTCGACTTCTTGGCCCATTTCTCGATTCAGCGCGCTAGCGGGACCGCCGTCTTTGAAGTCCTTCTCCATACCCTCGAAGAGCGAGAACAACTTCTCTGCGTCGTCGACACGCCACAAAGCAGCGACGCTCATGAGCTCCTTGCCGGGAAGCATCATGGCTGCCACGAATTCACGCCCGTATACCTCGGCGATGCTATCCATCCACGTGAGAGACTCGCTAATTCCCTTGCTGTCGTAGTTCATCACGGCCAATGCTGCGTTAACCTCGCTCAACAACATCCCGGTGACCGACTTCGGATCCAGATTAAAGCCAACTCGGACCGCAGCACCACCAGGAATCTTGGCGAACAAGGAGTTGTCGATTGGCTTCGTGTTCTTGCCCAAGAACTTCGCTAGCTCACTGCCGGCGACCGCGGAAAAGTTCGACTCAAATGTGAGCCCAGTCGATCCGAGGTCGATGTTGATCTCGAGCGACTCCATCTGCTTGAGAACGGAGTAGAACGCCCTGAGCTCCACCTCTAGAATCTTCGTCGTCAGGTCAGGAGTGTCCGCCCCAGATTCGGAAACGAACTGGCCGAGCGACCCCATCATCAACTGAATCCGCGAGTCGAACGGGTCGATCAGCTCCGCTACCCGACCAGCAATCTGGAACTTCGAGCCACACGAAGCGAGATGACTTTCGACGGAGGCCTTCATCCCAAGAGCAGTGTCCAACGTTTCGGGCGTCGTGCCCGCGGCGAACCAGTCGGAGTCCCGCTTTGTTTGGAGCCCGAAAGACTGAGCCATCTGGGCGTAGCCATCGCCGGCGCCAGTCTTCATCGGCGCCAGCAACACGTACTCATTGGGTCCGAGCACGAGCACCGCAACTCCGCCGCTGAACGCCTCCAGACCGACGTCCCCGACCATCATGCCGAGTTGGTTGCGAAGTCCCTCGCCAGTCAAACTCGGCTCGATCGTAGCGGCGACCTTGCCAACACCATTGAAGAAGCTCTTCACGTCCCCTATCGCGACGATCCCTTGAACACCAACCGGAATTGTCGGACCAGAGAATGACTTGGCGACACCGTCCGATCCGACGCCCGGTTCAGACTTCGTGCAAGCAGTGGTCGCGACGCCAACAAAACAAATCAAGAACAACATCCAACTGCGCATTCGAGTCCCTTCGTGGATTGACTAGATTCAAGCCGCCATTCTAGCCGGGATGCTCATTAGGCGAAGCCGCGCAGGATGTGATTTCGGCGTAGACAACCCAATGGTTGCGGCAACCGTGCGCGACGATTAGGGCGCCCAGGTAGGTCTGGGATGAGTGATTAGTGAAGGGATTCGCGTAAGGCTCAGCCTCTGCCGGCTCGCCGCACGACACCGCTCCGACACAGACTTGGGACCTCGAAAGGGCGACGATTTAGCCCAAGCCCTGTACGGGCCCTTGGTCCGGCGAAGTCGTCGAAGGCCCCGAAGAAGCGCCGCCGCACTCCCCAAGAGGACACCCCACCTCGGCTCGAATAATGAACAGCTCTGGCTAAAGACAACTGGAATACGCGATACAACCGAGAACGGGATCTAGATCGCTTGCGCATTGCGGGAACGGAGCCACAGGGGGTGCGCCGCCCTGGAATAGATAAGAGAGCAGAAAGATTGAGTCAGAAATGTCGTAGACAGAATCACCGTTGGCGTCACACGATTGGACGCAAAGAGCAGCCGGCCCCCGCTCGAATAGCTCCGCCCACGACCAGATCGGATCTGCAAGGTCCACGCTCCCGTCTCCGTTACAGTCTCCCGATACATACTCCACCGGTACAATCGGCAGCATGGTCAGCGTTGCGTCGACGAAGGTGGGAAAGACAGAGGCCCCCCCATGAACGACAACATTCTGAATCGGAGGGAAACCGCAGCTATCACCAAACGTAAACTCGGCGACGACGGGCGAAGAAGCCCCCGCGGTAACCGAAGAATCCGCCTGGTAGGTTACCAGCAAGGACTCGGTGTAAATCGTATGGTCGATCGTCGCGGTACAGAAAAACCCATACACAACACTGACGGTGACTCCCGAATCACAACCACCAACCGCAAACTGAACGTCGAAGAACTCCGGACCGCCCCCACAAACGGTGGCTAGCCAGTCGTAGGGCACAACGTCAACAGCGTTCAAAGCCATCCCGTCGTATTCGAACGCCATCGAGAAGCCAGAGCTCGGATGCACGCTCCCGGTCGACGGCAACTCGACGATGCTGATCACTTGGCTCAGAGTGCCCTCGCCAGTCTCCCCGTCGAAATACTCAGTGACTGACTCCGCCACGAACTGAAAGTCTTGACGTGCACCACACTGGCCACTGAAGCCGAGAACAACGATCACTGCGCTGAGTAGCGTGAACCGCATGACGCCTCCTTCTGGTCACACTATCCGCCGTCAACACTCCCTCAGCCCCAAGCAATCCCGAACCGTAAGCACGCAAAGAACCGCATGGCTGACTTGGGCTCGGGATTGTCATGAAATGCCGTCCATGAATGGAGGCCAATCATGGCAGGAAAGAACAGTCGACGACAAGAGGTCCGAGGGATCCTAGCGCAGCTCGAGCAAAGC